>CANENS010000006.1 GCA_947428935.1 uncultured Candidatus Saccharibacteria bacterium | reverse complement strand
GTGTGGACGCGTGATTAGAAGAATAGTCTAGCGTCTAACGCAAGATAATAATAATGTATATGAGTTTTCTGCTTTTTATGCTAGGGTTACTCTTTCAAATGTTTGAAAAGTTGGTTGGATTTTGGCTGTAAGCCTAAGCGAAGCTTAAAAAGTCGTCGCTAGAGCGAGAAAAAGCTTGCCGTGGTGCTTTTTCATGTTATGATGAAGAAAAGAGTGAAAGGAGGAAGGCATAAGTTCGACATCACGGGGGAGGGGGTGGTTGCGGGTTGCGATAATAAAAACGGGGGCAGATGGATCTGGAAAATAGAAGGCTTGGGGGTACTGTTGGATTAAGATAGCCTGGTTCTGTCGTGCTTATGGTGTAGTAAAATAATCCGGAGAAGTAAGGTTGTTTTTGCACTTTTACTTAGGCGGTACGATTGTGTGGGCTTGGTTTGGCTGTGTTATAATGGTGTTATGCTAAGGTTTGCTGGTAGTCGAGAGGATTTCGGACGGGTGTGTGCTGAGCGTTTGCGAGAGGCGGGGTATGTTTTTGACAGTTCGGTCGATCAAGAGACTTATTTGCATCAACTGGAGATCTATGAACGATATTATCCGGAACTAGTAGCAGAAAAGCGAGCGGCGGCAGAATGCTTAGGGCGGGAGGGGGATGATTTGTTGCGCAAAGATTTGGCTTCGTTTGTGTTAGCGCAAAAGCGGAGAGTTAATGATCGTCCACATGGCTGCACTATTTTCGCCTTCGAAAAGGATGGTTATGTCTACGTGGGGCGAAATTATGATTGGTTGCCAGCAGCGCGTGAGTTTTTCGAAGTATATGATCTAGATCTTGACGATGTTTATCGTTATTTTGCGGTTTCCGACGAAGGAGTGTGGCCAGGCCATGTTGGTCGTGAAGTACATAAGTTTTCGCCGGAGGACGTAATTAATGAGCATGGGTTGTATGTTGGATTGACTTATGCATATGTTGATGCGTGGGGCTATGGGCTTTCGTCGGTGCATTTAATGCGCTATTTGGCCGAGCATTGTGCCACAACGGTTGAGGCGCTGGAAGCGTTTCGGCAGATTCCTTTAGCGGTGCCAAAGAATTTTTTGATTGCCGATGCGAAAGGTGATTTAGCGGTAGTGGAACATCGGGTGAAAAATTTTGAGATCCGACGTGCGCAGCCGGCTAAGCCTTTGATTCAAACTAATCATTTTCGGCATAATCGGAGCGTCGCGCATGATCGGATTTTGGCGTACAACGTTAACACGACTAGTTTCTTGCGCTATGAAGAAGCGAAATATCTAGTGCAGAAGGTATTGCATGAGTATGATAGGTCATTATTAATTCAGAATATTATGAATATTCTACGCCATGCGCGATATATATGTAATGACCGTACCATTTGGTCTTTGGCCGCGGAGTTGTCGAGGAAGCAGCTTTGGTTAGTTGCGGAGACTGGACTAGGCGAAAGAAGTTTGAAACTAAGGTTCGAAAACTGATATAATTAAGGGGAGCGATTAAACAGAATTAGGCGAAAATATAGGGTTTAGTTTGAAACGGAAGAGAGATAATAAAACAGCTTTGGCACATCAGCGTTTGGACCAACCGTCAAAAACTCAAATTGCGAGTGCGAGTAAGTTTGCTGAAGGTTTGTGCCTGAAGAAGTTATTCTTTGTATTTTTGGTTGGGTCAGTGTTGGGGTCTTTCTACGAGGAAATTTTGCATTTTGTGCAAACATGGTATGAGACTGGAGTGCCGGTTTGGAGTTTGCGCCGCGGAGTGATTTATGGTCCATTCAATGTGATTTATGGTTTTGGTGCAGCGGCCATGACTTTTTTCTTGGTGCGTAAACCCTATAAATGGTGGGAGATATTTTTATATTCCGCGTTGCTGGGCGGCGTGATCGAATATATGATTAGTTGGTTGCAAGAATTTTTCACCCATACGCGTTCTTGGGATTATCATGATTTATGGCTGAATATTGACGGTCGGACTACGATACCCTATATGTTGGTTTGGGGAGTTTTAGGTTTAATTTTGGTGAAGTTTTTTTATCCTTTGATTTCGCATCTAATCGAAGCAATTCCGGTGTGAATTGGCGAAATTTTGTTTGGCGTTTTGTTAGCCTTTATTTTGCTCGATATGCTGATTTCCTGGACAGCGTTACTTCGCCAAACTTTGCGCCATAATCATGTTCCGGCTTTGACTCCGATTGGTCGTATGTATGATTGTTACTATAATGATCAATTTTTAGAAAAATATTTCCCCAACATGCAGCATCTAGATCAAGGTGGCCGAAAATGATACTTATCGGGCTACTTTTGATGATAATTGGCACTGCAATGTATTTGAGTGGCTTGTTGGTTTTGCGCAAGAATGAGATTGCGCTGGAGCCGAAGAAATTAGAATCACCGAGAATTGCAATTTTGGTTCCGGCGCGTGATGAGAGTGCAGTGATTGGTGATCTATTGCGAAGTTTGCGTGGGCAAAATTTAGAAAATAGCGTGATAGATATTTATGTGATCGTGGAGAATAAATTTGATCCTACCGTACAGATTGCGGAAAGATTTGGGGCTAGAATAGTTTATCGCCAGGATTTATCAAAACAGCGCAAGGGCTATGCGCTTGATGATGCGGTGAAGGAAATTTTGCATCAGGGTGAACATTATGATTTGTATTTTATTTTTGATGCGGATAATATTGTCGATGTGAATTATTTGGCGGAGATGTTGAAGGTCTATCGACATGGATACGAAATTGCCACCGGCTATCGTAATACGAAAAACGGAAATAGAAATGCGATTGCAGCGGCGTCCAGTTTAACTTTTTCCATGATCAATGCGATTAGCAATCGCCAAAAGATCAAGCATGGTGCAAATGTGATTTTCTCTGGTACCGGTTGCTATGTGGATGGAAGGTTGGTAGAGAAATGGGGCGGTTGGCCTTTTCATACTTTGACCGAAGATTATGAAATGTCGCTCTATGCTACTTTGTATGGTTTGTCGACTTTTTATAATGAAAAAGCGATTTTTTATGATGAGCAGCCAACCAAGTATTGCGAGACAGTTGATCAGAGAATCCGCTGGATTAGAGGGTATTTTGAATCGCGGCGTGATTTTTTGGATCAGTTGAAGGAACATCAAAAGGTTGCTCAAAATTATGGCAGTATTGTGCGCGAACGAATTGGAGTAACGCCTTTGATTCTGGTTTTAGCGGGCTTAGTATGTGTTTATGTCGGTTCCGTGATTCAGTTGATCATTATCGGGCAATTTTGGCAGATACTTTATCTAACTTTAGGTTTGTTTGGGTTGGCATATATTATATTGTGGTTAGTAACGTTGCACATTTTGTGCCACGAGAAGCTGGAGTTGTCGAAGAAAATGCGTGTTAGAGTCTTGTTCTTTAATCCACTTTATCTATTAACGTATATTCCCTGTGCGGTGCGAGCGATTTTGCAGAAGGAGGTAACTTGGAAGAAAATCCCGCATGGTGAATAGTTGATGTCTGTATTTTTGCAAAAAGTTGTGTTACGATGAAAGTATTATTGATAGTTGGAAAATGTAGTGCAGAATAAGTTTCGAAAAATTAAAAAATATCGCGGGCGTAGGCTTTTGATAGTTCCTTTGTTGCTTGGTGGTTTGATTTGGGTAGTTATTGAAAATCCAGCCAGTTACCAGTCGGCGGCGGAAGATGTAGAAGGATCTAGTAGCGCGCAGGTAGCCGTTCCGGAAGATTTTTTGGCGGTGAATGTTTTGGAAAAACTGGCAATTAAAGGACGTGCACCGAAAACGGGTTATAATCGTGAGGAATTTTATAGTGGTTGGCCAGAAATAGAGGGTTGTAGTTTGCGACAAATGATTATGAAACGCGAGTTTGGTGAGACTGTGAAGTTGGCGGAGAATAAATGCACAGTGGTCGCTGGCGAATATGATGAACCTTATACTGGCGAGCATAAAGTCTTTAATGCAAAAGAAGAACTGAGCAAGGGCGTGCAAATTGATCATGTAGTGGCATTGTCGGATGCTTGGCAGAAAGGTGCACAAAACAAGACGGCAGAAGAACGTTACAAGATGGCAACTGACCCGCTGAATCTTCTGGCGGTAGATGGAAAAGCTAATCAGGGTAAATCAGACGGGGATGCGGCAACTTGGCTGCCCTCGAATAAAAGTTTTCGTTGTCAATATGTGGCGCGGCAGATTTCGGTGAAGTATAAATATGGGCTTTGGGTGACGCAAGCGGAGTACGACGCCATGGCGCAGGTTTTGGAAAAATGTCCGCGTGAGCCAACGGTCGGGCTAAATGACTAATGTCGAAAGGAGAAAAGTGGCCAAAGATAGTGTGCAAGCAGAAATTGAAGCAACTTTCATCGAGATTGAAGTTGAAAAGTTGCGTCAGCAATTGGTAGATTTGGGGGCGAAGTTGCTGCAAAAGGAGACTTTGATGCAGCGGACGGTTTTTGATATTGGTAAGAATGAATTTGTGCGCGTGCGCGACGAGGGTAATAAAATTACTCTGTCTTATAAACGTTTGGATGAATTGTCACTTTCGGGTATGAAAGAAATTTGTTTAACGGTCGATAATTATACGCAGGCGGTGAATTTTATGCAGACTTTGGGTTTTCGAATTAAAGCGGAGCAAGAAACTAAGCGCGAAGAATGGTCGCTTGATGGCGTGGAATTTGATATTGACACCTGGCCGTGGTTGCCGACTTTTGTAGAAATTGAAGGTAAAAGCGAGGTCGCAGTGCGTGAAGCGGCGAGGAAAGTTGGTTTTGATTTTGGACAAGCTTTGTATGGCGGAGTGGATGAGGTCTATAAGCGGTATTACGATGTAACGAGCGAAGATGTAAATCAAAAATGGCGCGAAATCAAGTTTGGTGACGGTTCGGTGCCGGAATGGTTGGAGCGGAGAAGGCGTCAGTGAGTTCACGATTCGGTATTTGGTGATTCGAGATCGTCTTCGAGCTGATCGAAGTGCCCTTGTTCAGCCAGGTGTCCTTCAAAACTTTTCGTTGCTTCCGGTTCTAAGCCATTTTCGTCTAACTCTTCACCATTGCTTTTACTTTTATTTTCAGATTTTTCTTTCATTTTTATCCTCCTCTGTTTTGATTATAAGAAAATACGGGGAAATTTTGCGTAGAGATTTTGAAAATTGGAAATTCGCGTTTCTAATTTTCGATTCTATTTTGTAGTTTCGTAATGATAAAAAACTAATCTATAGTTCTGGAGCTAATTTTGTATTTCTCGTTTTCAGGCAGAATTTTTGGATGTGTTTTTTGATGATAGAATATGCTATAATATATAGTATGAACTTGAAAATTGCTATTGTGGGATTACCGAACGTTGGGAAGTCCACACTGTTTAATGCTTTGACCAACGCAGGGGCTCTGGCGGCGAATTATCCGTTTGCGACGATTGAGCCAAATGTAGGCATCGTGCCGGTGCCGGATGAACGTTTGGCAGTTTTGGCGAAAATGTACGATACGGATAAGATCATTCCGGCGACGGTAGAATTTGTTGACGTTGCGGGCTTGGTAGAAGGTGCATCGAAAGGTGAGGGTCTCGGAAATAAGTTTTTGGCGCATATCCGCGAATGCCAAATCATTTGTCACGTAGTGCGGGTTTTTGAAGACGGCGATGTGATTCGCGCGGAAGGCTCGAAGGACCCAGAGCATGATATTGACGTTATTCGGACTGAATTGGAGTTGGCCGATCTTGAAACGCGTGAAAAGGTGGAGGCTAAACGTAATAAGCGGCAGGAGACGAATGAGGTTATACCGTATCTTATGGATAAGCCGGTAATTTATATGTTTAATGTAGATGAAAAAAGTTTAGCTGACCAGCAATTGCGTGCTCAGTTGGAGAAGAGTGTAGCGCCGAGCCGTGCGGTATTTGTGAATGCGAAACTGGAATCGGAGATGTCTGGCATGACGGTTGAAGAGCGGAAGGAGTTTTTGCGAGAATACGGGATCGAAAAAGACGCTTTGGCGGAGTTGATTCAGGTGGCTTATGAAACTTTGGGTTTGCAGAGTTTTTTGACAGCTGGCAAGAAAGAGGTGCGGGCCTGGACAATTCGCCGTGGAGCGACGGCGCCGCAGGCCGCGGGGGTGATTCATACGGACTTTGAGCGCGGTTTTATCGCGGCGGAAGTTATGAAATATGATGATCTTGCTGCGTTGGGCAGCGAGCAAGCAGTGAAGGCAGCGGGTAAGCTACGCACCGAGGGTAAGAATTACCTCATGCAGGAGGGCGACGTGGTGGAATTTCGATTTAATGTCTCGAAATGAGCCAAACATCCGTAGTGGAACTGACCGTCGGTCATTTTTATGATTTTGATAGGGGTGGAAAAACTGACCGTTAGTCATTTTTGCGGTGTGTGCAGTTGAGTTTGGCCGAGAGAAGCGATATGATGTAAAATGCCGTGGTTGCTTTTGATCAAAAGGTATCAATCATCAATTTTTTCTAGAAGAATAAAGAGACACGAAATATCTAGAAAATACATAGAGCTTTCAAGTAAAGGCCTGTCTATAAAAATGCCCCCAACTATAGTTGAGGGCAAATCATCAAATTTTTAATTTCGGTTTGTGTCATCCGAAGGTTTGGTTGGCTCTGGGTCTTTTTCGGACCCACTCCATTCCCAGCCTTTCGCAATACCCAGCTGTCGCTCCAGTTTCCTAATCGCTTTGGCTTGCTCGGGTGTCAAGCAGTCATCGAGTGGCATTTTCTTAATATCGCACTTATGTTCCCCGGTCCTATTGTTGCTGCGGAATAGCAAAACCAGATCACTTGGCAGGATATAATACCACATCTCCTTCCCATTATATAACACATCGCTTTCTCGACGTTCCCCGTTCGCTGAGATGACGTAGGTCTGAGTGGTACCGTTCGGGCAAGATTTGAAATTGGCAACATATTGTCGCGTAGCGACCCGTTCTCCGGCGATCAGAATGTTATTTTCTACAACACGGTTGATTTTAAGTTTTAACGTAGCCATAAGGCCTTCTTCTCTCTGTAAGGCCATGTTGCATTCCTGTACGCCGCTTAAGCCATATAGATGTTCCCAGCCAAAATCGGGCTCATTTGGGTGTGGAATGCGGATGATAACTTTTTCGGGATCGCAGGTTAAGCTGCCGTCTAGGCCGTTTTCGATCCGATCGCGGAAAGACTCGAAGGTGTCCAGATAATGCGCGCGGTTTGCACGGCTACGGGCTAAGGCTTCCTGTCGTACGTAGTCGTCGTGCATCTGCTTTTCTTGCAAACGGAGCAAATTGGCGCATTCTATACGATACGCGTTGCTTGCATCCTGGCTGTTTTCTTCCTCCGTCATCCGCGGAGATTGGTAGCCGATTGGGACGATAAAAACATCCTCGACCATTTGTGCCGTTTGCGGATCATTTGCTTGCTGGTCTTTTGGATAGCCGCGTAAGGTCAATCCAGCGATTTGGCCATTGTTCTCAGTATCAGTGGTTACTTCATAACCATTGCGACTATAAAACCGCACGCCGCTTTTCAGCAAGAGCTGCACTCGTTCATCATCTGGTATCTCGCCATGATGATACTGCACTGTAATCATCAAGTGCCGGGCGCGTGTTGGATTGCTCGGTTCTACGACTGCCATTTGATCCCCTTCATTCTGGCGGACGAAGTTAACAAAGAGCACTCTTGTGCTTTCGTTCAGACTCAGGTGCATGTCTCGGGTAGCTCGCGTCAGATGATAGCCCTTGAACGGATCGACCATTTCCCCAAACTGGTCAACCATTGCGATAGGATCTCTGAGCATAAACTTTAAGTTTAGTGTTCCATCGTAGATTTGGATTCCCCTCTGATACCCCAAATCTCTGATGTCGAGTTCCCCTCCGCCGGCTCTTTCTCGCATTGCTGATACCTCAGCTACTGTCAGTTGCTTTCTCATGTTACACTTCTCCTTTTTTGTTTTATTTGCTCACTGATCGTGAACAGGGTCTGAAAACTAAGTCTTTTGAAATTCTTAGACTAATTTTTACTGAAATGGACATTGATGGCATTCTATACAACTTGTGTTTTATTTATGCATTTCCAAGTCACCATTTTATATTAGTTTCCAAATTCTGCTCACGAATCAAGCTAAACCAGCGACTTACTGAACCTCAATTGTCATTAAGTCGATTTTTGCTTTAGCCAGTTTTGCTCGCTAATAAAAAATGTGAGAAGACGGCTTATATGAATATAAGCCGTGATTATTTTTAATAATCACGATTAAGCCTTACTGAAACAATGATTTGAATTTGATGATTTTTAAACTGCGTAGGGCCCTTGGTGTAATCATTTGTCTAGTTGAGCCTTTTCGTTAGATTTTTCTTTTTCTGCATAAATAATCTTGCTTCGTGAAAACGTAGCTATAGCGACATCACTTTATACTAGAAATTGGATAATTTTAGAAAAGAGACTCTGAACATAAGCAAATTTTACATAAAAAACAACCCTATATTTCCATTATAGCACACTTTTTATAAAAAAGCAACGTTGAACCGGTTTATTTTTAGCTTATTTTTATATTTTAAGGCATTATTTCCTAAGATTACATAAGAAGTTCATAAGTAATTACCAAAGGAGCTTATTGGCGTATTTTTAATCTAAGATAATCCATTTGCGAAATTCGTAATTTGGTCCTTCGACGGCAGCGGCAGCTAAGCAAGGTTGCAGACCTGAGAACTGCGGATGTTGTGAGAGGAAATCCTGAGCCGCGAAAAACATTTGTTGATATTTGGTGGGAGTGATTTGGGCAAGTGGAGTACCTTGGGCGTTGCTTTTACGATATTTTACTTCGGTGAAAAAAATTTTTGACTCTAGTTTAGAAATGATGTCGATTTCATAGTTAGGAGTGCGATAATTTTGAGCGATAATTTCGTGATTGCGGGAGAGCAAGAAGTTGGCGGTAATTTCTTCGGCATGTTGGCCGATTTTTGTGGTAGTATCGAGGATTTCTGTTGATGATTGATTTCTGGTTGAAAGACTCGTTGAATTCGGATCTGCGATATACTTTTGAATTGGGCGAAAACTTTTGCGGTGCTCTGGTGTGGGGCCGAATTGCTCGAGCGCTTGTTGATGCAATACAGTGCCATAGCCGACATGTTTTTCGAAGCCGTATTGCGGATATTGCGCAGCGATTTTTTGCATATAATTGTCGCGCGCCACTTTAGCGATGATGGAGGCGGCGGAAATTTCTTTGATTAAATTGTCACCTTTTTTGAGCGTGCTGGTGTGCTCAGAGAGCGGCGTCTCGGCTAGGAGGTTGATAGTACCATCGATAATAATTTCGTCAAAAAACACTTTTTGGGCCAGGACTTGTTTAACGGCGCGCCTTGCTGCTAATTTTAGGCTTGGTCCGAGGCCGTATCGATCGATTTCCGCACTGGCCACCCAGCCCAGGCCGATGGCGGCAGCATTTTGCGTAATGATTCCATTTAATTCCTCACGTTTCTTGGGACTGAGCTTTTTCGAATCTTTTAGTTGATGCCAATATTCGGTTAAATCTTTCGGGTTGTGCTGCATTGACTTTTGCTCGTCTTGCACATAATCGCAGTCGTGTTTATCGATCTTTAATGAAGTTTGTGTGTTTGGTGTCGATTCGCTCGTATTTTCGTTGGCTGATACTCGGTCTTGATCGTTCGGTTGCCACTTAGGTCCGAGAATGACCGCACCAACGACAAGTGGCCCCGCCCAGGGGCCACGCCCAACTTCGTCAATTCCGAGTATCAAAAGTTGACCCTTTACGTACTATTCTGCGGGCTCGGCCGGACCTTTAGGATTTTGAGATTCGGCAATCGTTTCCGGATCTTTCGCCTCAGCTTCGAGCACTTGTTCAGCTGCTTCTTTGGTTTCTTCAGACTTCGACTCTTCAACCGCTTCTTTAGGGGTCAAATCGTTCACCGCAATGCGATCAAATGGTTTATTGGTCAGGCGGGCGGATTTACCAGAACGTTCGCGTAAGAAGGATAGATTCTTACGGCGTACCTTTGCGCGGCGTATAATTTCGACTTTCTCAACCAACGGACTATGTAATAAAAATGACTTCTCGACGCCCACTCCGGAAGCGACCTTGCGCACGGTGATTCGCGCGGTGTGAGAATCTTTGCGATCGGTGCGGATTACTACGCCTTCGAAAACTTGTAAGCGGAATTTTTCGCCTTCTTTGATCTTCTGGGTGACGCGGACGGTGTCGCCAGAACGCACGTCAACCACAGCTGGTTTCTTTTGGGTATCGCCAATTCTTTTCAAATCTATGGAACTCATAACATTAACCTTTTATATTTACAACTGTGTATTATTCTATCACACTTTTTCTTTCTTGGGAAGGTGTATTCTTGAAAAAATGCATGGCCTTGCCAGTTTAGCGTTTTTTGAGTGCCTCGCGGATACGATCTTCTACGCTGAGGCTTGGATCGACTTTCTCGAGCGCAGCAGTGGCTTCTTTGAGCGGGAAACCGAGCGCGATTAGGGCATCGAGCGCCTCATCCGCCGGTCCAACATTGGCGGTGATAGTAAATTTGGTCTCGGTGGCACCGTAATGGCTGGGCGCACCAACTCGGTCGCGCAAATCTACGATAATACGTTCGGCCGATTTCTTACCGACGCCGCTGGCTTTAGCGACGAAAACGCTGTCAGCATTAGCAATCGCGTTGCGGACTTCCTCTGGCGTACCGAGACTGAGGATGTTCATTGCTGCTTTTGGCCCAACCCCATTGACAGAAATCAACATTTCGAACATTCTTTTAGCGGTGAGACTGGAAAAACCATAAAGTTCTTCGCCATTTTCGCGTACGGCGTGATAAGTATAGAGCTTAATTTGGTCATCGAGCTGGGACTTTTCGGCATCTGGGCTGGTGATGGAGACTTCATAACCCACGCCATGGACATCAATGATGATTGAGCTCTTGAGCTTTTCGGTGACAGTGCCGTATAAGTGCGCGATCATAGATTATTTGCGTCGCACTAAATTAATGATAATCACCGCTAGCAGCATCGTTCCGATTGCTGCGGCGCTTACAATCACTGGCCAAAGTTCCGCTTCGGATTGACTTTCGGGTGCGACAATAGGCTCGCTCGATTCAGGACAATCCAAAAGCGAGTCGGCTAGCTGTCCGTCAGCACAGATGAAATTTCCGTCGCGGTCGCTGGCTTTGCCGGTTGGATCACCGTCGTTGCTGTTTTCGCCTCGCCCGGTGCCAGAAGTGTCCGTATCGGGTTCATCCATTCCATCGACTACTTCAACATTCTCGTCAGTTTCATCGATTAGCATGATGCCTTCTGAGTCTATAGTTGTCTCAGCGGTAACCTCTTCGGCGTGGACTTTGCCAGCTCCAATCATGGCTAAACTTAAAACCATCAAACTCATAAAAACTTTTTTCAACATATTCATCCTCCGTTGCTAACTTATAGTTATTTTATCATGGTTTGGCTTGATTTTGCTATTTTAGGTTTCGGTTTTTGAGATGAAAGCGTGGACAATGGCGATTGCTAGTGCATCGGCGGCATCGTCGGGCTTTGGTATTCGTTTGAGGCCGAGGTGTAAGCGCACCATTTCTTGCATTTGCTTCTTCTCAGCTTGCCCGTAACCAGTGATAGCCAGTTTAACTTGATTGGGGCTGTATTCGAAAATCGGTAGATGGTGTTGTTTGGCCACCAGAAGGCAAACTCCACGCGCTTCGGCTACGGAAATCCCGGTAGTGATATTTTGCTTAAAAAAGAGTTTTTCGATTGCCATAACGTCGGGTTGATTTTGCTCAATAATTTGGCCTAAGGAAAGATAGATATCCTCAAGGCGGTCGGCTAAGGGAGTATGCGCTGGGGTTGAAATTACGCCATAATCAAGCGCTTTGCGCCCCTCGATCACTCCAAAACCACATATGCCGGTACCGGGGTCAATTCCGAGGATTTTCATACGAAAAACTCCCAAAATTGCCCTTGTTCGGCTAAAAACCGAACATTTTTTAGAGAAAATGGTTCAAAACTATTGAACGCTGTGCGGATCGAAGGAGAAGGGAGCTTGCTACCTTCTCTAAGGTGACGCTCGGCGACAATTCTACTCCAGAAATAGCCCGGAAGTTTCTTATTAAGGAACAATATAAATATATACAAAAAAACCGCAAAAGGGTTGACTTTTTTCGTAATGTGTGCTATAATGGAGGGATAGGGTATGTTTTGGGGGATAATGTTTCTCATCTGGGGTTTATTCGTTAACGTAATCAATTAAGGTTGAGCGCAGATCTTTGACCGGGATCACGAATTCGTCGTGAACGGTGGCCGGGGCGATAGCATTGGTGAAACCGAGTTTCTTGGCCTCAGAAATGCGCTGATCGGGGCGGAAGGCCGAGCGTACTTCCCCACCAAGGCCGACTTCGCCGAACACCACAAAATCTTCGGCTAGTTTGCGACCAGCCACGGCCGAAGCAATGGCGAGACAGATGGCAAGATCAGCAGCAGAATCTTGAATGCGGAGGCCGCCAACTACGTTAATGAAGATGTCTTTGTCGTTTAGGCGGATTTTGGTGCGGCGTTCGATCACGGCGATCAGGAGGTTGAGACGATTAAGATCGAAGCCGGAGGCAGTGCGCTTTGGATAGCCGAAGTTGGTCGGTGTGACCAAGGCTTGAATCTCGACTAAAATCGGCCGTGAGCCCTCGAGGGTAGCGAGGATGATCGAACCGTCGGTATTTTGGCGCTCGGCTAGCAGCGCGGCGGAGGGGTTTTCGACTTCGGAGAGGCCGGCTTGATCCATTTCGAAAATCGCCGCTTCGCTGGTGGAGCCAAAGCGGTTTTTTATAGCGCGGATGATTTTGAAGCCGCCGTAGCGGTCACCTTCAAAATTGAGCACTACGTCGACTAAATGCTCGAGTACTTTTGGTCCAGCTAAAGTTCCCTCTTTGGTGACGTGTCCGACGATGATAACAGCCGTATCAGAACATTTGGCCGCGCGAATCAAGAGGTTGCCACAGTTGGTTACCTGCGAAACTGAGCCGGGGGCGGAGGAAATTTCGGCCAGAGTGAGGGTCTGAACCGAGTCGATGATCACAAGGTCGAATTCGCCAGTTTCGATAGTGCGCGAAATATCATTAGCGGAATTACTACTGGCGAACTTGAAATTTTCGGTTTCCGCACCGAGACGCATGGCACGCAATTTAACTTGTCCGGCCGATTCCTCGCCCGAGACGTAGAGTACGGGGCGATCTTCGGCGATGTGCGCACAAACTTGCATTAGTAACGTAGATTTGCCAATCCCAGGCTGACCAGCTAGCAAGGAAACGCTACCGAGCAAAATTCCACCGCCCATGACCAAATCAAAATCTTCAAAGCCGGTCGATAGCCGCTCTCTTTTGTCTGAGGCCTCCAGATTATCTATTGAGACATACTCCAGCTTTTTCCCAGAAATGCGGCCTCGATCTACGGCCGCTTCTCTTCCGGCGCCATCTTCATCTTTCAAAATTAGGGTATTCCATTCGCCACAAGCATTGCAACGGCCGGTCCACTTCGGGTAGGCAGCTCCGCATTTTTCACAGATGAAATGGATGTGAGATTTTGCCATATAAGACATTATAGCACTATTTAGATGTAAAAAACGCGATAGTTCGTTATTTTGTCACGGATTATAAAAAGCTGAGAAGCTGCATAAATTTATCTGAGATTTTTTCAGAAATAGATTGTCTGGTTCGGGCGCGTAGCGTCCTTGATGAAGAGCGTCGTTTCGCAGCGGGAATGTTCAAATCAATAATGGCTATTTGAGGTGGTCTGGAGCCGGAAGCTACGGACGGTCGTCTCGAACCAATTCTTCCAATGTTGGCAATGCATATTATCTATATGCTTATGCAAAAGGTATAGCTCCAGCTAGTGACGGTGATCGCTGGTTTGGCTTCCCCCTCCGCTGCCTAGCTAGACAGTAATAATATATGGAATAAGCATAAATTGATAAATTGTTTTTTATGCTTGAGTTTTAGGTTGTGATGTGGGGGGGGTAATAATAGAAGACAGTGACGCACTGAGTAATAGTTATCAAAAGCATTATAACTTTTATTCATCAGTAGGCGTGTCTTCTAGTCACTATCTTCTATTATTACCCCCCACGGCAAAGCCCAAAATTAAGAAAAAGCCTTGACTTTTTCAGTTATGCGTGCTATAATGGAGGGATAAGCATTGTGAAAGCGATGCTTAGAAAATCTCATCATTTTTTCGTTTCCGAAAGAGAAAAAATGTAGTTTTTCTTCAAATTTTACAGTGGTGAGCGATATTAAGCTTATGCTTGCTCTGTAAAGAAGCGTTTGTTATGATGAGATAAGTTGTTTGTAGGGTAGGTCGATTAGCTGCTGTTGCTACCCCTATGACAGCATCAATTAAACAGGAGATTTAATGCGTAACAAGTCGAGAAAGCGTACTCGCGTTTTGCGAGAGGCGTCTCAGTTTCCTCCTGCTGCTTGGCAAGAGTTTATTGAGATTACACCAAAGTTTTAGTCTTTATACGCAATTTGGCCCCTTCGGGGGCCTTTTTGGTATGATTTTTATGGTTTTTTGGGTTTCGGCGTCGATTGCTGGTCTTGGCTAACAATCTGAGCTACAGGGGTTGCAGGTTGTTTGATCGTTGGTGAAGTACCGAGCCTTTAGCTGGTCGCATACTGTGTTTAATATTTCTGTTTAACTTCGCCATGAGATATAGTTGTGCTTAAGCGTTTATGCTCGGCAGGATCGAATTGGCGCAGAGGATGACTGGGGCGAATATAAGCCTCACGGCTAGATTCTGGCTTTTGATTGGTGTTTTGCGAAAGCAACTCCCTGGCTTGGCCAGGGAGTAATGTTTTTGACGAATTTGGTTTGAGTCCTGTAACAGCTCACACGTTAGGTCCTTCACTAAAAGAGGAGAGTCTAACCCGTAGATTATCCCTTTTAGCATTATTAGAACGTTTTGTGACTGGAGTGGGCATGTTATGATCGCAGCGCTAAAGACTACCAAGTCTAGCGCACAACCACCGACTTAAAACACACCACAGAATAACAATAAACTACCAAAGAATTTTGTATTCTTTTGTTTTTCTTTTTTCCATTTTTGTTCCCCCCTTTTCTAATATGGACATAATCTACTCGCTAATGTTTGCTAGGCATAAATCCCCACATCACAACTTAAAAACAATTTATCAATTTATGCTTATTCCATATATTATTACTGTCTAGCTAGGCAGCGGAGGGGATAAGCGTACCAGCGGTAAGCGTTGTAGGATGAGTTAACGTCAGAGGTATTGAAAGCAAGGCGGTATGCAGAACGAATATTAGAATCAGTCCTTGACGACCATTCGTAACCACCAACGCCAGAGTTTCGCAAACGACCAATGTCGATACCGACGTACCCGCTGCGAACTAATTATAGAAAAACGCCTCGACCTGCACCTAGAGTCTTCTGTGTCCAGATTTTTATACTTGTCAAGCCTTTCTGTAAAGAAAAAACAACATTCCGAACAAAACTAGCCCAAACTGAACAAATTTAGTGTACAAAGTCTGGAAAAAAATGGAAAGTGTGCTATAATGGGGAGATGGAGCACACTTTTGGTAATTCGTGCATCTCGAATAGTATAGTGAAACCCTAATGAGTCGACAGTTCTTGGAGGTTTCGCTACATGAATTATGACTTATATCTAATCAGAACTATTCTTTTCGCCGTTTTTACTCTGGGCTTTAATAGCTTTTTGGGGTTTTTCGATGTTCTTAGCTTTTAGCTCTGCGTCAATTTTTTCGCGTAGAAGCTTTAGAAACTCTGAAGTGGAAATTTCGCGTTGGTCAATCAACTCGTCACCGAGATAGAAGGTGGGGGTCCAATCGACTTGGACCTTTTCGCTCAGGCCTGTGTCAAAGGAGATTTTGCGAGAAACCTCATCGCTCGCCATGTCTTCGCGAAAACGCTCCAGATCACCTTTATTTTCGCTAACTTTTTGGAAATATTCTTCAAACTGTTGTTGACGTTGATCGGCGTCCGAATAATACCAGTCGTTTTGATTAGCAAAGAGAATATCCTTATACTCTTGCCAGTATCCTTGTTTGGCGGCAGCTAATGCGGCCGAAGCGGCGGCGGTGCCGTTCTGATGGTAAGACATAATATATGTACGGAATACTACAGCAACTTTGCCGTCGTATTCTTCGACTACTTCGTTGATGTATGGGTTCATCGGTGCGCAAGCGGTACATTGATAATCGCCATATTCGTAAATCACGACGGGGGCATCGGGATCGCCTTCGATCAAGTCACCAAAACCACCGGTCGGATCATCTTCGCCCTCCTCAGCTGTGATGATTCCCGCGACGTCGTACTTGTCGTAGTTGATTTTGGTCTTTTTACTATTATTTTGTGCGATAGTTACCCCAACCAACCCCAAAAAAGCCAAGATGATTACGCCAATGATCACGCCTGTTTTTTTATCCATATCGTTCTCCCTTTCCTAAGGCTTATTAATGCAAAAAATGTTATAATGATTATATCATGCCTAGGACAAAAAATACATCGCCCAAAAAGCACGCTAATCTGCGAACGAAGCGTAGGCGCGATATGGATAGTGACATTTTTGCGAATCAGCCAGAATCGCTAAGTATTTCGAGTGAAAAGAGGGTCCTGAGGCGGCTGCAAGCTTTTGGCCACGCTATGCAGCGCAATTGGCGGAAATTTCGTAATTTGGCGAAACGAGTTCATCGCAAAAACATGCGGCGTTTGACGAAATGGTTAGATCCACGTTTGGAGCCGTATCGCTCACATAAACTGGCCGCTCGCCAGCTGACCACGGCCTTAGTAGATTCGGTTGAACCGGAAAAAACCGCTAAGGCGCCTGTTGCGAAGACGGTAGGGCAAGTTGTTGATCCCCCATTGGGAACTTTTACCAATTCGAAATCGGATGCGAGCGAATCCGACGGATCTTATACCCCGCGTTCGGTATCGGATTTTTTGGCGGTTCTGCAGCGCACACCTCATACGGTTTTGAGCCAGCATGAGCGGCGCACGATTTCGACGATTATTAACTTTGGCAATTATCACGTCGCAGACTTGATGTTGTCTCCAAATGAGATTGTCTACGTGCGTCAGGATGAGGTCTTGGGGCCGTTGACGCTAGATCGTTTGTATCATTCTGGCTTTTCGCATTTTCCGGTGATTGATCAGAAAGAAAAAATTGTGGGTTTGCTACATACGACTGCGTTAAATAGCCTTGAGATCAAGGAATCTAGTACGGCCAAAGATCTTTTGGATCCGAAGGTATATTATGTGCGGGCGGATTATAACTTAAATCAGGTTTTGGCGGCTTTTTTGCGTACTAATTGTTATTTTTTCTTGGTGGTCGATAAGTTCGAACGTATTATTGGACTGTTGACTTATCAAATGTTGGTTGATTTTTTGCTAGGTCGAACTCCTCAGGATAGTTTTGATCGAGATGACGACCGTTTGGCAGTAGCGAAACGTCGGCTTGATCAAGAGCAAAATATTCAAGTCAGCAAAAACGAGAAGTTACGTCGAGTGGCGGAGATGCAAGACCAAGCTTGGGGCTCGCATGGTCGTAATAAATAAAGACTAACCGGATCTTTATTGCTAAATTATAATTAGAGTGATTCCTAATACAATACAAGCAACGATTAACCGATAATAGCCGAAGGTTTGGAGTGCGCGTGGTTTTTTTAGATAGTTTAGTAAGGCTTTGATAGCGATGAGGCCGATGACGAACGCTATTAGATTAGACAGCATGAGGGTTCCAAAGTTGGCACCAAAATACGAACGACTTTCTTCTGATATGAACATCTTGAGGCAGACGCCGCACATGATCGGAATTGAAGCTAAAAAGGAGTATTCGGCGGATGATTCGGAATCTAGGCCAACTAACCTGCCAGTCACAATAGTGGTGCCGGATCGAGAAGCGCCTGGGATCAGTGCTAGTGTTTGCGAAAGACCAATGACAAGTGCTCGAATCGGGGTGAGGTGATTCTCATCTTTGATAGCAGAAAGATGCGGTAGTTTATCGATTGCAATCATAAAAATACCAACTACGCCCATTGCGACACTGATCGTGATTAAAGATGAGAAAAATTGATTATTTTCGATTAAATCCGAAAGTAACAGCCCAGCGAGACCAGCTGGAATGGTAGTAATCACGATATTGATGGCTAGTTTGTAGTTTTTTTCCTTAAAAACGTTCTCAATAATTCGCCAGATGCGTTTACGGAAAAAGATTAATAAAGCCAAGAGCGTACCTAAGTTAATAAATTCGAGAAAAAAATGAAAATTTTCGGCTGGAATTTGGCAAATTTGTCGAAAAAGCTCAAGATGTCCCGACGAGGAAACTGGAATAAACTCCGTGATACCTTGAATAAAACCCAAAAGAATTGCTTGTAGTACGTCCATATTTGTAATTATAGCACGAAATTTTTTTTGTCAAAAGGCCGATTAAGCCGTTTTTCTTATCCTAAGTTGCGGAAGACAATTTTTTTGGCCCGGTCGATAATCGGGCGTACTTGTTTGATTTTTAGGAAATATCCAGTAATAAGGTAAACTAAGAAAGCAACTAGACAGATTAAACAGAACTTTGGAAAAACGATAAAGATAGAGTCGTCGGCTGCCATTAGAGGTACGAATTTGGTCATAGCATAGGTTGCTAAACCGGTTGCTGCAGCACATATTAGCATGCGAATAAAGCTTTTCCAGAAAGTTTTATCTAATAGTTGGCTTTGCGAGCGCTTTTGCAAAACCGTAACCAAAATCACAACTTCTAGTAAAGTGCCGATTGACTGTGCCCAGCCTAACCCTTCCGGGCCACAATTCAAATATGAAAAAATAATGGCTAGTAGTACTGTGGTGCCGATCGCGATAATTGAGATGATAAGCGGGGTTTTGGTATCCTGATGCGCATAGAATCCGCGCGAAGCGATGTGAAAAACTGAATTAGCAAAAATTGTTACAATTAGCGTGGACAGAATAGAAGAGATCAGCGGATCGCCACCGTTTTTGATGAAGCTCACCACGTAGCCGCGGGCGAATAGGGCGATTGCGGCTACCGGCAGAGCAATCCAGATGATTGTGCTAAGAGCGGAACGGAAGGTTTCTCGGAATTTTTCCTCCTTGCCTGTGCCGATTTCCTCGGTTAGCTTTGGGAAAAAGGCGGTCGAAATCGCTACGCCAATGAGGCTGACCGGCATTTGCGAAAGGTTGTAGGCTTGTTGGTAGGAACGTAAGGCGCCAGCGCCCATGCGTGAGGATAAATTAGTGGTGACCAGTGTATTGACATAATCGATGCCTTGGTCCAGTGAGCGTGCTGGTAATAGTTTCAGCACTGCTCGAAAACCTTGATTTTTCCAATTCATTTTGAAACGATAATCAAAACCGAGCCCAAAAAGACCTATTAAACTCACAATTAGCTGTAGTATCGCACCAAACACCACACCGAGTGCGACACCCATAATTCCTCCTTCGAAAATTTGCCAGCCGAAAAGGTTGATACCGTTAGTGAAAATTGCGATGCCGATTAAAATCCCCACGTTGTACAGTGCTGGCGCTAAAGCGCAAAAGACAAAACGCCCTAGAGCTTGTTGAATCGAGGTCAATATGGTGGAGATGGCGAATAAAAACGGGTTGATTGCGATTACGCGCATCATATTGATAGCCAGAATAGTACCTGATTCGTCGAGGCCGGGCCCAACCACATAGCGAACTAGTGGATCGGCCAGCAACATAATCAAAATTGAGGCAATTAAAGTTATTAATGCCATTAAGTTTAATAAACTTGAACTTAACTCCCATGCTGATTTCTTATTGCCCGTGGAAAGGCGTTGATTAAAAACTGGGATGAAAGAAACCGATAGTGCTCCCGAGGTCAAGATGAAAAACATAAAATCGGGTATGGTGAAGGCGGCGGTGTAGGCATCGATTCCGGTGGGATAAGTGTCAAGATAATAGGAATTCAAGAGCCGGTCGCGAAAAATACCCAAGATAGCCGAGATTAAAGTTGAACTTGCTAAGACAATGGCGGCGAAACGGACGGGCAATTTAGTGTTCGCCATCGTTACCACGGAGCGGAAATGCGATTTTTTGCTTTTCTTCTTCTTTGATTTTTCCTGATCTGATGTTTCTTTTGGTACCTTAATTTCTTCTTCAACTTCAACAAGATCGCCCGCGATGTCCACCACGGGCATTTCTTCTATATTTTTGACGATAGTTTGGTTTTTCTTAGGTCTATTGCGCCTTTTTTGTGTTTTTGGTTTCCTTTGCTTTAGTTCTGGCAAAAAATCTTCGTTATTATTTGAGACCGCAGTAAAGCCAATTTTGGCTAAAGCTTCTCCTTTTTGATCTTGCTTTAATGTTTCTTGAGCCTTACCCTTAGGTTCTGATTCGCCAACCGATTCCATTGCTGTCGGTTTTTCCTTAATGCTGGCTTGATCTTTTTTTTGCTGTGGTTTTGCTATTTCGGAATTACGATTTTTGGAATGACGCTCATTTCGGTCAGCCGAAGTTGGGATTTTTGATATACTGCGGCCAAAATCTGGACGACGTTCGGTACCATCAATATTACGACTAATCCGGGTCATAGGCTAAAGTTCGTTCTCCTCGTTGAAATATTTGCGTAAAACTAACGGTAATTTTAATTTCCCATCTGGTTCGGCGTGATTTTCGATCAAGGCCATAAGAGTACGGGCGAGAGGGATCGCAGTGCCGTTCAAAGTATGTAGGGTTTCGACTCTGCCGTCCTCGCGTCGGACGCGGATATTGAGACTGCGAGCTTGAAAATCGGTACAGTTTGAACAACTGGTCAGTTCACGATATTTTTGACTGATCGGTGACCAGAATTCAAGATCATATTTTTTTGCGGCTGGGGCACCTAGATCGCCAGCAGCATTGCTCACAATGTGATAGGGTAATTCTAAATCTTGGGCGATTTCTTCCTCGATTTCCAAAATTTGCTCGTGGATTTTTTTTGATTCTTCAGGCAAACAAAAAACGTACATTTCTAATTTATTGAACTGATGTACTCGGAATAAGCCTCTAGTATATTTGCCGTAAGTGCCAGCTTCTTTACGGAAACACGGTGATAATCCGGCAAAGCGAACTGGTAGATCTTTTTCGTTTAAGATTTCATCCATATAATAACCGGTGAGCGGTATTTCGGCCGTCGCGATTAGAGCTAAATCTTCACCCTCGACGAAATATTCATCACTTTGTGCACTGCTGCGTGGATTAAAACCACATCCTTCCAAGATACGGGTCGACACCACATCTGGTACGGTAATAAATTCAAAGCCATGATCCATTACTTTCTGGATTCCGTACTGAATCAAGGCTTGTTCGAGTAGAGCAAGTTCCCCTTTCAGATAATAAAACTTCGAACCAGCTACCTTGGCTCCACGCTCAAAATCTACCCAGTTGCGTTTAGTTGCGTAATCTAAATGATCTACACCTTCAGCTTTGAGCTCGCCCCACTTACGAATTTCTAGATTGGATTCCTCACCGCCTAGCGGAACATCATCGAAAATAATATTCGGTACTTGTTTTAAGCCGTCGTTTAATTCCTTTTCGATTGCATCAAGCGCAGGTTCTTGCTTGACGAGTTGTGCTTTAATTTCTTTTGCTTTTGCAACCAGATCGGAGTCTGGCTTACCGTTCTTCATTTGTGCTGAAATTTCATTGCGATCCTGGCGCAACTTATCGATTTTTTGAAGTAGTTTACGCCTTTGCTGGTCAAGTTCGAGCAATTTAGACAAATCAGTCTGATAACCTTTTTCTCGGATTGATTTTTCGACTAATGCTTGGTTTTCGCGAATGAAATTAATATCTAACATAATATATATTATAGCATATCAAAACTTTATTATCAGTATAAATACTTTGGTGTTTAAAATTATTCTAAGAGTAAGCAGTTTTTGGCTTACCAGCCACCGCCGCCGCCACCACCACCGCCGCCACCGGAGAAACCGCCGCCACCGCCGCCAGAAGAACTGGAGCTGGAGCTACTAGGCGAGGCCGATCGAATACTACTATTCACGGCATGAGTGGCTGCATTGACGGCGCTGGAGAATTCGTGGGCTGAGAAAATTCCGGCACCAAGGTACCAGCTTGGACTACCAACATCGTCATAGGCGTAATAACGCCCCATTTCGTCGAGCCAACTTTTTTCTTGGCCGAAGATGATTGCGTAGGGTAGTAATTTTTCGTAAAGTCGCACGATGCCTTGGTGGGTTAAATCCGCTCCTTTTACGCTTTGCAACAAAGCCAAGCGGTCTTTTTCCGCCATTTTAATATATAATTTGAGGCCATCGAGATACCGAGACAGCGCTAAACCTTTCTCGGTGCGGCTGGCATATTGGCTGCACCAAGCTCCACAAGCGAGCAAGACCCCGGCGACTACGATCATAATTCCGATCATAAGTGGCCAAAATAGTTCTGGTGCATAGACCAAACTCTCGTCCATTACGTTGTCCTCAATATAACTAATTCCAATGATACATAAAATAACCCACAAGAACGAAAGTACGATGAGGCTAGTACAGAGTTTCTCGGTAACCGTGCGGGTGTTAGTAGCTTGCACCGCTGCAGTAAGGCTGATATGGTCTTTTTGAATATTTGTTTGATTCTTTTTGACCTTGCCGGCCTCCAAAAAACCCTTTGCAGTCAGATTATTCTTAACAATGGTTTGGAAGTTTTGGACTAATTCTGCTAATTTGCTAGAGCCATGATGTTGCTTAACTTCAAAAATTTCACCTTCCGTCAGTGCGTAACGGTCACCTTTTAAGACATGTAGGACAATAGACTGTTCGGGCGTGAGGTTAATCGTTTTGACTCGAACAGACCATTTTTGACCTTGAGGATCTTTGATTAATTCAATCTTGTGCTGTACGGCCATTTCTAACAAAGTTGCAACCTGATCCGCAGAGCCAACTCCTTTTAGATAAATTTTGGCAGCTTCCGCTATGCTAACATCCCGTGGTGGTAAATATTGCACGGTTTCAAAGAGATTTTTGTAGAATCGTCGTTTTTTGTGAATTTGGGAGTAAACGTAAAGCATATAAATTATTAGTATTCCGGCGATCACGCATTCAATGGTAAAAACTTGCACCAGAATATGGTCTTGCTGCGGTGCTGGCACCGCAAAGGTGCCAGGCTTGAACTCGAGGTCGAAAGTCAAGTTTTCGTAAGAATTCAAATCATCCGCGTGAAAACTAACGCCGTCTTCCAGCCGCTCGATTTCGCAACGCTCGCTACCGTTTTCGCCGGCGGCTCCGATATAGCACCAGGCATTGCCGGTATAGTTGTGTTTCGCCGGACTATCTACGAAATGCACGCGTGCGGTGATTTGGCTAAAACTTTGCGCCCAGCGATCGCCATTGGTATCCCAGTAGAGTTCTTGGAAATCTCCAAAATCTGTGATCACGCGCTCAAATTCATATTCAAGCGTATATTGCTGCTCGCCAGTAACATATTCATCAGCATTACCGATATAGACCAGAATATCTCCGCGCTGAAGCTCAACCTTATGTGGTTTTTCCTTCTGGCCATTGTGCAAAATTTTAATCGAGAAATTACGTGGATTACTAATTGTGAAATTTTTGCCCGCCTGATTAGTGTATGGGATTGCACGGGTGATACCGTGATTTTGACTATAATTCGGAAAAATTGCAGTAAACTGTTCGACTACTTTGAGATGACTTACACCATCGTGATCGCGACTGAGATAATAATCGGCGGTAAAATCACGAAAATAGAAGTTATCGGCAGAATTGGCCACTTTTTGTTCGGTGGCAAATGCGACTTGACTAACGGTAAAACTGGCGTTAAAGCAGACAAAAATCCCTAGAAATAACATAATTTTGATAAAAAAACTAGATTTTTGCGTAAAAATATTGACTTTTTTCGTCATGCGTGTTATAATGTAGGGGTAGGGTGCCTTCATATCACTGATTCTTCTCTGCTATAGCCAAGGTTGCGCGTAGGGCGTTGATCGATTGCTGCATTTTGACTCCTTCCGCCTCGTTCAGGTGCGGCATCAATCGGCGAATAACGCCATTTTTACCTAAAATAGCTGGAAAGCCATTGTAAACTTTGGCGCAATCATCGTAACTTGAAATCGAAAGCACACGCCTCTCGTCGCCAAAAATACAATTGATGATCTGAACTACGCAAGTGGCGATTCCGAAATGGGTTGCACCTTTTTTGGCAATGATTTGATATGCTTTTTCGCGTGCTGTTTTTTCAATTTCTGTTCTTTCCGAATCAGAAAGTAGTTTGACCAAACGCTCGCCGCCAATATTAGCAGCCGACCAGAGGGCAAACTCGCTGTCGCCGTGCTCTCCAACCTGATATGCGTGGACTGATTTAGGATGCACTCCGATTTTCTGCGCGATCGCAAAGCGTAGGCGAGCAGAATCCAGAATGGTGCCGCTACCGATCACGCGCTCTGCTGGTAAACCAGAGTATTGCCAAGCCAAATAGCTTAAAGTATCGACCGGGTTGCTAACGATTACAAAAATTCCTTTGAAGCCCGCGGCCATGACTTGATTGACGATTTCTTTCAGAATACGGGCATTTTTTTGCACTAGGTCGGTACGAGTCTCGCCGACTTTTTGATTGGCGCCCGCCGTAATTACACAAATGTCGCAGTCGCCAGCTGCGCAATAGTCATTTGCGGCGTTAATTTTTAGAAAACTTGGTGCTACGGTGATCGCGTCATTTAGATCCATAGCTTCGCCGAGTGCATCATCGTGATTAAGGTCGACCAAAATTATTTCGTGCGTTGATGTACGTTGATTGACTAAGGCATAAGCAATGCTCGCACCCACATTACCAGTTCCAACAATCATTACCTTCCTGCCCATATTTAAATTATAACATGGGTGCGAGGTAACTAGACTTTATTTTTGATAATTGGAAATGGTACGGCTTCGCGACCGCTGACTCCCTCAAGCAGCCAGAAATTGCGCTCACTATTGCCCCAACCACAAGCTGGCGGCATACCATATTCTAGCATTTCGACAAAATCTAGGTCAAGCATTTGCGCCTCATCGTCACCGGCATCGCGCATGGCTTGTTGCTCCTGAAAACGCGCGAGCTGGTCGAGCGGATCATTTAGCTCACTATAACCATTACCCATTTCGGTGCCGGCTATAATCGGATGAAAACGTTGCGTAACTAGCGGGTTGTCGTCAATCTTTTTAGCCAAGGGACTGAGACTGAGTGGTTCTTCAATTAGCCAATACGGCCCAGCGGAAGTTTTGCGAATCAGTTTCCAAAGATTATCTAGCAGCCTGCTATCTGCAGCGTTTTCGTCGATTTTTACATTATTTTCTTGCAGAATTTTCAACATCTTAGCGCGATCGGGATTAAAAACGTCGACATCATATTTTTCTGCCAGTAAATCTGCGTATTTTACGCGCGGCCACTCACAATCTAAATCGATTTCAAAATCCCCAACTTTAAATTGCAATGTTCCCCAAGTTTCTTTGGCGACATATTTGATCATCGCTTCGTAAAACTTCATACCATCTTCGTAGTCTTCGTAGGCCGCATAAGCTTCGAAAGCGATATGTTCTGGCAAATGTTCATCGTCAACTCCTTCATTACGGAATCTCGGGCCAATATCATAGACTTTTTCAAAACCGCCACCTAGCAGTCGCTTCAGTGGCAATTCTTGAGAGATGCGTAGATAATAGTCTTCGTCCAGCGCGTCCATATGAGTAACGAACGGGTTGGCATCGGCTCCGCCAGTGGTATGTTCCAGAATTGGGGTATTAATCTCAACATAGCCATGCTGATTCATAAAATCGCGAGTAGCTTGCCAAAATTTAGATCGCCGGACTAGGCGCGCGCGCACTTCGGGATTAACGTTCATATCGACATAGCGACGCCGATAGCGCTCTTCTTTATTAGTAAAACCATCATAGCCCGGAAGTGGCCGTAAAGTTTTTGTGAGCAATCGCACTCCATTCGCAAAAACCGAAATCTCACTGGTACTAGTTCGATCAACTTTTCCGCGTGCTTCTATGAAATCGCCTACGTCGAGCAGCTTCAGCTTTTTGATATCAAAAATCTGTGGCGAAGGCTCGCTATCCTCAGTTTTCTGCATAAAAATCTGGATTTCGCCGGTATAATCGCGAATTTTAATGAAAGCAATTTTGCCAAAAGAGCGGAGCGCTGTAATTCTGCCAACCACACACACCTCTTGCCCCTGCTTTTCGTCAAAATGGTTCAAGATTTCGAATATTTTGGTATTACGATGCGACTTAGCAGGGTACGGGTCAATTCCTAAGGCTTTTATTTGCTCAAGCTTGCGTAAGCGTTCATTGCGATAATCGTCTAATGTCATGCCTTATATTATAACATAGATTTTGCCAGAGATTGCATTTTTGCAACATACTATTGACCAACGAGTAGTAGGCTAAGAAATTTTCTTGACCGTAACTTTCTTGCCATTAAAGTCAAATTGATCGTTTACTTTGTGTCCCAATAATTCTTTGCCGATTGGTGATTCGTGAGAAATCTTCCCCTCTAGCGGATTAGCTTCGACTGGACCAACTACCGTATAAGTGACTTCCTTGCCATTCATATCAACGGTGACGGTGGCACCGATCACGATTTGATCGCTAGCTTTAGTCTCAATAATCTTAGCATTTTTGAGGATTTCTTCGATTTCCAAAATACGATTTTCGGTATTTTTTTGTTCAGTACGAGCATCGGTGTATTCTTGGTTTTCGGATAAATCACCAAAGGCTCGTGCAGTCGCTAATCTTTCGGCAATTTGCGGACGCTGCGCAATTAAATCTGCTAGTTCTTGTTCTAGTTCGGCATATCCCGCCGAAGTGAGATTTACAGTCTTTTTCATAATATGAAGTTTATTACTTATGCTCAGCTTTGTCAATAGATTTTGATGATTTTAGTCCTCTCTGATTAAAATTTAAGCTTATTTTTAAGAAAACATCTGTTCGAGCTCAGAAAACGGCAAGTTTTTGGTTTCACTATCACTTCGGCTAGTTAACTCAACAGCGTCATTGTTTAAAGTTTTATCCGAAATAACTATGCGATATGGGATTCCCAGCAATTCAGCATCGGCAAATTTTTCTCCAGGGCGTAGGTCGCGGTCGTCAAATAGAATTTCTTTCTCGTGACCTTTATATAATTCTTCGGCTCGGGCTTGACCCTTCTCACCAATACCGATTAAGTAAAAACGATATGGTGCGACCGCTTCTGGCCAGACTAAACCTTTTTCATCGGCGCATTTTTCGGCAATTACTCCCATAACTCGCGAGATACCGATACCATAACAACCCATAATCACTGGTTGACGTTCGCCATCTTGGTTCGTGTAATTCAACTCTAATGGTGCCGAGTATTTAGTTTTAAGCGTAAAGATATTACCTACTTCTGCACCTCGTGCGGACGCCAATTCGTTCCTTTTCACGTTGAATTCCTCCAATATCTCATCCTCAAGTACTTCCTCGTTCAGAAACACAGTTTTGTCTGTATTATAATATATAGTATCTTCTCCTACCTCGGTGAGAGTCTGAAATTCGTGACTATATTTAGAAAACACTCCGCCACTAGCAAAAGTTTGATAAGTATCCTCGCCAATCCCGAGACGATCAAAAATACGGGCATAAGCTTTTTCAACTTCGTGATAAAACTGGTCGTGGCTAGATTCATCAGCCGAAAAGCTGTACATATCATTCATCAAAAACTCACGCGTCCGCATAATTCCAGATTTGGCGCGCAATTCGTTGCGAAACTTGGTTTGAATTTGATATGTGTAGACCGGTAGATCTTTATAACTGGAAATATAGTTTTTCATCATATTGGTAAATGGTTCTTCGTGAGTTGGTGCCAACCCCAATTCTCCTCCAGCCGAAAGTTCCGTTTTGAACCAAACATCTATTTTTTCCGGGTCCCAACGGTCAGTTTTCTGCCACGGTGCAGGATTTTGCAGAGTTGACATGAGAACTTCTTGGCCGCCAATTGCGTTTAGCTCTTCGCGAATGATTTTTTTAATTTTTTCTAAAACCCGTAGGCCAAGCGGCAAATAATCATAAACACCAGCCATTTCTTTATGAACATAACCTGCTCGATTTAAATACTGAGCGCCGCGCGCAGTTTCATCTTTTGGCGCGTCGCGTAAAGTTTTGATGAAAGTTTGACTAAAACGCATATTGGGTATAGTTTAGCACAGATTGTTAATAAAACCAAGGCCTGGCTCTTAATGCTCCAGGAGCAAAGAGCTAAAGGACTGCCCTCTGGTGATTCTTTATTCCGCTTAATTGTGAGAGTTGTCTTTGTTTGCAAAATCAATCTACACGAATTACCTCGGCAGAGCCTGGAGCAATAAGACCCGATTCAAAATGAAAAACGTTATTCTATTATGCATAAGAAGGGCTATTGAGGAAATTCGTTCTCAATCTATTACTAGTAGGTTGCGCAACAAGACTTTTTAGAAGGCGACGTATAGGAAATAAAATGAAATGGCATTCACGATAATATGCAACAAAATTCCGCTCCAAATTGTCCCGGTAATTTCGCGCATGGTGCAGAGTATTATACTAAGCACAAAGGTGGCAAGAGCGACGTTGAGCTGCCCATGCAGAATTGCAAATAATAATGACACGATTAGCATGGCACTGATCGGTTTCAGCCATTCGCGGATTTTGCCATAAAGCCATCCGCGTATGATTAACTCTTCGGCAACTGGCGCGATCAAAACAATTGTCAGCATGGCAATAAATCGATCTCCACTGCTGAGAAAATGGCTAAAGCCGGTTTGTTGTTCCTGTTCGGGATTGAACCAGGGTAGCACTTTTTCAATGATGAAGAGTATGCCTTGAGCTATGGCTAAATACACTACGTACGCTACGATTGGTAATCCTAAGTCCACAAAAGTTGGAGATTCTTTGAGGCCAAGTTCAGTTCGGCTAGTTGCAAGCGACATGTTTTGGAGCACAGTAATTTTCTTTTTGCTCCTGATTTGGATTAGCTCGTAAAGGCGTGGTGTGACGAAAAATAATAGCAAAAATGCTAAAATGTAACTTAAAGCTTGGCAAAACCCGACCCAAACCGGTTGTTGAATTCGTTCTTTGCCGACCAGAAACAATGTACCATAAACTATACAATATTGGCTAGCAATAATTACTATGCCCACCCAAGTTGCTAGCAGAAGCCCTTGCAAAATTTTGATTAAATTCTGACGTGAGTTGGCCTTATTTTCTTTTTTTATGGTCATAGTTTAGAAAAGTTTCGCAATATCCAAAATCGAAATAACCAGGATTAAAATCAGCAAGGCCATAAAAGCTCGAGAGACAATCTTTTCTTCAATCTCTTTCTTGAGTTTCTTGCCGCGTAGACGACAAAAGGCGATCATGGCCCAGCGTCCTCCGTCGAGTGCTGGGATTGGCAAGATGTTCATGCAGGCTAGCGAGATCGAGATCAAAGCCGCCAAAAAAGCGAGATTGGTCGGGCCCGAACGCGCAAAGGTTGGGAAAATTACGCCAATGATACCGATTGGACCAGAAACTGATTCACTAGCGCTTGATAGATTACTGCGTCCAGCCTCGCGAACTGCATTATCGCCGCTAAATTGGCTAACCAAACCGGAACATAAATTCGCGACTAATTGGCCAAATCCTCGGAAAGTTTCGCCAGTGATCTGAATAGTGGTGCCAATACCGACAATTGGCGCCGACCAGGTTGACTTAACGAAAGTTTGCCCGTAAGACATCGAAATCCCCAAAATATATTCTGAGCCTTCTGGATTGAGATGAGCAGTTAACTCCTGCTCTTCATCGTTGCGTCGGATCGTATATTTTACATCTTTGCCGGTATGTTCGGCGTCATATTGGCTAATATCATTGGGATAGAGAATTTCTTCTCCGTTCACCCTTACGATTTGGTCACCTTTCTTAAATCCGGCTTTTTCGGCTGGCGTATTTGGCATCACTTCTTCAATAGTGATGCCGTTTCCGACAATTTGGGCATCCTGACCTAGATAAAACTGATGATTAATAAATTGCGGCATGCCGGTTAATGCCAAAATAGTCAAGATCACGATCGCTACCAGCCAGTTCATGATCACCCCACCGAAGAGAACTTTAGTTTTGCTCCAGAAGCTGGCTGCGCCAAATGTACCAGGACGAGTATCAGAATCACCCTCGCCGTCAAGCGCACAAAATCCACCGATCGGCAGCCAGTTTAGGCTAAAAATCAATTCATTTTGCTCGTGATTCCAATCGGCCTTTGGTATTTTTTGCCATTTTCGCCCCATTCGGTTCTCTGTTGATTCGGCTTTGTTTTTGGATTTTTGCTGCTTATTTGCGGAAACTTCAGACTCTTTTTGTTTCACCCACGCAATTGCACGGGGCGGAAAGCCAATTCCGAATTCTCGCACCCTAACGCCGCTGCACCGCGCCATAATAAAGTGCCCAAATTCATGCGCTATTACAAGCAGCATCAATATAATTAGCCCAACTATTACACCCAAAACAGTCCATAAAAAAGTTTCCATATTTCTATTTTAGCATGTTTTTGGGCACGAGCTATTATTTTATTTATTATTTGATTTTCGATTTTGCAAGCATAGTGTTTTAATGAAAAGTAGCAAATATTACATTATGACTACAAAAAGCGTACATGTCATGTATATGCTTTTGCTTGAATATATATTATATACTGTCTAGCTAGGCAGCGGAGGGGGAAGCCGTAGTAGCGATTGCTACCATTGGCTGGGTCAGTAACTGAGGCATCGAAGCTGAGCCTATATGCAAGTTGAGTACCGTATGAGATAGTTCGCGAAGTCCAGGCGTATCCACCAACATTGGAATATCGTATTGCGCCACTGTTGATACTGACGAGCCCGCTGCGAAGAACACCCTGCTCAACAAAAACCGTAAATCATGATCTTTGATTGCTTGAGTAAACATATCTTTCAGTGATTTTTACTAGTTTTTCCAGGGGTGAATTACAAGATCGTACTTTTGTAAACATTTTTATTACAAAAGTATACTTTATTTGCCAAAACGTCGACTGCGGCGTTCGAACTCAGCCAGAATCAGCTCGTGATCCTCCTCGGCTAAGTCGGGAAATTTCTTGTCTAGGAATAAAAATTCGGCGTAGGCGGATCGCCATAACTGAAAGCCGGAGATACGCTGTTCGCCCGAGGTGCGCACTACTAGGTCAAGCGGCGGAACGGCAGGCTGATATAAATATTCTGCAAACATTTTTGGGGTCAATTCAAAATCATCCGGAAGAGATTTATTCCTGAATTGTGCCAAAATCTTGTTTGCAGCATCTGCGATTTCCCACTGACCGCCATAGTTAAAGCATATGCAAACCGTCATACCGCTATTTTCAGCAGTATCACGTTCGGCCTGTTGTAATTTTTGCCATAATTTCTCGCCTACTGGCTTGCGGCGCCCCATTAGTAAGCAGCGAAGATTCTCCTTCTTGCATTTTTTAACTAGGGTGTCGAGCCTAGTTTCGATTAGCCTCATCAAATAGCTGACTTCTTCTGGAGAGCGCTGCCAGTTCTCAGTACTAAAAACATAGAACGAGACATACCTAATGTCTTTGCTCTTCAAGAAATCGATTGCATCGAGGACTTTATCAAATCCACGGCGATGACCGTCAACGGTTGGTAAGCCACGCTCTTTGGCCCAACGGCGGTTGCCGTCTACGATATATCCAATATGGGTGAGCTTTTTCTCCATGGTTAAACCGTCATAATCTCCGCTGTTTTCTCTTTGAAGATGACATCGATTTCGTCGCTAAACTTGCGCGTTAGTTCATCAATTGACTTCTCAGCCTTTTTGGTTGCGTCTTCTGGCAGCTCGGTTTTTTTCAGAGCTTTACGTGCGTCCTCACGCACATTCCGGATTGAAACCTTAGCGTTTTCGACTTGCGACGAAGTTGCCTTGACGATCTCTTTGCGCCGTTCTTCAGTCAGAGGCGGGATTGGCACACGCACGATATGCCCGTCGTCGGATGGGTTTAAATTCATATTGCGATCATTTCGAATTGCCGCATCAATCGCCTGGATCATGCTAGGGTCAAAAGGTGTAACCAAAAGCATAGTTCCGCCGGAAACGGTGACGTTAGCCACTTGGTTGAGTGGCATCATTTGTCCGTAGGCTTCAACTTGGACATTGCTCAACATATCGGGATGTGCTCGACCGGTGCGCACTTTTTTCATTTCCTCGCGAAAATGCTCCACTTGTTTTTGCATAGCATTCTTATACTCGGTATCTTCAAACATCCCTTGCTCCTGCTTCGAATTTTAATTATCAATGGCGTCTTAGGCTTCTTCGGTAACACCTAACTCCAACCGTCTAAACTGGCGAACGGTGATATTTTCGCCGGTCTTTGCGATCGCTTCCTTAATATAGCTTGCAACCGTCATGCTGTCGTCCAAAATGTATGGCTGCTCCATTAACACTTTTTCCGAAAAAGCTTTCTTAATCTGGCCATCAATAATCTGCTCTTTCATGTTTTCTGGACCGCTAAACTTTTCTTCAAACTCTTTACGAACCTTTTTCATTTCTTTCTCGGGGATATCTTCCATACCGACATAAAGCGGGGCCATTGAGGCTACTTGCATAGCGATTTTATGGGCTAGGTCTTTGAATTCATCGGTTTTAGCGACAAAACTGGTTTCGCAATTTACTTCTACGATCGCCCCGATTCGTCCATCGTGGATATAACTGTCGATTCTGCCTTCGCGAGTTTCGCGATCGCCACGTTTTTCAGCTTTCGTCATACCCTTCTTACGCATAGCGTCGAGAGCCTGATCAAAGTCACCTTTGGCCTCGACTAGAGCTTGCTTAGCATCAGTTAGGCCAACGCCCGAAAGTTCTTTCAATTTTTTAATTAATTCAATCGAAATCGCCTTCACTTCTCCGGCCTTTTCTTTTAGTTCGTCGCTCATTTTGCCTCCTTTTTGGATTATTTATAAAGTGTTTAGGCCTCTTTTTGGCTTAGGCCACTTTTAATCGCCTCCACAAAGTAGTCCAGAATCAGTTGAACTGCCTTGATTGCGTCGTCATTACAGGGAATAACGTAGTCAATTGGGGTAGGATCTACATTAGTATCGGTGATTGCGAAAATCGGAATTTCTAGACTTCTAGCTTCTTTAATGGCGTTTTGATCCTGAACCGCATCCACTACAATGATAGCAGCAGGTTGCTCGCTCATCTCTTTAATCCCACCATAGCGCTCGTTTAGCATATCAATTTCTTCTTGAAATCTCTGTACTTCTAGCTTAGAATAGCGAGCCTCTAGCTCACCAGAAGCCATTCTGCGTTCTAAATCCTTCAGCTTCTTAATCTGTTTACGGATAGTTTCGACATTAGTTAAAATGCCCCCGACCCAACGCACGGTCACGTAAGGCATGTCTACACTCTCAGCTGCCGCCTTAGTGATATCTTTGAGCTGTTTTTTGGTGCCGACGAACAAAATCTTCTTACCACATTTAGCGATCTTGGCTAACTCCGGCAAAGCAGTTTGTAGTGCTTCAACTGTCTTTTCCAGATTGATGATGTGTCCGCCCTGGCGCTTACTATGAATATAAGGAGCCATTTTTGGGTGCCAACGGCTAGTTTTGTGACCAAAATGGGCACCAGCGTCAAGCAGAGCTTTGATGTCAACTTTTGAATCTGCCATAATTTTTTCTCGTGGTATCCTTTCGCTTTGCTTGCGAGAAAGAGGTATGATAATTGACCTCAGGAAACCTCCCGCAAACTGTTTCGTTAATTTGATTTTATACCTATTATTTTAGCATGTCATACCCGTTATAGCAACCCTATTTTCGTCAATTTCTCAATTATTATCGATTATGCGTTTTTAGTCTTTACTTTTATCAAGGACTTTGTTATAATTCAGGATAGTTATGAGTAAAAAAGTTTCACAACCCAAAGAATATCGTTATGTCGTGTTTGCTGATGAGGCTGCTAATTTTTCTTTTTTGACGCGCTCTTCTGCTCCAAGCACCGAGACCATCACTTGGGAAGATGGCAATGAGTACCCTCTAGTGAAAGTTCAGATTTCTTCAGCTTCACACCCGTTCTTTACTGGTGAAGAGAAGATTATTGATACCGAGGGTCGAGTTGATCGGTTCAAAGCGCGCGCAGAAAAAGCGAAAGCTATGCATGCAGCTTTGCAGAATAAAGCGAAGAAGGCTGAGCGTGAAGCGGCCAAGAAGGTCGAAAAAGCTAAAGATAGCGAATAATTCTGCATTGATCCGTCTTATGGGCGGATCTTTTTTTGTGTTTTTTGAAAAGCGCGAAATTACCGTGTATGTCGAGTAATTTATGTAAAAATTTTGCTTTTGGTTCAAGAACGTGACTGGATTTATAGGTTTGCAAAATCGCAAGTTGCCTTCCTACTTCAGCGGTTTATTATAGATATATAATACTTGACTTAATAGTTTAAAGTATTTGTATCTGATTGGCTTATTTTTAGAGCTCAGCCATTACTTTTAATACATAATAACAACATCTATGAATTTAGTTGGCTCTTCGTACACATTGAAGAAGGCGGTCAGATGACCGCCTTAAGAGTGCACTCTTAGTTGTTAGAATGCGTTACCATGAGCTCTATCCCAGCGATAGGCTTCGAGCTCGCGCTCACTTGTGAAAACTCGACCGTTTTCGGTAAATTGACCCCGCGCGGTCGAGTAATGGCTCAAATGCGCTTCCCTTGCGTCGCTGGTTTGCCCACCGTTCCCGGTGGGCAAATCCGCTGCCCGGCATGGCAAAATCACTAAAGAGATACCCCACATTTTCCACCCCCTTTCTGCAATAGCGCGTAAATAAAAGCGCTGATTTTTCTACTATTTGCAACGTTTCTCGCTACGTCGTCAATAGTCTTTTCTATTTTATCCCATTTTGTGACTTAAGTCAACTATTATTCTGATCTTTAAAAGAGCGCCTCGCTGAGACGCTTAGATGTTTAGTGATTGATTATTCCGTGAAGAAGCCTACCACCTATTTGCTTTTTGCCATTTACTATAGTTTTGTGAATAAGCTGTAGCATTATGCCTATCCATCGCTTGCTGCTGTGTTGTTCCAAACGGTACTCTACCAGATCCATAGCAAGCGTAGCATTTTGAACTGCCAGATTGACCACTACCGTCACAGTTAGGACATCGCACTGTATTCTCAAGTTTCGTCCGGCGCGATTCCTCTCCAATACCGCGTGCTTCTCGATCGCTCCTAACTTTATCCGCTGCAGTATAAATCCCTTTCCAGTATGGATCTCTGTGTTTATTATATCCCATGAAACACACCCCCTTTTTCAATATATTAAAATGCGCCGCAGATTAGTTCTAAAAATCTCCACGGAATAATCAATCTTCCCTGTATTCTAGCGCAGTTTAGCACAATTAGCAAGCATAGGCAAGTTATTTTTTTTGGAAAATTGATGAGGTTTGCTCGTAGACAGTTGTTCAAAATATATTAAATATTAATATCTAGTATATTACCGCGGAGGCTAGCAATACTAAGTCAATTTGAAGGATCCTGCTGCGAACGGATTCGAAAAATAAACTTCAGAACTTCAAAGTAAGCTCTACTAATACAAAAGTATATTTTTCGAACTTTGGAGTATATTTTCTGATTCCGTGAGTAAGATTCTACAATCCAGGAGTAAACTTATTCTTTAGCGATTTTTCCACCTTTTTCTAGAGGTAAAATGCGAAGTTGTGTTCTAGCAAACTTTTTTAGTACTTGGAGTGAACATCTCAACTACAAAAGTATATTTATCCAAACTTAAAGTATGCTGAGTAAAACCTAGAGCATATTCTTATTGTCCTCAGACCAGGCTTTTTTAGAATTTTTAACCAATATTCAACTGTAAAATTATGTTATTTTGGCAAGACACATCATTCGCCAAGTTCCAGCAATTTAGCGACGAAATTTTTGATATCAGCCACTTCTTTGGTCTGGTCGCTCGGCAAGCAAATTTCCTCGTTCTCGAGAAAAGCAAGAGTGTGTACTTGTTGATAGATAATCGGGATCAGTTTTTTGAGCTCGAGCTCGTCCTGTTGATTCTCGTTGGCCGTAAAATCGTAAGTCGCACTATGTACTCGTCCTTCAGCCGGGTCAGGGCTAACGAAGAGGATATGCCCTTTGGTGACTTGATATTTTTGATAGGTCGGTGACTGATTAAGCAAGAGTTTGTAGAATCCGAGCTGCATACGATACTTATAAAGCGTAGAGTGGCTATTCCATTTACCCTCGTGAAATTTGCCGGTTTTGAAATCGTAAATTTCGATGGTTTTGGCTTCGGGATCAAGCCGAAGGTGATCGATTTTACCAGTGATCGGAACATCGCCGAGATGCAGACGTTCCGGTGATAAATTGACTTCAGCCTTGGCGTGCTGATGGCGCAAAATTCCGCCAAATTCTGCCAGCGACGTGCGCAGGGCGTATTGACCATGCTCGATTAATTGCTTCAGTGAGTCGGGATCGAGCGCAGCTTTTTTGGCTTCGACGGTGAACCAATCGAGCGCCGCATCGTCATCGAGACCTTGTTTAGTGATTAATTCGAAAGCCGCGTGCATTAAGTTACCAAGATAGAGCGAGAAGGTGGCAGGTTCATTCGGCGCACGCAGAACGCGTGTATGGTAAAAAGCCTGCGGACCACCGTAGATCAGATCGATAAAATTGGTGAGATCAGAAGCGTTGAGGCGATAATTCGCCATGCGCTCGATCAATAAATCATGTACATTAGGCGAAAGCTTGAAATAATTACTGATCCAGCTTTTTTGCAAAGTATTAATTTTTTGTTCAAGTGTTAGTTCATCATTATGGATAGAAATTTTTTGCGCCGCATCTGGCAAAAAGGGTGAAATCGGCTCGGATTCGCGACTTGGTTCGGCTAGATAACGCGACCGCGCCAGTTCTTTGCCATCGCTACGCTGTACCGCGTTGGTGAGATAGAGTACTTCTTTGGCCCGGGTAATCGCCACGAAGAGCAAGCGTAATTTTTCGTCGTCGGTCGCACCGGTGTGGCGAATTTGAGCGAGATTGCATGGTAGGCTAAGCTTATTATTATTACCCTTCGATTTACCCCAAGCCGCATCATCCATGGATATTAGAAAAACGTATTTAAACTCAAGGCCCTTGCTCTTGTGACTGGTCATCACCTGGATCGAATTGCAGCTATCTTGATAAAGGCTAATGCGCATAATCGGAATTTCCGACAGTTCATAATCGTCCAGCATACGTACAAAATCTACCAATTTTGGCTTTTGACTAGCTGAACTGTCCGCATTCTGCATATGAGCAAGCACAGTTTGACGCAAGGTGGCCAGATTTTCGTAAAATTCGAGTAGTTCCGCTTCGGAAAGATGAGCTTCGTAATATGCTAGATAGGGTGATTTGAGGCCAGGCGCGACTTCGACCGTGCCAATCGCCTGATCGAGCCAAAGCTCTAGCGGTGACTCAGTAGAGGAAGTGGCCAAAGCAGCAAAAAGCTGTTTTATTTTTTCTAGCTCGGGCGTTTTCTTCATGATAGCTATAGCATTTTTTTCGGAGCAATCTTGAACGGTCTGCACGGCGAGATCGGGCGGTACTTCCCAACACGGAAAGGCTAGGATCTGCAGTAATAAATGACTGGTTGGTTCAAAACAAGCTAAATGGTTGATGAAGCGAGCAATTTTGACTAATTCAAGCATTAAGGGATCTTGTAGTAAATTATCACGCTTTTCGTAAGCCACGTCGATTGATTGCGCTTTTAGGAAGGGTAAAATTGGGGCGATATTTTTATGCTTAGGAGCGATGACTGCGATCTCGTTCGGACTTTCGCCAGCATCTATCAGCTTACGGATCTCTTGACTAATCCAGTCATACTCGACTTCCGGTGCGATAAATTCGTGACGGTAAATGCGAACTTGCGGATTTTTGCCACTTAGATCTTTCATAGAGCGGAGTTTTTTATCGATCTGATAATTTTTGGAAAAGCTATCGTCAAGCTGATCTGTAATGCAGCGAGAAAGCGTCAGGATTTCGTTCGTGCTGCGATAATTGTCCTTTAGCGTAATTACTTCAGCCTGGTAATGTTCTCGAAAATCGCGTAAATTTGAAGCGCTCGCGCCCTGGAATTCGAAAATCGCTTGATCGTCGTCGCCCACCGCCATAACAATCGGCTGTTCGTAATCGGTAATTAGTTTAATTAGCTCAAATTGCGACGGGTTAGTGTCTTGAAACTCGTCGAGTAAAACATATTGGAATTGTTCTTGTAATTCGGCACGAAAACCGGGGTCATTTTTCAAAAAATAGATTGCTTGTTCAATCATATCGTCGAAGTCAAACAGCCCACGCTCGCGTAAGTCCAGTTCATACGCGCTCATAATGTCGGACAGAGCCAGCAATTTCTTATTCGCAATATGATCTTTGAGTCGATAGGTTTTAGAGTTGACGGGTTGCCGCTCGGTCTTTTGCGCGAGTTCTCCCAACGCTGTTGGCACGCTAATGCGCGGTCGTGTTTCTACGCAGGCCTCGAAACGCTTATTGCGCCAAGTGGTTAGTGGTTTTACGCTTGGTTTATCGGCTTCGAGAGTATTTTTGATCACCTGATTAAGCTCGCGCGCCAAAATATTGGCAATTGGTTCAATTCTATCAACTATTGGTTGTGGCGAGCTATATTTTGCTAGAATTTCCAAAATTGGCTGATAAGTATGTTTGATTGCTTCTTCGGGTTTGCGGGTGGTTTTATAGTTTAGCAAAATGGGCGAAATCTCTGCGCTAATTTGTGCGCTATCCCCAACATTTTGCTCGGCAATTTTTCGCAAATCGCTAGCCGTTAGACGTGCGGATTTCGCATTGCTAATCGTGGAAATAATGTCGTTAATATCGGCAGTTTTGAGAATATTATTCATAGGTAATTGCCGCTGAATTTCATGAATTATGCGATATTGAGTGACGGCATCAATCGGCGATTCTAGGCGGCGATCAAAGCTTTCGGAATAATTCTTGTAGCGCTCCAGTAAATTCGACCCAAAGGCATGGTAAGTATAAATATTAACTTCGAGTGCAGCTGTGCCAATCATAGATTGTAGGCGACTGCGCATATTCTCGGCGCCAGCATCGGTAAAAGTGATGCAAAGAATGTTATATGGATTAGCGTCAGTTTGCTCTAAAATATGCGCTACTTTAGCTGAAAGAAGTTGAGTCTTCCCAGTTCCCGGGCCCGCCAGTACCAGCAAGGGACCTTCTAGATATTCTACGGCAGCAGCTTGTTCCTTATTTAACCCCATACATATATTATATACTAAATTTTACTAATTGAGGGTTTTGGCTCGAGAATCACTAAATTCTCCAAATGCGGAGTGCAAGGAAAGAAATTATAGGGTTGCACTTTAAGAATACGGTACCTTGCCTCGAGAATTTTGAGGTCACGAGCCTGGGTTACGGGATTACAAGATAGATAAATTAGTTGTGCGACTGACGTACTGAGCAATTTTTCTAATAACTCTGGTCGACAACCAGCGCGTGGCGGATCAACTATGACAGTTTGGCCGGCTTCAATATAATCTAGAGCTTCTTCCGATTTAGCTAGTACGGGTTGGATTTCGGCAGTTGAATTCGGACTTTGTAGATTAGCTGCTTCGCAATTTCCCACCATCTCTCGCCAGGCCGAACGATCACATTCGACTAAAGTTAATTTACGGATATCACCTACCAACGAAAGACCGATCGAGCCTACACCAGCATATAAGTCTAAGAGCTTATCGGTTTTCACCCAATTTTGAATCTCGCGCAAAGCCATTTGGTAAACCGGCAGATTAATTTGAAAAAATCCGTTGGGCGAATAGTGGAAGGTTTGATCCAGAATTCGATCTTGCAGCGCCGAGAACTGCGGATGAGGGCGATGGTTTTCATATAATCCTCCGCTAACTTTTCCGTCTTGGCTACATCGCAACAAAAGCGATTGGTATTTTCTCGCCTCTTCCCCACGTGTATTTAAGTCAGAGATAATTTTCTGCGCTTGCTGAAAAATTTCAGGGCGCTCTAGGCTAGACTGTGTGATCGCAATTTTACGATGTGAACCACGTGCACGAAAAGCCGGGAAAATTTTCGTTTCCACTAAATCATAATACAACGCGTATTCCATTTTGTTTCGATAATAAAAATTTCGACCATCAGTTTCTACTTTCGTCTGCGATAATTCGAGCCTATGCTGGTGAAAGATTTCTTGCAAAATCTGGGACTTTTCCAAGAGTTCAGTATCATAATCGAGAATTTGCCAAGGAGATGTCGACAAATAACATGGATCTTTTGGTGCGATTCGCTTAGGGGATTTTTCTATAAAATCCAGAGCCACACCCTCCGCATAGTGAGCCTTGTCAGCCGTTAGCTTAACTTTTGAGATTCTTTCTCCTGGCAGCGCATTCCAGAGAAACAGTTTCTTACCATCAGCCAAAGTCGCGAGACCTTGTCCACCGGGTACTAGCTTAGTAACATTTAGATTCTGTCGTTCAAGAATAGTCGGCTGCTTCATTTCGTAAGTCTATTCATAGCGCAAGGCTTCAATCGGATTTTTGTGAGCTGCTTTCCAGGCCGGAAGAGTGCCTGCCACAAAAGCAATAATCACGACGATTAGAATAATCGGTAAAATATTCCAAGGCGTGAATTTTACTAAGTGAAAAGTAGGAAATGCCTCCAAAAAGGCTCCGGGCATATGCACTAGATTATCGGCAACATAGCCTAACACCATTGCCATCGCCACACCAAACAGAGACCCCCAAAAACCTAATGAAATAGCCTCAATCGAAAAAATCAAGAATATCTTGCCGGATGAGAGCCCTAAAGCTTTATCAAGGCCGATTTCGCGAGTACGTTCTTCGACCGACATGAATAGCGTGTTGATAATGCCGATGGCCGCAGCTAGTAGCGCAATACCGCCAAATATCATGAATACAACCATGATCACGTCAAAGAAGGTCCGGATCATACCCATCATATCTGAGATGGTTAGGCCTACAAAACCGTTTTCGTTCAGCTTATCTTTGATTTCTTGCTCACTGTATTTCTGATCATCAAAGCGCGTTTGTACGGAATAGACCATTTCTTTTTGTTCCGGTGGATAATTGGCTGTCAAATCGGCATACATGGCGTCTTCCAGGGCGGGACTAACCACCGCTCCGTTCACCGCGACTACGCCTTGCGATTGCACGCCGACAACTTTTGCTTTGTATTCGGCTGGTTTTTTTGTAATTGGATCTAATACCACTAAGGTTACGGTTTCGCCGACCGCCTCTTCATCGGATGAGAAGCCAAGCACTTGAGGATAACCGGCTTGCAATGTAATCTCATATTTCTCCGTTTCCCTATTAGGCAAACGGCCGACAGTGGTAGCAATTTGAAAATCACCTGGTGGCATTGCGCCGACCGTGACATTATACTTTTTGCTATTTTTATCCTTCGTGATATATTCAACCGGTATTTGCCTGGCAATATAGAGGTTTTCCGCATCGATCCCGTCAATTTCTTTTAATTTTTCTAGCTGTTCACTGTCCATAGCCGTGATAGTTTGATCGGGATTATATTCAAGAGGCTCATTACTTTGCATCATAGAACTCATAGCACTAGCTGAACCTTCGCTCATAATCATAATATAGTCTTCACCGCCGAGGCTGGCCGTCTGTTCGTCAATAAAAGAGTTGACGCCAGTATTGATTGCGGCATTCAAAATAATGGTAAAACTACCTACAAAAATCGCTAAAATAGTCAAAAAAGTCCGGAGTTTATTTCGCAGCAAGTTTTGATTTGCAGTTCGGATAATATCGCCTAATTTCATGTCTCAATCTCCTTTTTATCAACATCACTTTTTTCTGTTTTTTTAGTCGACTTTCGCTTTGTCTTTGTGACGACCTCATTTTTTACTTGACTGGCCTTAGGCGGACGTCCGCGACGTTTTTTATTCACACCATCTTCAACCAACTCACCGTCGGCAATTCTGATCTGTCGATCACATAGTTTAGCCAAATCTTCATCGTGAGTCACAATAATCAGAGTAACGCCTTTTTCTTTATTAAGACCAAATAACAAATCGGTTACTTTTTCACCGGTAGCCGAATCCAAATTTCCGGTCGGTTCATCCGCAAAGATAATTTTCGGATGATTGACGATTGCCCTAGCAATACAAACCCGTTGCTTCTGCCCTCCGGAAAGATCATTAGCTTTAAATTTCAATCTTTCTTCCAGCCCTACAGTTTTTAGGGCGGAAGTTGCTAATTTTCTCCGTGTTTTGCGACGACCCCCCGCAATTTTAAGCGGAAGCAAAACATTTTCCAGTACACTATCGTTCGCATTCATGAAAAACTGCTGAAAAACGAAACCGAAGTTTTTATTGCGCATCTGATTAAGTTCACGATTCTTTAATTTCGTAGAATCAAGACCGTTAATTTTGATCGTACCGGCAGTCGGGCGATCTAGCAGTGCAATCAAGTGCATTAAGGTTGACTTACCTGAACCGGATTTGCCTACGATCGCAACTGTCTCGCCTTCATTTATGGTTAAGTTTATATGGTCCAAAGCCGTAAAGGCCGTAGACCTCTTGCCGTATACTTTTACTAAATCTTTTACCTCTATTACTGGCTTCATAGTGGCCATTCTATCACGTTTTTTTGTTACCCACAACCCTTGATTACATTATTTGTGTATGTACAAAAAATTTCTTTATTCGCAGCGGATACGTCAATATCAATAGCAGTCGTTTGTGGTACTCTGGTGTCATCGGTTATGAATGGTCGTCACGGAGTAATTCTTCTGATGTCACTCGAGCATACGACCTCAGCTTCAATGCGTCTGGCGTCAGCCCGTCCAACGGCTACAGTCGCTGGGTCGGCTTCCCCCTCCGCTGCCTAGCTAGAGACTACACGTTTGATACAAAGTCGATGTTAGAAACCCCCTGTATTTCTAGGGGTTTCTTGATGTTTGGGGAACAATATACTGATAATATATACAAAAAGATAGCATTAGCCTGATAGTTTTGGTGACTAGAATAGTGGTTTGATTTTACACGTTGCACCAATCTCCTGATAAAAAGATTTACCTTTGCTCCAAAACAAGTTCATGAAGATCAGTTCATTTTACTCGTTTTACACGATTTAAGATATGTCCGAGCGTTAAACTGCCCATCATTTCTGATTCAAAATCCACAAAGTATATCGAGGACAGGATACGATACTCACTATTTCATAAGATTGTCAATAATCTACGCGTTTGACAACCATTTGCCAATCCACCGCCAACTACAAAATCTTAAAAACCTGATATCCTACCTTCAGGAACGAGAAAAAGGAGATGGTGGCTTATGATTGTGTAAACCCCTGCTTTGACAGTGGGCTAGTGTAGCTGTAAATGTGTCGATAATGAATAATTATTTCAATGAAAGCGAGGATATCTTGTGAAATCAAATTCAAAACAGACAAAAGCCAATGAAAATCAGAATGTTAATGTAACCAAGAAAACTAAAGAGGCTAAACAGGAGCCTTATGTTGCCGGATTATTTGATAAGCCAATGGTTGAACGCGTTGAAGTGATGATGCCGCTCAACTTTGAAGTTTTTCCAGATGGTGATGATAAAGATCCGACGCTCATTAACCCTCAGTATTATGATAGATACTTCATTGTGGAAGATCAGGGTGTCTACAGAATCAGATTGGGAATCCATAGCTGTTCACTCGGAATCGGCGCAATGAATAAAGATACTTCCATAGCATGTCGTATTCCTACGGATACAGCTGAGGCTCATCGCATCTTTGCATTGTTTTTCCTGCCAGAAATGTATCCAGTAAAGCTCATGGATGCCGTTATCCTGCAGACACGGAAGCCTTCCCAAAAATTCCGCCTGGTTTATGAACAGGGTTCTGCAGTCCTGGAGAGCAATAATCTTTCCCGAGGGTTAGCCTTAAGTCATGATGTGGCTTGGATGGAAGACGATAACTTAATCATTTTCCAGCACGGTTTACATAACGAAATCCCTTACTACGCTGATTTTACCTATGATTTTCTGACTTTTAAGGTGCGGGTGGTTTTTGATAAAAAGTAATATCTGTAACTATCTCAGGCTCCCAGAATGTTCTGGGAGCCTGAGATAAATGTTATATTTCTAAAAAGAACTTTAAGTGTCTATATCTGAATAGTTGATTCCAATATTTATGTATGTTTTATATTATCTTTGTGAATACAATATCCTAAGACATTCGTATACGACGATTATTGACCGTGGTATGGTAATCTGGGGTATGTCAAATAAAGTGTATATTTTAACCGTCTGAAAATTTTCATTACAACTGCTTGATTGCCTAAATCAAACTGCCAGAAGCCAGTCAAGGAAAGGGTTTCAGCTTTTACAGGCTAATAGGATCAGCCATGGCAGTTCAAAGGGTTTGCGCACTTTATTTTACACTCCCGCAATCTGAAAAACCTTCCATCAAGAGAACGGGACTTCTGATAGCAAGATTATATATCATTATAAATCCAAAATAGATCACTTAATATATTTTGTTTACTTGATAATGTCTTTCACATTTTTCCACCCTGCCATTATTATTTCCTTCCGCTTCATAAAACGCACCTTCTGGCCATTTTCATCTTTCAGGCCGCAGGCTTTTCCGTACCTCTCCAGCGTACCCCATTCTTTTTTTATTGAGTCTAAAAGTTTACCTATGATACAATAACATTCATCATGTGTTGTGTTTGTGTCCCATTTTTCATCATCAAAATAGATATCATCCCAATTTATGATCAGCCATTTGCATATTACGATTGTCCCTGAATACATCATTATATCTAGTGTCAATCGATGCCATTGGCCCACCAGATCTGAATACATATATTTTATTTCATGCCACTCTTCAATGACTGGACTTATCAAGGCCCCACCTAAATCTTCCTGTATCAGGTCCTCACCATATTTTTTTATATATGATCTAGTCCTGTCAAGTTTGTCATAGAATTGGACCGTTTTTCTCCTAAGGTGGTCCCTCTTTTCTGTATATTTCATTTCCATGATCTTAACGCTTTGCAGCATACTATGATGATAAACCGGATCGCATAACTTTTCTCTAAGTATCTGGACATCGTTAACAACATCATCATTTTTATACTCAGGGATCTGTATCTCAAAAGGCTTTAATAATCCCTCATAGCTGACCAGACAATGTCCTGGCATGAATACCCCCATATTTTCTAGCTGTAGTATATCTGCGGACATCGCCGCACCCAATAGCTCCCGTTCATCTTGAGAAGTCAAGCGTAACCCGAATTTTAATGAAGTGTTTTTGATGACTTCTGGAGCCATTGAAGTCGGGAGCTGATCCGCTATAACGATACCTTCTCCTAGGGCGCGCACCTCTGCCAGCATTTTTGTGATATATGCGGTCGCAGAAACTTTAGGATCTATTTCACCAGGTTTTTGGATGCTGGTATTTGCGATCAGATTATGGGCTTCTTCTAAAAAGATCATATGCCTAGGCCGATGCTCATATTTTTCCGGTTCGTATATCTGTATATCCAGAGACTCCCTGATTGATGTCATCAATGTCAATATCATAAAATTGGATGGTGCCGTCCCCAAAGCTGCCAATTCTATGACCGCACTCTTTTCGAGCCACTGTTCTGGAGGGAATGTCGACCATCCTACATCAAAGATATCCCCCATTTCACGGGACATCAGGGAGCCTATCCGTACTTGCAGAATGGATTGCAGATTGTTCCGTACATCATCCGCATATTGATATTTGTCCATCAATTCCTCAATCTGAGGATACAGCATACTCAACGTTGGATATCTCAGATTTCCCTGGTTCACCATTCCTGGGAGCCATAATAATTTTTCGTAGCATATCTGGATGCCTTCTGCCAGTAGCATCGGCATAGGGGGATCCAGCAAAAACGTGCCATTGAAAATATCCAGCAGCCTATTTATATGATCTGACAGCCTCATCCCATGTGGAAACTCAAACGGATTGATATGGATTGGGAACATGCTGCCAGCACATGGTGAAAAAAAGAATATATCTTCCATATCAGGCTGGACGACGAGCGATCGGTACTCTTTTTTTGCTGGCTCGAACATCAGGAAAGGTATCCCTTCCCGATGTATCTCCGCAATCAGATACATCATTGCATTCGTCTTCCCACTGCCGGGCATACCCGCAAGAAAAATATGTTTTGAGAGATTTTCCCACGGGAAGGATATGCCATGTCCCTGTCCGTCCCTCCCAATGAACATCCCGTCCTGTATCTCTGGGACAGTTTCTTTAGGCATTTCGATAGATTCCCCAGGATATAGGACAGGCATGACGGCGAAAGGCACCATTTCTTCCAAAGTCATCAAATGCGGGAGGGTCGCCAGTCCTTCCGGAGCTTCTGGATCATTCCAATATGAGAATCCTGATGAGATAGTATCACAGACACTGCTTCCGGATTTTTCTCCATAAAGACTATAGTTTCCCCCCGTAAGGGCTTCTGAAGCAGCTGCATCCAGGATCTGTCTTGCCACCGTCTCTGTCTTTCCGAATGCTTGTACGTTGACCAGAAAATGCGGCGATACCGCAAGGCTGTCTGTGAGGTTTTCATAAAAGTCCAATGCCTTTTTAGCGTTTTCATCTTTCCCTCCACCAGAAACAGAAGATAAGTCAGTCTTTATCTTAAATGAATCAAGTTCACGCAGATGGGGCAAGATGAACCGAAGGCCGTTTTCCAGAGCATTGTTATAATCTACAGGATAGATATCCACACAATATGCACAACTGCTACCTGAAGCTGCCATGATTCTCAACATGGAATACAACCGGGCATTGGGATTCATTTCCCAGTCACTGACAATATAAAAAGCCTCTTTCTCATTAAATAAAGAAGGGATAAATCTTTCCTTTTTTATCAGATTGACTTTCCATCCGAAGGCTTGGCTACTGATAGGATCCTCTTTTTTTAAGTTGAGCTGGTCGTAATAAGGCGCTAAGATGGATGCTTTCATGATCTGCTGTATGGATGTTTTTGCCTCTGGGTCTGCAGCATCAAAACGTATGATCAACTTCATCCTTTTTCCAACTGGTTGTCCCGCATCAAACTGATAAATAAAATGGATGCCCCCATTGAACATTTTTCCCCATTGATTTAACTGCCTCCAGAATGATTGATGCTGTGTCAAGACACCGGAAGGTCCTGTTTCCGAAAGGGAAGAATATCTGTCCAAAGAAAAATCTGGGGCAGTATCTAACTCATAATAGCAATATTCCATAAAGATCTCCATTCCGCCGCCTTTGGTCGGCGGCACAAATAGTGATGAAAGTGATTCACACCTTCAAGTTTTCGTGTTACAATAAATTTGATTTTATAAGGCATTCCCGACATCAGTGTCAGATGCACCCACCCATTTGTTGTTGGTGTACAGGTGCGCCTCTTTTATCAAGGTGGGAACTCTCTTAATTTAGGTTTACGGTGTGAGCTTTTTTTCTATTTCACATTTTGACTTAATTTACTTTCTTTCACACTAAATCTCCTCCTCTGTATTTACAATGAACGACCCCGCAGCAAGCTGCGGGGGATCAGATACTAAAAGATCAAAGATATCATGACATAATCTCTGCTAACATACGATTGAATTCTTTTTCTGTTGTTTCCATATTATTTCTAGCCTCTTTTTCCTGCTGTTCAAACTGCCTTGAAAAGTCTTCGGCTTTCTGCGAGGCCGATTCAGCGGTACTCCTGCCATATTCAGACCTTGAGCTAATAGAAGAAAAGTTAGACGCCGCTCTTCTGCTTTTTTCTCTCTGCTGCGCCCCTTCCTTTATAGCCTCATCTGCAACACGATATCCTTCTTCCAAAGTATTATGTACCTCACCGCGCATATGATCAGAGGCTTCGTTTTTTGCCGCTTCCTTTATAGCCTCTATTGATTGAAGGATATCTTCATCTACATCCCGCTCCATGCCCCCGATAATCGATTTTATTTCACGTATTTCAGCGGCATCTTGCTCAGCCCGTTCCAGGCCGCGCCATTCTAACTGCTCCGCTTGTTCCACATTTTTCTTTACTTTCTCAAATATCGAGCCCATAATCCTCACCTTTCTAACTCAAATAATATTTTCATTCCTTAAAATATCTATATCAGAACTACAAAAATACAATTTACGGTTCATCTCAATACGGCTGCAATCTTATCTCTACGTTCGATACTGGCCGCTGTCCTAGGCCTTCCGCAATAATAAGTTCCGACACGATCACCAAAAAGGGAAAAACCTTCGCCAATAGCAATAAGCTCTACATGACATCCCTCCTCAATCTCCGTGACATATACTTGAACTACCCAAGTATCTCGCCCAGCTCCGCCACTCCGTCCAGGTCTGCACGCCTCAAACCCTCGTATATTTCCCCATAAGACAACCTCGATATCAGCTTTTGCTTCAAACTTCGCTAATGGGTCGGCATCTCCAATTTTATCTACTGTAGCCTTCAGTTCATCTGCTGCCTGTCGTAACAAGCCTACAATTTCAGTTAAGTTTTTACTCGTTATAAATTCAATATTTTCTGCTTTCATTTTGCCCATATCATAGTTCCTCCTCTGTCATGTGCTTGTTTTATATGCATTTATCAAAAAACCGCCAAATTCAGTTGGTAGTTTAATGTCATCCCTAAAATGAAATTATTATCCATTCATAAAAATGATATCGCAAACGCCCTTGCTCGGTACACTGTTTGGCAATCCTCTGATTGCCAAATGCCTCTTTCATCCTGTCTTATTCGTTCTCACCAATACAGCGCATCTATCCGTTATGAACACTCACTGACGTAATATATTTTTTATAGCCCTGTTATCCTACTATTTATATTTGGTCACAATGTTGCCATTACATTTTCTGATCTTGCTACCAATAACCTGTTCAACCTTTGCGAGTAGCGTTTCATGCTCTGTGCGCTACATTGCTCATCGATAATTTCCCAGGATTTTGTAGGCAACAATTCATTTGCGCTACATCTTGATTTATAGATAATCATCCTGAAATTCAATTTTTTCTTCCGGAGAGATGCAAACCGCAACGCCATCATCCCAGTCCTCCTCATCATCGCAGAGCAATGCATATGAGCCATCTTGTTGAAAAAGAAGTGTTCTTGGCGTAAAACGAACCGCGGCGTCTTTTGTGAAATCCTGAAGAAGGCGTTCGATCGTAGCAGAGATGCTTTCTTGATTTTTGAGATAATTGCGATAGACTGTTTTTTGCTCATCGGTAATAATATTATTATTTTCAGAATCAATATCGAGACAGATTTTAATAGGAAAATTACGCCCAAAATAAGTAATGGTTGCGTTGGTTTTCCAACATATACCTGTATCTAAAACAAAATCTTTAAATATTGAATCGTTCATTTTTGCTCCTTTCTTTTACTTCATGGATACCTCCACTATGAGGAATATTGCTATGGATTATACTTGGTACTTTTTGTAATGTTTTCATATCATCACATTCGTGCCATGTATACTTATTTTCTTGGCGCCATCTCTTAACCTCACTTTCTGTACACTTATGCAGTTTTGCCATTTCTATATTTGCTCTCTTAAAATTTTCATATCGTTCATCAGTGAATGATTTTATTTCTACAGTTCCTCTACTGATTTCAGAGAAATCCGGACACCCCTCATTGAACATGATACCACTAATCCCATATTCTTCCAAAATTTGACCCCAAGCCTTCTTTTCTGGATTCGATTTTGATGGAACATAGTCTGATACAGGTATCCATCTTGAATTTCCTCGTTCACTAAGCCATTCACCATTTGTGACAGGACAATATTTATAACAAGGATCCGCGTTATATTCATCGTTTATGCTCTGGGGTATCAAACATGCTTTTTTATCATTTTCTGTTGCAGACCAGCACAGTCCGTTTTCGTTTCTATATTGTATTACATCAGAAATAGGCATTCCCCATTTTGCGGCCAACGCCACATCCGCACTCGCAGTAAAACTCTTCTCAGTGTCACCAATATCAACTATTTCATGGGATACAACAGACAAATCAGGCGTCCCATCAGTATGATCAAGATCTCTCATGCCTAATGCAGAAAAAATACCTTTGTTAATATCACTTTTGACTTGATATCCGTAATTCCTTTCCGCGTCCTTCATGTCCAATTGACCATCATCTGTTTTATTTGTCGAAGGGCTTCTTGACGACTGTCCGTTGTTGGGTCTTTGAAAAATGCCCTTATCCGCAATGCTTCCCGACCCATTATAAAAGTCGATCCCTTCTACTGCTAATTCTGCCGCTGCTGCTAATTCATTGAGCATAGATACATGGTCCTCATAATGAGTTACTCTCTGCCCTGCCAACTTACTTCCTGCAGCTGCCGTATCCGCTCCAAATCGGAATCCGGATAACTGCTGGAACCCGCCCTGTGCCGACGAGATGCGGTCCGCTTTTTGCTGGTATTCTTTGGCGGATCTTCTGTACCTGTCAGCTAATCCCTGTGCCTGACGGGCCAGATGCCTTTCATACAGTGTGCTGGCTTCTTCGCGGGCCGTATTTACCTGGGAAGCAATCTGCCTGATCTGATTCCATTCATCTTCATATGGAGCCCCCATTCACTATTCTCCTTAACTTTCTCATTTGTCCTACTTGACAGATACCCTGTTTACCATAAAAATCCGGTCATCGTACGTCCGATCACTTTTACAGGTTCCAGTATCAACGCCATTATCCACTTTTCCTACCTCAAATCCATTTATTAACAAATACCACTGTTGAAAGATGATCCGGTTCCTCTTTTCATTTCATCCATCCTCTTGTAAACCTACTACTAATATCTGGTCTGCGATCCATATCCTATCCCCCTGCTTCAATGTAGCCGTTTCATCTGGCATCAGTCTCCTGCGCCCATCCCCATCATCGACAAATGTGCCATTCAAAGACCCCGCATCTTGTACACAGGATACCTGATTGACCGTTCTGTACAAACACATGTTTCCGACTGACCAAAGGATTGAGGCAGAAACTTTCTCGCCCCAATCCATCTCTTCCTAAAAAAGCGCCTTCTTTGGGGATATCTATATGCGTACCACCCGTAATAAGATCTAACTGTTTATGATCCAACCCTCTGTCGATTCCTGAGCTGACTGCGGGATTTCGGCGGGATGTTGGCTGCTCTCTCTGTGCCGCTGACATTTTTCCTAGACTCTGGATAGATCCATTTACAGATGGGGTTTGCCTTTTAGCCCCTGTATGGCCCAGGATCCTACTGTCAGGCTCAGTTTTCCTTGGAGCATGCCCTGCACGCCTCTGTAGGGATGATCGGCTTTTTATCGGTTTTATCATACCTGATGATCCAGTGGGAATAGGAGCCGTATTTTGATGTTCTGAAAATTCTTCTTTTATTTCTGTTTTACCAGTTTCTCCTCCGTTAGGCTGGGGGACGGAGCCATCCTCAAAGCACAAAACCGGCCTGTGTTCTTGCTCATCATAAAGCTGGCCACATTGGGGACACTTTTTCGGCAATGGCTCATGAAAAAGAAACGTCCCACTGGAATGGCCGTAACTACATATGATCTTCTGATGCCCACATTCTTCCATATCTATCTCCCTGATACTCCTGTACTTTCGTTCAGTGGTCTCTTTTTCCTCTCAGCACTTTAATGTGTATCCTTCTCATCCAGTACTTGTTTTTCTACTTTCGTTGCAATCCATATCGGTAGCTGCTCATACTCCGCATTTCTTTTTGATATCGTCTAAAAGGTCATCCAGACCCTGACACGCCAGCCATGCTGCAAAACTTTTACTTTGAAAAAGACATTCAATGTCCTCATCCAACGTTTCTACCCTGCATGCCAGCCAGTCGACCAGATCTGCTAGGCTGAAAAACTCTGCCCCCTCCCATTGGAATCCACCGTCCCCTCTTAAAACCTGGAAGAACTGGCCGCAAGCTTCTATAGGGGTTATTCGGCTGGCAACCTGCAACCTTTCCGCAAATTCGACCTGTTCCCTATCAGCATTTTTTTTCTTCAGGTAAATACAGGCCAAGCCGCACTTCAAGAAAGTCAAGACATCTTTTTCGCATGAGCCGCCTTCCTCCCATGTTTTTTCCATGTCCAAAAGCTGATGATATGTTTTTCCTCTCCAAACAAAGACCTCTCCAGCGGACAGATCCAATGTCAGCCGGAATAGAGCATCCTCCATCGATGGCAACTTCCTATATCCTTGGCACACTGCTTTCCATTTTTTGTCAAATTGTGATAGGAATCCGTCTAGACGCTCCTGGCTGAACAGGAATACCGCATACTCCCAATGAGACTCGATCCCTTTTAACAACCCTGCGATATCCATAGCCGTCCAGGGCGGATCATCAAATCTCACCGTAATAGATGGTGCAGCTTCCCTTTTCCTTATCAGCCTCCGTTCCTCTCCGCCAAAAACAGAACCCCTGCACCAGCCTTTTGCCGCATTGAGACCCAGGCGTTTTTTAGGATCACTTTGTATCAACCCATTTATGAGCCTCTGAAACTGCAGAGAACCCTCTGTAAAACAGATTCCTCTTTCCCAAGACCTTAAGATCTGCCCGACGCTCTTCTTCTTTAAAAGCGGCTCTCCCTCAGCCAGTGCCGCAAGGGTCAACCCAACAGACAACCAATCTGCCGCCCGTCCGCTGATACCGTTCAACAAAATCTCCGGTGCTGCATAAGTAGGCGTAAACCCCTCTGGACGTGCATCTATTTTCCCCGCGTAGCCAAAATCCCCTAGTATAACGGATTTCCCATCATCACTCCAGAAAATATTCTCTGGTTTTATGTCGTTATGGACGATTCCCGCACCATGCAGGGATTCAAGTGCGTTGATGATCCCCGGGAGCACCTTGAGCCTGATATGCTCTTCGGGCACTGGTCCCTTCACGGAACCGTTTCTATAATATGGATACACCTCAAACCAGTTTCCATCCTGGATGCCATAGTCTATAGGTTCCGCCAGGCTCTTGCAGCCGAGCAGTCTGATCTGATAGAATAATCCGATGTCCGGCTGCCTTCTGGCTATTTTCACCACACACCGCATTCCATACATATTTTCTGCAAACCATAATTCAGAACTAGATGTGAGCGACATCAACGAAATAAGTTTATAGCCATCTATTTCTACCCCTACACTAAACCAAGAGAGCTTTCTTTGGTTTTCAGCATCCATACATACGGTGGGGATTGTTCCTGTCTCCGCATCTATGGGGGCGGGGATTGTTTCTTCAGATATGAATCTTTCTTTCAATCTGACATTTAAATGATCCATGACCCTCCCTCACAATTCGGGCACAGATGGTGATGGAGCGGTGTGCCACACAAGAGACAATTCCCCAGCTTTATCCGTTGGTAAAAAGTTTTGGCCAACATATATTGGTTGATCATCTGAAAATATTCTTCAGGAAAAACAATATATTTTTGCTGAGGCAGCAATTTTTCCAGATTATCTCCAGGGGGTGCATTTTCATCGGAAATGGCAGAATAATCCTCTATCATAGAAATATTTTTATGATGATCATTTTCAAAACAATCTAGTATCTCATGCGGAGTTATATTCGTCAGGCATCCCCGTCCATATATCCTCAGTTTGCCTGTATCTCCTGTGCCGATCGCAGAGCTTCCTAATGCCAGACAGAGTTCTTCTTGCTTGGGCACTACAGAGATAAATTGCTCAATCCTTAGTACTCTGTTGATAGACACCCGCTCTCGCTCATACGCCCAGCGTGCATCCAGCACTCGGTCATCCAGCTGTTCTATTCTGGGATACAATGTGTATTTATAGTACGTAATCCATTCTTTTACACTGCCGTTTTTAGGATAAGGATCCTTATCTATCCCTAAAGCACCATCCAATAGCAGAATCCGATACAGTTGGTATTCTGCCTGCTCCTTTAGCTTTGTTAAGGCTAGTCCATAAAGCTGGCGGACAATAATATGGATATCTTGCAGGGATGATCCAAATGGAGAAGTCAATGACTGTACAGTCGTAATCTGCATTGCCTGGATCCTGCCGATCAATTGTTGAAGATCGGCTGATATGTCTGCCAGTTGATAAGGCTGTTCTGCCTTCTGTATTCTTTCTTCTAAAAGGCATATTTCTTTGTAAGCCGTTTTTGAAGGCTCTGAGACGAATACGGTTTCCGGATGCTGGACACCTTCTAATGATTTATGTATTTCATAACATATGGACGCCTTCCCCAATGCCAGCACCTTTTCTTTCCCCGCACCCGTTTCCCAAAGAGCCTGTAGAAAATATCCAGACTGCCTTGTCATGCCATTCCACCTCTACGCTTTCTATATGTTCTTATGCAAACTCTTTTTCCTGGTGTCGTTCCCCTGCCTGATCCTGTAATTTTTCCAGCTCTTTTATCTCCATGCGACGTCTTTTCCTCTCCCAGGCTGCCGCGGGGACAGCCATCCGGCCAATTGCGGCGCAAATACAACCAGGATCCACCTTTATCAAAGGGTTTTTATCTTCTTCCTCATACTGCTCCAATTCTTCCGGCGGTGCGCCCTGGGAAAATGACAAGACGAAATCCCACCATTTTTGGGAAACACATGAAAGATTAGAGAGGGCAATTTCAGCACGTATCTTACTGATCGCATCTTCCCGGCCCTCAACAGCCAATCTCAGTGCACGGCTCCAAAAGTCGTCATATTCCTGCACTTTCAATGCAGGTATCTGCATCCTACTCCTGTTTAGATCTATACTGGGGGTAGGTTGGAATCTCTCATAGAGTAACCGTATGTCATTAAATTCCAATAATCTCTTTTCTTCTGCTTTCATACTTGCTCTCCTGCTTGTGTAATAGAAATATTCCAAACTTTTTTCCGAAGTTTATAACTGCGAAAAATTACATGTATCCAGCTAACCAATATAGCAAAAATCGAACCGCCGCAGCTATAGTAACCCGCAAAACCATAAATATAAAGTACGGCTAGCAAAATAGCAACCAGATTGATCAAAGCACTGATCACATCTCCGTATTTATTTTTACATCCCCAAAACAGAATCATAAAACACAAGCTAAATAAAGCCAGATACGGCAGCAAATCCGTACCCATACTAAAAGATTCCAAATTTACTTTTGGATGATGTATTTTCCGGACAGAAGTAAACATGCCCGCACATGCAGAAAAACTTGACGCGATTGTGACTAAAACGACTGCTATATTCGTTTTATGGATAGAAATTATCTCATCAACCTGGCTACTTATTTGAGCTAATCTCTGCCCATAAAAACGGATATCTGTCAGGTCTTTTGACAGATTTTCCATCTCTTTATCCATATTCAGAACATCTTCCATAAAGATCTCCATTCCGCCGCCTTTGGTCGGCGGCACAAATAGTGATGAAAGTGATTCACACCTTCAAGTTTTCGTGTTACAATAAATTTGATTTTATAAGGCATTCCCGACATCAGTGTCAGATGCACCCACCCATTTGTTGTTGGTGTACAGGTGCGCCTCTTTTATCAAGGTGGGAACTCTCTTAATTTAGGTTTACGGTGTGAGCTTTTTTTCTATTTCACATTTTGACTTAATTTACTTTCTTTCACACTAAATCTCTTTCCTATCACTAAAGATCAAAAATCCCTCCCGTTTCCAGATTCTACAGGATAAAAAGCGTTATCTCCCATAGGGGCCATCTTGTTTTCAATCCTATCCATAAACGTATCCAACCATTCTTGTAGCGGTTTACTATATACTCTGACTTTTTTATTGTCCTCATCTGGATTATATGAGATTACATTGTTCCCATAATTGGTGTCCATGTTGGAACTTGTGATAATCTTCATATATTCATCTTCGTTGAGGTCATAAACCAGCCTATAATCAAACTCTGGAAGTAATTCCCCGTAAAATGAGCAGAAACTGTTCGGATCGTTCGCCCATATGATAAAATTGACTCCCGCAGTGGGTCCGTTCTTGACCAGATTCATGAACATTTGTTTAGGCGGCATACCATATGCATTATCATCATCCAACAGCCTCCGCGCCCGGTTTAACCCGGCAAAGATGACAAAATGTCTCCTTTCTGGATCTTCTTCCCTATATTCTCTTTCTAAGATATCGATCCCATCCATGAGAGAATCTTTTCCAAAAATCCGAATCTTTTCGGGAAGATGGGTGCTCAGTTCACTCAACTTTATGCTGCGTTCGGACATGCCTTGTTCCTCAAAATCAAAAAAGGTGATGATCGGGCCATCTCCCATGGAGATTCCTGCTGCTTCCATCCTAAACGCATAAAATAAGATGCTGATGACTGAAAAACCATATAAAAGAGAGGCCCTTATGTTATCCTTGCCCAAGATCAAAAGATTCTGTGATTCTCGAGCTGTGAGCTTGATCAAAAAGTTATCTACCATTGCAATCTCTTCTCCAAGATACAGTGGACAGCCCAATTCCATCTGCCCAGGAAGAATCCCATATTTAACGAAACTGTTTAATGGGTTTTCATCATCATCCTGTATGCTAGACAGTAGCAACCGGGGTTTTTCAGCCCCAACATTATAAGACAATCCTGCCTGAAGGGTCCGGATTTGATGTAGTATTTTTTTCTGTTCGCCCTCCTTAAAATAAGCAACACGGAAAAGATGATTTGCATTCTTGTTGCCGCCGCCATCGTTAAACACCCCCATCCCAGAATCAACGTCAACAAGTGTATGCAAGGCCGGGTTATCTGCATCTAAAATATATTGTGCCGATGAGGCTGTCGACTGCAATGCGATACGGTTTAAAATCTGTCCATATATATTGGAAAGGTTGTCTGGAAGGGTCTGTGATGCCAAGATGACATGTATGCCAAATGCACGCCCTTCCCTGATGACCTGTTCCAGCAATTGTCCGCACTGCTTTGTTATTTCAGAATCTGGGTCTGCAAACATCTCATGGAATTCATCAATCACGACCATCAGCCTTGGAATCTTGTCAGAGCTCAATCCTACAGTATCATTATATCTTTCGATATTATCACAATTCCCGTCCCTAAATCTCCTTCCTCTTTCCGCCTGCTGTTCTTCTAAAAAACGGAGTACAGAAAGGCCGAATTCTGGTTCAGTATCCAAAGAGATCACTTTAAAATTCGGTAATTTACTGTCTGCATATATCTTGAACTCCACTCCCCTTTTGAAATCCAGTAGATACATCTGTAGATCTTCAGGGCTATATTTTAAGAGCGCGCTCATGATGATCGTATGTAATAAAGTTGACTTGCCGGAACCAATTGTACCTGAAACTAATGCATGGTGCTGTGTGACCTGTTCGCCGCCCAAGTGGATCTGTACAGTACGGGAAGCTCCTTCCAGCCCAATAGGTATATCCAGCCCATTCGTGTCGGAGAACAAGAACCATTTTTCCTTGTGCTGGATCAGTGTGTCGGCAATCTCATCAAAGTTTATTATGATCCTATCGGATGTTTTGATCCCATTTCTCAAAGTCGCGATTATTTTCGATATTTCATTTTTTGAAGGCAGGACGGCAGGTGAAATCCTATGGGTCAGGCCTTTGTAATGATAGAACATCGTATCATTTTTGATTTCTATTATTTCCATATCCTGTAAGATCCTGTGGTCATCCGCATAAGATCCGCCTGACCTGCTCACAATAAACGTAAATATGCCGCATTTTGGCCCGCTCCTTACAATCTTCTCGAGCATCTCTTCTGCTTCCTGGTCAAAATGCTGCGGAAAATCAGCCACGAACAATACCTGGAAAGGTTCTGCATTTTTACCGACATATTTATTGTACTCAACAATGTCCGTAAATTCGTTTCTCAAACAATCCTGGTGGACATGCTCTATCTGACCGATCAATAATCCTAGCTGCTCTTTGATGCTTTTTTTGTCACACCAGATTCTAGTTGAGATGATTCTCTCATCATCATCCCCAAGGGGGGCAAACATCGAAAAGTTGCTACTCGAATCTATCGGATCTATCATAGTAGTCCTTAATTTTCCACAAGGGATGCTCATAAAGAGGCGCATTTCTAAAGCACGCATATATTCCAGCGCTGAGTCACGGCTTACGTCGTCATGAAGTATCAGTTTATTGAATCTATTGGATGAAAACGCCCTTCCTAACGGCAGCCGCAAAACACATTTTCCCTGATCGTCGGCCAATGCATATGCATATGTTTCTTTTATCAGTTTTATTACCGGCTGTGAGCCTAGGAGCTCTCCTTCCCATCCATCTAAATCGATATTGATATATCCGACCTCTATTGCAGGAGGCATCGTATCAGCGGGCTCATAATCCAGGATTTCCGGGATATTAGCCTGTAGCATCTTGTACATTTCTCGCTGCAATTCCGGTTGGAGGCCGATGACTGTATCCCTTGCAAGATCAAAAGTCTGTTTCATCCTTGCTTCCGACTCAGCATTTTCCGTATCTAATGTATTATTGTAAGCAACCGTTTCTTCTGCAAGCTGGCTTTCATATATATGATCCGCTTCATGGATCTTTTGGGCATATATCCGATTTTCCTGTTCGACCAAATGTCCATATCTTTCAGAAAACTCCTTCTCATCCTGCGCCTCTTTTTTGTTGATTTCATCTATCACCTGATCAAACCAGCCACCGAATGGGATCCTTCTGTTTTTATTCTTGTCTATGTACGTGTAAAATGTATTCTGATACCGCTCACTGGCATACTGGAATTCCGTCCATAATCCCTCCAGCCGTTCTGAAATGATCCTTTTTGCTGAATCAGCTACATCATACATATCCTTTCGTTGCTTTTCCAAAGATGCTTTTTTATCTTCAAAAACGTTTTTTGCAGATTCAGCTACTGTACGATGGCACTCTGTTTCAGCCATCGCAGCCTCAGAATATTTTTTTGCGCATCTATGCAGATGGACTGGAAGCATTTCCATATTGTTATATGCATTGATAATTTCCTGTTCTCCTACTTTAGTGTTTTTATCATCCATTTCTTTGCTCCATTCTTGCTACATTCCTTCCTTTTGATAACTATATGTCTCTATTCCGTCTATTAAATTATGCCAGACAACTTATTTATCTAATTCATATCCTTTGGGATTCATCGAATGTTCAATATCACTTAACATTTTTGCATTTTTCTTTTCGCAGTCGCTTAAAGCTGTTTGGCTGTAGTTCTCGTCAAAATCGCCAGGCTCGTATATTCCTTCATACCATGACTTTGACGAAAAATAATCGTCCAATTCCTGTGATTCAAATTTCCGTCCATGCCTTGCGTATATTTCATTTTTAGCATAATTAATTTCTTGCAAATTCAATCCTGATACATCTGAATCTGTCAGATATTCAACATCACTGTTCGGGATGATATAAGCATCAACTAAAGGATTTTTGGGCGTTGGTTCATCTATGGGGACTGCTTCTTCTGGTTCGCCCACCTCTGCCTTTGATTTCCTCTTCTTTTTTGCGTCAGTATGTGTTTCGATATCGGCTTTTTCCCCCGAGTTAGTTTTATTCTTTTTTGCTATATAATTTGGACTATTTTCTTTAGTATTCTCCGATAATTGTTTGTTGCCACTATTTTTGTCTATATCCGAAAAGGATACTTCTATCTGATATATAATACCTGCAAAAGTAAGGCATACTGCAATTGCAACTATAGACAAAATAATATATATGACAACCGGAGGTTTTGAAACAGCAGATATATCGTCGATTTGAATTCCACATTGAGGACAAACATCTGCTTCTTCATATTTCTCGCCACATCGTGCGCATCTTTTCATTACTTTCCGTTTCCTCCTCCCTGAATGTTCTCATCCGGTCTAAAACTGCATATTCAATAATCATTCTGACATATATGTAATTCTTCCTGTCAAAAAATAAGAAAATAAGATATACAGCTCAGCCTCAGATTTACGGGCTCCATCTTTAATATTTTGTAAAAACTGTTCTCATAGCTAACCATTTAAAATGATCTGTACGATCCACATACTTGCTAGCCGTACAAATATTTCATACCATTCATGAATCAAGTTGTTATTATGAATACCCGCAATAATAATTCGAAAAGAATCGTATTTCTAGTCCCTCAAATAATTACGTTCCAAAGAACATTTTATCTCTTTGGCTTTACAGCTTTGCCGCCTTATATGCCTTTCAAGTATTTTACCGCTGCTCTTATACGGTCCAGCTGTTTTTTAAGCAGTTTGCGTTGTTTTACAGAAAAAATTCCTTTAGTATTTTCAAGCTCCATATTTAGCTGACTATATTTCCGTTCTAATTTTTCAATCCGTGTGGTATTTTGCTCATACATTTCCCTTTTCCATCGTTCTTCATCCTCTTTTTCCTTTGCGAGCTTCTGTTCTGCACGCCTTTTCTGCTCCCGCTCGTAATCTTCTTTCTCTTTTTGTTCTTTTTCTCGTCTTTCTGCATGGTATTTTTCAACCATCAGCCCAACGTCTTCCGGCAATATGCCTTCTGGTGTGATTGAAGATATCATTGTCAAAAGATGATGCAGATCAATAGGTTCCTCACTCCCATTTGGCTCTAACGGAAAATTAAAAATGTATTCATGATAATCCTCTTTTATACTAGTGACAAATTTTCCAGAAGCCACTTGGGGATTCTGGAGTATCTGATCAACTGTAATCAGTATTCCATGCGATATTGCAATAAAATATGCCTTGTTTTGATTCATTAAAAAACCTGTGTCAAAGTATATCGCTCGTCTAACATCATAGAAAAATGTATCTGGCGTATTATCGGGGTTGCTCCTGTCAAAAAAATAACCTGATGTTATGTGGTAGATTTTACCATCAGCACCTAATACAAAATCCCAATTTGTCTTTTCTACACTAAATTTTTTACTATTGTGAAATTTTGTAATTTTTTCAAAATGCGCTAATTTCCAGCCATTGAACAATATTTGGTCTTCAACACCTGTTTCACGAATAGGATAACCGATTCTCATATTAAATTCTTTTTGGCTCGTTGAGGCAAGTGCAGCAGTCCCTGTTGCCATCATCTCAATCTGACTTTGAACAGAATTTAAATTTATTTGTGCATCTATGGCCAGGTCATCCCATAGAGCGATCAAACGCATCCGACCAAATGGGATCATCCGCATTAAAGAATCTTGGAGTTGCGTATGCCATGTAGCATCTGATTCTTTTATCATCTCATCCCAAGCTTCAAAAGAGTAGCCGATAAATGGATCCTCTCGGACCATCCTTTTTGCATCATCAAGAGTCATATCTTCCCGTACAACATTCTCTAAATTTATAATAGTATTTTCTATTTTTATCATCCCCATTCTTAGAATACTAGCGAAAATAAAGAACATTTATCTTGCTCTGTGTCATCTTTTTATTTTCTGATTACGTATAGCCTTCGAAATCTATTATATTTTTTCTATTGTTAAGTTTCCCAGTTTATAACTGGCAATTTGGGCATAGGAATAAATTTTGTTTTCCTATTAACATGGACTGAGTTGATTTCTAGCACAAAACAAATTTTTCTTAAAATTAGTTTTTAAGCTATTAACAAAATCTTTTGGGAATATTTTTTGTTATAGAAGTCAACTTGTCAACACACTAGTACACCGAAAATTAAGTTTTGGATAGTTTGGCGCAGAATATTTTGCTGAGAGTGCCGCTCCACAAACGCAGGCGTAGCGGTGGCTACATCGAGGCTTGGAGAGTGGCGCTATCGGGAAAATAGGCAAGTCAAACTGCCAATTACTTAATATTCGCTGTACTAATCGAACACTCCTTATATCAACATACGCATTTTAATGGTTTCTTTAGAAAAAGGTTTTACCTGTACCATTACAATCCGGACAGCGCATTCCATCACGCCGTCCAGTTCCATAGCATGTACGACACTCGGTCGTATTGTATGGCTGCTGACAATGCGCTTGCGCCGCTTCATAAGAACTGCATTGGGTCCTGCATTTCGGACATGAAAACTGTGAAAACATATTTGGTATCTCATCGTTATATTGAGTCAATCCCATTCATAAACACCTCTCTCTTTAATGTGCTGGAGCTTCCATAGCTCCATAGTTTGTAGTAAAGTAACATTTGGCAGTAAAAACACGGCCTCTTAGCCGCTAAATATAAGGATGTAACACAATAGATACTCTGCTACCTATTTTAACATCAAAAAAGCCTCACTTCAAGATTTTT
>CANENS010000005.1 GCA_947428935.1 uncultured Candidatus Saccharibacteria bacterium | reverse complement strand
GCTAGACTATTTTTGTAGTCGCGCGTTAGGCGCATGACATTTATTACTGTCTAGCCAGGCAGCGGAGGGGGACAGCATGGTAGCGATTAGCGGCATTAGAAGGACTAAGACTAGAAGCGTTAGCATAGAAATGATAAGCATAACGAGAGTTCGAATTGGTTCGGGAACTCCATCCGCCGCTAGAAACACCAGATTCCTTCAGCGCAGCAGGAACAACCCACCCGCTGCGCTGAAGGAGGAGCTGAGAAAATAGTAAAGCGTATACGCTTTACTATTTATGAAGCGAACGCCGAAGGAGCCCGAGATATAAAAATAAGTTTTCACTTATTTTTATACGAGGCGAACGCTGTAGGAATCCGAATCATAAAGAAATAAACTTACGTTTATTTTTTTATGTGAGGTGACGCCCAGCGCCTAGAACGAAGTCCGACGACTGGCGACTAGGACGCGAAGCGTCCGACAACACTTTTATCAAAAATAGCTGAAATTGAACAAATTTAGTGTTCAAAATCTTGACTTATACAGCAAGGTGTGCTATAATGGAGAGATAGGGCATCATCAATCTTCTTTAGGGGTAAAAATAACACTTCCGAAGCAGTTTTTGGTGCTCTCGCAACTCAACAACAAGGATTTTTAGAGAAAGCAGGTGATAATCTTGTCATAAAGTCAAAACAGTTACTAGCCAATCTTTTTACGAAAAGGGGGTAAAAATGAACTTTCGCAAAATGAAAGATGGAACAGTTTACGGCGATGACGTCCCGTTTCAAGACTTCGTACGCGTCGCAGCATTAGCAGCGTTTATCACGGCGCTAATATGTCTTGTAATCAGCATCCTTACGTGGCTACTAGTCTGCGAAACATATAGGGAAGATTGCAAACGCAACGAGATAGTCGAGATAGTCAACCAATTGCCGGTTGACGAACGAGAAGATTTGACGAGCTATCTGGGCGAAGAATTAGACGACACAACGCGCCGGATGCCCAAAATCGAACCGAAATCAGCGTCAGCGTTTTTCAAGCAATACTCTACGCCGATATGGCTAACGATAATCTTCATCATCCTGACGGTCGCCTCGCTCGCCACGACTTGGCATTACGGTGCGCAAAAGAACGGCGGTTATTTTTATGCTGACCTGCCGTATCGCGGAGTGAAGGGGACGGTAATGCTTCTATTACTCTGGATTTCATGGCCGGGAATGCTAATCAGCTTCTTTTGCATGCAAAAGAAGCGCCGCAAGAAGCAAAAACTAGACCAGGAAAGAGCGCAAACTGTCGAACAAGCTCGCGAAATGGCGACGCAGCAATTAGAACTAGCGCCCGCTGAGCTAGCAAAGTTGAGCTCGGAGGAAATAGACAAGGTACTCGAAAAGGTAATCAGCCAAACATTGACGCGCAAAATCAAGGAAGATAACTTCGATGATTTTCGGAAAATGCGCTCAAGAAACAATGAGCATGCACGTTCTGCGCGAGCAGATGAAAGTCGGCAACATATCGAAAGATTGCAAAGTGCGATTAAGGAATGCGCCGAAAAGATGCAAAATTACCAAAGAGGAATCGGTCGCGAACAGGCCAGGCTCCGAGAGTTGGAAAAACAACCCGATATCCGAGCCGTGTCCGACGAACAAATCGCCCGAGAGTGGCAAGAGCTCCAAACCATGCGTGGGGTCTATGGCATCGTCATAGGAGATCATGATATCCTTTTAAAAGTGCGCGTGTGCGTACCGTACGAAGGAGTAGTGTACGATTTTGGCGATTACTACGTTGTCCTAGATCCAGACGTCGACCATGATGGGTTCGTCACGGCTCGCGCAACCGAAGTCCGATCTGGGCGTATTCAGTATAGTAAAACTCGACAAGCGATTTATCGGAATGGAGAAAGCGTTTTTTGCCTTAGCAATCCAGATTTAATCCACCGATATCTACGCGAAAACAATTTGATTGCGGCGACCGCGCTCGTAATCGACAGTTTGCACTATGTCAATCCGGGAGATCGCGCTGCAATTCCGAAGTGTTTCCGAGCGATTCAAGACATAGAGGAAATCAATAACCCGAAAATGAATACAAAAACGGAGGAGCGAGATTGAAACTAATAATTCCCGAAAATATCCGACGGCAGATTTTTTGCTACATTGACGAAACTACGCCCTACGAAGTCACCGGTATCGGAACAATTGTTTTCAAAGAAAAGGAACAGAGTTTCGAAATATCGGAAATTTTCCTACCGCGGCAAAAGGTTGATATCGCGCACTGTAGTTTCGCGCCTAATGCTTTGCACGAGATTATCTTTGATCTCATCAAAGATAATCCAGCTCGAGCTGGAGATTTGCGATTCCGTTGGCATTCGCATGCCGAAGGCAAAGTCTTTTGGTCGACAATCGACGAAGCGGACATCGAAAATACCAACAGCGATTGGGTAGTGAATCTAGTCGTTAATCAGCGGCACGAGATGCTAGCGAGGTTGGATCTTTTTCGACCTTTCCGGGTGAGAAATATTCCGTTCGAAATCGTTAATCTCGAATATATCGATCCGGAAATCGCTGCCCAGTATCGCGCCGAAGTCAAGCGAAAAGTTCAACGCATATCGCAAGGACAAGCTTCGACTACGCGCTCGCATCATAAAAAGGAGGGATTTTATGAGCAACACCATGGACCATTCTGACCAAATCAAGATTTTCGACCCCAAAACTTGGGGTTGGCCGGTTCATCTGATTGGTGCCGGCGGGATCAATAATCTCGTCGGACCGATACTTGCCAAAATGGGCATCACCGAGCTCCACGTTTGGGACGATGATCGGCTCGAAAGGCGCAACTGTCCGACCGAAGTGGCTTATAGCTGCGCAATGATTGGCGAATACAAAACCGCCGCCATGGCCGATATGATTTATCATCTCATGCCAAAAGGCGTAGAGGTTCATCAACATACCGAGCGAGTTTATACGAGAACTGAGCTCAGCGGAGTGGTAATTTCGGGCGTTGATTCGATGCAATCACGCCGAATCATTTGGCAAAACGTTAGTAACGTTTTTATGAACATACCGCTATATATCGATGCACGCAGCGCTGGAGAAGAAATCGCAATTTTTGCTTTCCAGCCCAGCGATTTCGAAAAGGCCAAGATGTACCAAACTGATTGGCTCTATGACGACGCCGAAAGTTTGCAGCTTGAATGTGGCGCGCGCAATATCGGTTATATTTCCGCCTTTGTCGCTGCCGAAATTAGTCGCATCATCACGCGGTTTCATCGCGATTTGCCGATTAATTTCTATACCGCTCGAGATTTTGCTAATATGTGACCATTAAACCAAATCATTATTAGGAGGGAAACAATGAGTAGGAAAAATAGCACCAACGAAAGCAAAGTGAATCTGCAGAAAAATGAGCAAAACACCGTCTGGATTGCCAACGGCGCAGGCAATATGCCAATCGAAGCCGAGTGGCAGCTGGGGGATACGGTCGGTAGCATCCTCGAGCGCGAGCAAATCGAAATTGCCGCCGGACACACTGCGGTTCTGGGGCAACGCCGAGTCCGCTCGATGAGTACGCCGGTCGAACCCGGAGAAACCATTGTGATCGCCGGCATGCCTTCTAATGGCTAAATCCTTGTTCTAATTCTGCGGGTCGAACTACGGTTCGGCCCATTTTTTTGCATACAGAAATTTAATGCTGATGACCGTGATGATGGAGCGGCGCATTCTGCCCCGAATCTACCGGATTCGCGCAATCTTTGGCCAAACATTTTTCTTCCGGCCCTTCGAATTCGATCGTGGCGTGGAAGATATCATATTTTTGCAAAGTTTCGCGTACGACCTTCTTGATCTCCGCTTGGCGCTGCGGCTTCGCCGTCATATGTAGCGTAATATAATGATGCGCGCCGTCCAGGCTCCAAATATGCAAATGATGCATATCTTGCACACCTGGAATTTTCGCCAAATCTTCACGAATTTTTTCCAAACTTAAATTCACCGGCGTTTTATCCAACAAGACACCAAAAATATTTTTCAAATTTTTAATCGCATTAAACAAAATGAAACCAGCCACCAAAATCGACAAAATCGAGTCAATTAGCGAAAAACCAGTGAAACGCATAGCTATAGCTCCGGTCAAAACTACCATCCAGCCCAAAACGTCCTCCAGCATATGCAGATTCACTGCCTTTTGATTGAGCGACTTTTTCCCGCTAGTTAAATAAGCTGCCGCCGCATTTACAACTACACCAATAATTGCCAAAATAATCATACCATCGTAGGCAATTTCGACTGGCACAAAGAATCTTTCCACGGCGCGATAAATAACAAGCAGCGAACCAATGATTAGAAAAACAGAAGTAATTAATCCGCCCAATACCGAATATCGCGCATAGCCATAGCTATATTGCTCATCTGGTTCTTTACGGCTTTTTCGCTCCAAAACATATGCTAAACCAATACTCATTGCATCGCCAAAATCATGAATTGCATCCGACGAAATCGCGACGCTACCTGTCAAAATTCCACCAATTAGTTCATAAATCGAAAAACCAAAGTTTAGCAAAAAGGCAATTAAAATATTTTTTGAAACTTTGTTCGAATTATTTTTTGATTTTTTTTCGGACATAAATCCTCCCTTCAAAAATTAATTTATTTTTTCAAGCGAAATATATTAAAATATTAGCCGTAAAATTTATTTTATTTTTTCTGAGCTAATATTTTAAAAAAATACCTGAAATATATTTTATTCGCCATGACGAATATGCGAATAACTAATTTCCAAGACTGCGCGCACGTGCTCATCATCCAAAGTATAGAAAACTTCTTTCCCAACTTGGCGATTTTTAACAATTTGATTTTCGCGTAACGTTTTCAGCTGATGCGAAACCGCAGATTTAGTCATGGCTAGCACATTAGCCAAATCACAGACGCAAAGTTCGTCGTTACACAGGGCCAAACAAATTCTCAACCGCGTTTCGTCACCCAGAATTTTATAAAACCGCGTCAGGTCCGCGATATAAGCCTCCGTCGGCATGCTTCGCAAAGCTTCTTCCACCATTTCGACGTGCATAATTTCGCAATCACAACAATCATTTTTTCTCGACAAAATATTTTTCCTTTCATAATACTTTATAGTTGAATACACACTCAACTATAAACTTAGTATATACCAAAAATTCAAAAATTACAGCATGTTAATAAAAAGATTAGAACCAAACGCCCTGCAACAGTATTATGAAAACATAAAAACTAGAGAAATATTTTAATGGAGAAAAATTTACACTAATCATCAATGAACATTACGCAAAAAAACAAAGCTTCATTGATCGTAAAATCCTTCTTCATATATATCATCATAAAGATCCGCGCAAAAACCGGTGCAGTCATCTGGCGGGTTGTAGCCGTCACCATAGTGGCCGTACACTTTATCCCAGCGACCATCATCGTACGCCTGTTCCTCAAGCTCGTCCCAACAAACGCCATTTTCATAATGAATACATTGATTCATAACTGGAATTTGAGAGTCGGAATTGGGATTAGGATCCGAGCTCGGCGTGCTCAGATCCACCGGCGTTTCGTCTTCATAAAAATCATCACATGCTGAATCACTTTTATATTTCTCATTATCTAGACAAACCGATTCAAGAGTTACTTTCTGAATGATTAATTCTTTCGTCGCCGCGCCACTAACATTCTCCGCCACGATCCGCATTTTATTCTCACCATATTCTAAATCCCGTGCGTGAATCCAAACCTTACCACTACCATCCATTTTTTCTGCTTTTTCCGTTCCGTCTTCGGCAATAATTTTCAAATGCGCATCCGCCTTTTTCTGCCAAGCCTCCAGCGGCGTCACCGCAATTTCTACGCTCGCGCCAAAAAAGATTCCTTCTTCGCCACCGCGATGCATTACCCGATCCGTCACTATTACTCGCGACGAGTCATCAAATTCCGAAAAATCTTCGCCAGGATAGTCCGCTGCAAAGGAAATTTGCAGCTGCGGAGCCGGAATCTTCGGCGGAAACAAAAATCCTTTCAAAACCCACAAAACTAAAAGCAGGACCAGAACACCAAGCAAGAAACCACCGGCTGATTTGTTATTGGTCATACTCTAAAACTTCCACAATTATTATTCCTATCGCTATTTTCTATATAAATCACATCTAAACAGCCCCTTCAAAAACTGAAAAATCTGCTTCTTAAGCTTATCACTTTTTATTATCCTATGTTCATATTATACCAAACAAAAAATATCTTCTGCAACACACCACAAAAGATATTTTCAACAATTTCAACTATGGTGGACCACAGTGCAGGAAGTTAGAACTGCTATTGAGGGTGAGCTACTGAGTGGTAATCCAATATATTTTGCTTATGATAGGAGTAGTTTTATTTATGGAAGAGATTAGCGTAAAGTAATAAGATTTATTACATAAGTAGGATACTTCAATATGGGCAACGCCGATTATACTTCTCGACAAGCGTTACTCTCTCCGTCTCTTTCTTTTCAAACCATTCTATTGCACCGGAAAAATTTAAATTATGAAAATATTCTACTAAATGAATATTACTTCTGAAGAAAACATACAGACATCGTTCAATTAGTGCGAGATCTCCTCCACCAGATATTTTAAACAGTTTAAATCTTTTTCCGATTTTTCTTCCAGGATCATTGCTATGATTTACCATTTTATAACATATATCATACTCTTTTCGGCTAAAGATCCTTACTGCACAATCAATATGCTCGAAATTTCCATTGTTTTGATCATATACAAAATGTGCAAAACGTTGAATGACATGTTTTTCACCAACTCCGGCCATAGGAGATTGCGTCCAATCCAAATATGGAGGATATTCTTCTACAAAAAATTGCCTAAACCCTTTATTAAAGTCAAGCATTGACGTGCGAAAAATAGTGGTATAGTGATTATATTTTTTCTCTCTAGGATCGTCACCGCTAAAATGATGTATGGTAACTTTTTCAATTTTATCCCTAGAATCAAGAAGTTGTTGTTTAAATCTTGGCCCAAACCAAGCGTCGCATTCCATAATATTATGATAGCGCGACATACTTCCAATACGAAATGGATCTACCCTTACCTCCACTCTTAGCCCTTGTTGTATAGCAGAGCTTAATATTTTTGGTGTATCAACAAAATTCGAACTGAAGTGACGTCTTAAGAACTGATGTAAATAAATTCTACGGCCGTCCGCTATTCTCATAGCATGATCAAGTAGCTCTAGTTTGTTAGATGGTTCTGAAATATCAATTAGGCCGTCCTTTGATACTGGTATATCTAAATTAGATGGTAAAAAATCTAAATCATTAGTCAATAACTGCCTTATATAATCTTCATTATGTTTTTGTTTTTCATTAGCTAGACAAATTATTATGTTACTCGCTAAACGATATGTAGAATCGTCTTCATTATTGCACTCGGATATGCTATACAGGTGTTGATAATTAATTCTTGAGGTAGCACTTTTAGCATTCTTATTGAGAAAAATATCTTTATGTTGTCTTATGATTGCCCCTAAGAGATCTACGAGCCCCGAAAAGTAGGTATTTTCTACGGGCTGTATGCAAGATAAAAACTCGTTATTATTAAAGACGTCATCGGCTAGTAGTTTAAGTTTTTCTTGTATTTGTTTATCGTTGTCTATTGTCGTAAGATACGAGTCTATATCTACCATCAATTCAAATCCACAATCTTCTTAAACATTATTTCCAGCGGCTCAAGATTATTTTCGGTCCTACCGATTAAAGATGCACTATCTAATTCTTCGCCAACAACTTTGCTCCAGTCGATTTTATATCCTGCTTTGTTTGCAATTATTTGCCAAAATATTCTTTGCGTGCGACCATTGCCTTCGCGAAATGGGTGAATAAAATTTAATTGTTCATAAAAATAAGCTAAACGTTTAATGAACTCTTTCCGCTTTAACCCTTGCAAATGGTTTTCTTTAGATAATTTCTCAAAAACAAATTTAGCTCCGTTTTCTAAATAAATATAATCTAAGAAATACTCTTCGCTTCCTTTGCGAATATTAACCGTTCGCAACTCTCCCGCCCAGTCATAGATTTTGCTAAATAACCTTTTATGGATTTCCTGTAATTCAACTAAATCCACAGTATGTGGGATGTCGTCTAGAGAAATCTCAGAAAGCGTAACAATATCACCCTCCGCCTTTCGTAGTTCTGGATAAGTTGTCGCTCCAACTAGATTTCGTAAAATGCCAGTTTTCGGGTCAATGTATGGATCGACGAATTCTGACACTATTTTACTCCGTAGCGATCGTATACTTGCTGAGCTGCTTCTTTTGCAGAGATCTTGCCAGCTATATATTCATCAAGAGTTTCTCTTGTGTTTTTAGAAATATTTAGCCCTTCTAATTTTTCGTTAGCAATTGCCTGTTTTACTTTTTCTTTTCTGCCTTCCATATTTATATTATATCAAACAAAAATATCATTCGCAACATATTACAAAAGACATTTTCAACAATTTCAAATCCTGGTGGAGTATATGAGACTCGAACTCATGACCTCTTCAATGCCATTGAAGCGCTCTAGCCAACTGAGCTAATACCCCTCTACGCTTATTATAGCATACTTTTTTCAAATTTATAAAAATCCGAACGTACATCAATCGATAATCTTAAACTCTTGCCCTATATCATATTTTCAAACCCCGAGTTTTTCTCAGCTCGGGGTTCTACTCTCACTAGAGATCAATCTAGTCGCACCAAACCTGCTCCAACGGAGATCTCTTGGGGTTAATGTAGGGGCTGAATTTTACCCTGTCGCCATAATGCACGAAACATTCCTGAGCCTCCAAGATACCAGCCAGCGAGCATTCTTTATCCTCGCTTGACTCTGCACCCGAAGTACAGACATAAAGCCGGATAAAGTCCTCTCCGTCCAGCGTAATAGTAGTATAAACGGAGCCATCGTGCATCGACCAGCCATTCTCCTCGGTGAAATACCGCATATATGGTTCACCGAAAGATTTCCTCATCTTCCTTTTCCAGGATGCCCACGCTGTCTTGAGAGCCGAGTAGCCATAGCAGTTTACCGGCTCAGTATGCCCATCTTCGCAAACACATTGAATCGTGTGGCTACCTCGAGGGTCAATCTTGAAGACAAACTCCCGTTCACAGGTATCCACAATTTCCATACCTAAATGTCCGCGGCGGTAGTCGTTCAGCCCGCCCAACCATTCATCAGCAATGCGAGACAGTGGTACGATTGTGATTCTGATACAGCCGTTGTGGCTATCCCTGAAAGCAGGTACATTCCGCGCTCGCCTGCGCATTGCACCAACAATTCGCCAGAGCAAGTCCTGATACTTAAGGTTAAGGTCTAACAGATTTGATTTTTTCTCCATAAGATCACCTCCCTGATAGATGGAGAACCAAAATGTGCACTCACGAGACAAATTTCGTGAGCCTACCTTTCCATTATAGCACACTCTACGTAAAAAGTCAATAGAACCACCCTTTTTTCTTGACTTTTTACCAAGAAAAGCTAAAAATCAGTTCAAAATAACCCAAAATACCGCTCAAAATAGCAAAAATACCCAAAATCCAGTATAATGATGATATGTATAATCAGATATATCAATTCCGTTGGCGTTACTGTTTTCTCAACAAGGTACTTAGCTAAAAAGGAAATCAAATGACACGCCAAAAAACTATTCTTACCGGACTACGAGTAAATAACGAGCTAACGCTCGGGAATTTCCTCGGCGCACTACTACCAATGGTGCGGCTTGCCAACGCCCACAGCGCTGATATGCATATCAATATTTTCGTACCCGATTTGCATTCCATTATCTCGGAGATCGACGGGGAATTGCAGCAAAATTTAGTCACATCCCTAAAATACTACCTGGCTGCTGGTTTAAAAATTAATCAAAATATCCATTTTTATCGTCAATCTCGCGTCCCAGCGCATTCTGAGCTTTGCTGGATCTTGAACTGCATTGCAACCATGGGCGAGCTGAATCGTATGACTCAATATAAGGACAAGAGCGAAGGCAGGGAAAGCGTCAACGTCGGCATTTTCGACTACCCCGTGCTCATGGCGGCTGATATATTGTTATATGATGCTGAATTCGTGCCGGTCGGCGAAGATCAATTCCAGCATCTCGAGTTAACTCGCCGGCTCGGCGAAAAATTCAATAAACGCTTCGGAGAGATTTTCGTGCTGCCAGCTGAACCGAGGGACCAAGCTAAATTCATGGAAGTTGATGGCGGCATCCGAATTCGCGATCTACAAAACCCAGAGAAAAAAATGAGCAAATCCAGCGCCGCACCGAATAGCCGCATTATGATGAATGATGCGCCAGAAGTCGCCATCAAGAAAATTATGTCCGCCACTACCGATTCGCTCGCCAAAATCCAGTTCGACATGTTTAACCAGCCAGGAATCAGCAATTTACTTCAAATCGAAGCTTTAGTCAATGACTTACCGCTACAAGAAGTAATTTCAACTTGGGCCGGGGAAAATCATTACGGCGATCTCAAGCAAAAAGTTGCGACTAGCGTCAGTACTTTCTTGACCGATTTTCAAAGCAAATTGGCCGAGATTAAAGACGAAACCATCTTCGAGCTGTTGGAGAATGGCGAAGAATATGCTAATAGTATCGCTAATCGAAAATTAACCGAAGTTCAACAGGTCTTTCACCTCAGATAAGGAGCTACCCATGATTATCACCGGAAAAAAATTTAGCAAACCAGACCTTTCGCGAGTAATTAATGGCGACACCGAAATCAAAAAAGAAGAAACAGCCCCCACAAAAGTGCGCCTTGATCATCTATTAGTTCAGCAATATCCCGATTATAACCGCTCAAGCTTGCAAAAGTTCACCAAAGCTGGTTATGTCAAGGCCGACGGCAAAACCGTCAAAAAACCGAATGCCTTAGTTGCGCCAGATACTAAAATTAAGCTCACCGTGCCAGAAACAAGCATCAAAAACGTAGCGCCGCCGGTAATTTACGAAGACGAGAACGTCATCGTGCTCGACAAGCCGGCCGGGCTACTTTCTATGGCTAAAGGCGAATATTGCCCTGAACCGACGCTGGAAGATTACGGCTTATTGGTGCACCGGCTCGATCGCGATACTAGCGGCGTCGTAATTCTAGCTAAAAACCCCGAAACTCAATCTATGCTGCGCAAGCAATTCCAAGACCGCAAGACGCACAAAACTTATTATGCCATCGTGGAAGGCCGCCCGAAGCACGATGAAGCCGTCATCGATCTGCCGATCGCCCGCAATTTGAAGCACCCCACCACTTTCCAAGTCGACCAAAACGGCAAACCCGCTCAGACTTATTACCGAGTACTTACTAGTAACGATAAATACAGCTTGCTCGAGCTAAAGCCGAAAACTGGCCGCACCCATCAATTACGCGTCCATCTTAAGCATCTCGGTACACCAATCGTAGGAGACGTAGTTTATGGTAGCGAAAAGTACCGTCAGCTACAAAACTCAGACCGAGAGGATAAGCATAATCTCACGCCAAAACCGCGCATTAGGCTTTTTCTGCACGCTGGCAGCCTGGAGATTACCATTCCGGGCGATCCCACTAATCAACGTAAGGTTTTTGAGTCTCCGATTCCGGGCGAATTCACCGATTTCTTCAAGCCAAAAGGGAACTAGCATGTTTTTCGGCAATCCGCGGGAAATCCCCCAAATCGCCACCAAGGTTAGCTGCACAGTCTTCGTGGTCCCACCCGACACTAAACTCAAACTGCCAACGCCGATTTACGTCCGCCCGGGCGACGACAAAAAAACTCAAATCATCACAGTTGAGCAAATCCGCGAGCTGCTCAGTCTTTGCAACCACAAAGAAATCAAAGAGCGATTTTTTGTGATCACGCCAGCCGACGCTATGAATGAGGCTGCCCAAAACGCCTTCCTAAAGACTTTTGAAGAGCCTAGTCCGCACTGTCATTTCGTGCTGCTGACCGAGCAACCTTCCGCATTGCTCCCCACCATCTTATCTCGCGCTCAGGTTTTCTACTTACGCCAAAAGAACATGCTCGATCAAGCACCCGGCGCCGACAAAAAAATCATGGCTTTCGCTAAACGCATGATCACGGCCGAACCCAACGATTTAATTGATCTTGCAACCGAGATTACCAAAAATAAAACCAAACCTCGCCAAATTGCGCTCGATTCAAGCAAAACCGCAATTGAATTATTATATAAATCCTATTTCAAAACCAAAAACCCCAAATTCTTACACAAAATTCCTAAATTTATCAAATTATACGACAACCTTAACAAAAATGGGCATATCAAATTGCATTTGATCGCTGATTTAATTTAAAAGTGAAAATGGCTTATTTTAGGCTAAAATGACCGTTGGTCAGTTTCTTATCTCCACCAAAGGCAAAAAATGACTATTGGTCAGTTTTTCTACCCCTGTCAAAACTGCAAAATTGACCGTTGGTCAATAATTTCGCTCCCGAGCTATTTATTTTGTATCGTCTCCAGCGTTCGAAACAAAATCTCGTATTCTTCTCCGCGATCAGCTAAATCGGATTTGCCCTCGGCAATCATCTGCTTTAGCTCCGCCGGCGAAACATATTGCACGTCAGCTACCCTCCTCCATCTGCAGCTCAAAATCTTGCAATTCTAGCTCAGTCTGCAGCAAGAAAATATCAATATACTGTTTATCAGTAATGCCAGAGTCCATCTTCTTTGCACGCTGGATCGTAGCCAGAAATTGCAGCTGCTCTGGCTTTGCTGCGACGCCCAGCTCTTCTGCCAATTCTCGTAAAGCGCCGCTTTTAGGTGTATCTCCCGCCAATAGATGTCCGGCACAAGAAACATCCAGCATACCCGGATGCGTCTTCTTAGTCAAAGTGCGCCGCTGCAAGAGAATCTCACCCCGAGGATTTACCAGCCAAATATGCACCGTCCGATGCCAATCACCATCACGATGCACCGCTGAGCGCAACTTCCGCTCCCCAGTTTTCTCACCGTTCTGATCCAGGACATCTAAATATTCATCTGGCTGATTATCCGATTTTATACCCATATCTATAGTATATCAAAAATCCTTCGAATATAGCAAAATTGGCGTTTTCGCACACGACATGATAGAATATATATATGATTGGTATTGCAGTACTGGCGGTCTTGGCGCTATATCTGACTTTTGGATTTCCGATTTTTAAGCGCAAGAAAGCTGAAACACCGCATAATGCACGCTATGATATGCAAATGGAGAAACTTTGGAACGCGGCGCAAGATTCCATGCGTGACCATAAACCTTTACGCGCCGAAAAAGCCCTGCTTACCATTTTGAAGTTTGACGAGAAAAACGCTGCTGCTTACAACCGCCTAGGAATTCTGTATGCGAAAGAGCAGAAGTTTGATGAGGCGATTGAGTGCTTCGAAATCGCCCAATCACTAGACAATAACCCTTCTTCGCTCCATAACGTTGGTTTGATTTATCTTGAAACCGGCTCGTACGAGAAAGCTGCGATGGCTTTCGAACAGGCGATCGAACTGGAAAGCAACATCCCAGCCCGTCACATCGCATTGGCCAAAGCCCGTGAAAAGCTCGGGCGCACCAAATCAGCCATTGAAGCACTGGAAAATGCATATTTGCTCGATCATAATATCAACACTTTACGCCAAATCCTCAATATTCATGAAGCCGCTGGTAATACCGAAGCATTAGCCGATGTTACCGCTCGGATCGAAGAGCAGCTAGCTAAAGAATCTGCGGTCGCTAAACCTCGCCCACACGGTAAACGCGCTCCTCGCACCGCCCAGACAGCCAGAACTACGGCGAAGCGCGCCACGCCAGCAAAACGCAGCACCCAAGCTGCCGCTACACCAAAAAGAACCGCGCCCGCTACCCGACGCGTCAAACAAATTTAGTCAAAAACCGTATTCAATCGGCAAACATCTAGTTTTCCAACAAAAAAATGGAGCCGTGTGTCGGCTCTGCCCCGACGACCTGCCGCTTACAAGGCGGCTGCTCTACTAACTGAGCTAACACGGCAATGAACTTAGTATAACAAACCTTGTATTTTTGCGCAAGGTTTGATATAATCAAGGTAGCGTAGATTACGCTAATCCCATGCAAGCTGGAATCGTCTAGTGGCAATGACAAGAGACTGTAAATCTCTCGGCTTCGGCCTTCGTAGGTTCGAGTCCTACTTCCAGCACCAATATAATAATCTGGACTTAAGTCCAGATTATTATATTAAACACCTTTGCAGCAGAACTAGCACCGTAGCCGCGAAGTAGCTAGTGTATTTGCAGGGAAAAAGAGAACTTACTTTTTTTGAACGCCACAAACTGTGAGTAGTGATTATAAAGAATCGCGTTGTCCTACTTCCTAAACCTATAGCAGACCAAATTTTGCACACTCCAACATGAAAACATTCTTAATTGACAAATAGTTCCAAGACGCATTGAAGTCCACTATGCTCAAAAACCTTTTTCTACACTCTTCATTTTTCGTTCGGAATCTGATATAATCCTAATAGTAAAAGTCAACTATGGAAACCAAAGCAAAAGCATCAGGCAGGGAGAACAAAGCCCATACTGAAAATCCATTTTATAATTACGTACTCCTCTTTTTTACTTGCGCTTGTTTAGGCTGGATCTGGGAAGTTATTTTAACCTTACTTCAGACTGGCATCCTAGCTAATCGAGGAGTGTTGCATGGGCCATGGCTGCCAATTTATGGCTGCGGTGCTCTCATTATAGCTCTACTCTTCGACCGTTTTCGCAGCCAGCCCCTCGTAGTTTTTCTCCTATCGGCGCTAACTTGTGGACTAATTGAATATGGTACCGGCTGGTATTTAGAAGTCTTCAGGCATCACAAATGGTGGGATTACGGTGACTTATGGCTAAACCTCAACGGCCGCGTGTGTTTGCTCAGCATAACTGCCTTCGGCTGTTGCGGGTTAGCAGTCATTTACTTTCTGTACCCATTGTTATGTAAAATAGCTAACCGAATCAAGTTCCGCCCCAAAAAGATCCTTTGTTGGTGCCTTTTATTACTATTTTTAGCCGATTTTATCTATTCTTCGGATGTACCAAACACTGGAAAGGGAATTACTGCCCAAATTCGGCAAGTTTTTGAGTAATTTCATGATTTACATGGAGTTTCTTTTGTGATACAATAACAAGTATTATGGCAAAGAAGAGTAACACCAAGCGTAAACTAGTCGGTTTAGTTTCGGAAGAATCAGGAATTCGCGCCTATTATACCAAAAAGAATACGGCGAACACTCCAGATAAACTCAGCTTGCGTAAATACGATCCAGTCTTGCGTAAGCACGTAGTTTTTACCGAAACCAAGAAGAATCTCGGACGCAACGAAGTGAAAGAGAAAAAGCGCTAAGCCCTAAAATATACTTCCGCCCTTGAGGAAGTATATTTTTTGATGATTTGGCTTTATAACGAAACCGCCTCAACCATCGGCCTCAACCATCGGCCTCAATATAAATTCTTTCCGTACAAGAACGTTGCAAAATTTACAACATTCTTACAAAGCACCGACTCAAAAAGCGTAAATTATATATTACATCCAAACCTCATATTCGCCAATATTCTGCAAAAGCCGACTCAAAACCCTCACACATCGAGAGTACCCGACATCCAAGAACTTTATCTCTATTCGATCACCAAGCTACGCCGTAGCGTCTTACGCCGAATCTTGGTTTTGGGATGATCCGAAACTGAGCTAGGCCGCACCTTTAGAGCTCGGCAACGCGACAAACGCAAAGTTGGAACTTCAATCGGCGCAAAAGCCATAGCCGAATCATCAATACGCTCAGTAGCGTCCGTAGCTCCTTGCGCCTCGATCACCTCCGCTTCCGGCAATTCGGCATAATTCTTTAACTCATCAAAATTCCGCTCTGAAGCGCATTTTTTACCCTGCACTTGCACCCTTATAATGCCATCCTGATCGGAAGAAGGCTCTGCAACTGCCACCCTCAAGGCCTGTGATTTTATAATTTTTACTTTCACCGCATTGTTATTCTCGCTCCCAGTCGTGTTTCGAGATTTAGTCCGCTGCGATCGCGGCAAAATCTTTACCTGCACAGCACAATCTTCCTCTTCCGCCTTTTTCACCGAATCAGTCGCCATCATAGCCGGCGCAAACAAAACCTGCACCACACCAGATTGATCAGATTGATCGATCACTTCCAAGCTCAGCGCATCAACCGCTTTCTCTCGCGAAGTCACCGGCTCTACCTCAGCCTTCCCCAGCTCCGTTGTCAAATTTTCTAAATCCGCTAATACCTTCTGCGCCTTTTCCTCGTTCGCCAAACACTGCGAACAGGCCAAAGCACGGTAAAGCCGCTGTTGGTCCCGATTGCCGACTCGATCAACTTGCTCGCGCAACTGTCTCAGCATTTTAATCGCGGTCTGTTGCGACTTACCCATCAACCAATGTGGTAAGGCTTCACGCTCCTCGCGCACCATCATAGCCGAGCCCGAAGCTTGCTCAGCTGACTTTTCCTGCGAAGTGCGATTAATACTAACCGCGGCCGATGGCACCTCGAACACACAAGCTTCGGAAGCATTCACAAAACGATAACCCGCATCATAGTTCAAAGTTCGAAACATCTCGTCAAAAAGGCCCACAATCCCATAATCGCGAAAACGCACAAAAACGTCCGCATCCAAAAACAAATTCAGTAAACTTCCGCGCAAATTTTCCAACCCCAATTCTTTACGAAACCTTGGCAAGGAAAACTGCGCCTGGACCGGCTTATCTTTACCACTCTTCAGTATGGTTAAAAGGGGGCTACGATCAGCCTTAGTCAGCAAATCCTCAAAACGCTCATTATTAAATAACAAGCGCAAATATTGACAGCCACTTGCTTCGTACACGCGATTCGCCGTCCGCCATTTTAAATTAGTTTGCGGTACTTTTGCCAACATCACCGCAAAATTATGTTCTTCCGCCCACTGTGCCATGGCATCGTCGTAAACCCAATCTGTTCCGGCCAAAATCTGACATTTTACGCCAAATAACCGCTCGACTTTGCGCAAATGTAATTCAACTTGGTCCGCAAAATCCGCTCGATCATAGAAAAAACTCCATGAATCATAATACGAAGTCGCAATTAATTCAACTTGGCCACGTTTTATCAACCTACTAAAACGCTCAATCAGTTCCGGAGCGTAGACCTCCGCCTGTTCCCAAAATCGCCCATTCGCAAACAGAGAAACATGCAAATGCGCCTCTCGCTGCATATTACGCTCCAAAAGTGCCAAAAAAGGCTGAATTACTTCTTGATCATACTGCTTAAAACGATTGCGCTCAAAATCCGACTCCTCTTGCCCTTGCAAAGTCGCTATTTCTGGCATACCCAACCGAAAACATAAATGGATTACTCGCATCATTTTTCTCCCACTCTAACCATTACTATTATAATAGCACAGTTCGAACAAAATCAATAGATCCCCATTCCACAAAACCATTTCAATTCAAAAAGTATTTCGCCCTAGAGAACGCCGAAACAGCTCCAAACGCGACTTTCTCGTTAAAAAGTGCAGGTCGGGTATTTTGCCCTTTGTACCCCAACGCAACACATTACGTTATCCCGAGGTGAAGAAAAAGTTCTATTTTTGGACCCTATTCTTTCATTATAGCACACTTTCCATTTTTTGTCCAGACTTTGAACCTCATAGGAAACGAGCGACAAACCTAAAACCTTGTTTTATGTTTGTCCGAGTCGACGTTAGAAGGGATTCGCTTTTTACAAAACGAATCCGACACACGATTTGTTCAATTTGGACTAGTTTTACCAAAAATGTTGCAGTTTTCCATATAAAGAAATTGGCAGACGAAAGGCTGCAAAATAATCAGAGATTTTTCCGCAATCTTGGACGTTTTATGCTATAATAAAGACGTTAGGGGTGTAGTACAATGGCTAGTATAGCGGTCTCCAAAACCGTAGATCTTGGTTCAATTCCGAGCACCCCTGCCAGACAATGTAAAGGACAAGAATTATGATTTGGATTCCCGTTGTTGGTAGCTATGCAGATATTGATGCCTATGCGTCCATCTTGGCGTATACGGATTTATTAAACCAGCGCGGAAAATCTGCTCAAGATTATATTCCGATCGCTCCAAACTATAGTGTTCCATCTGATTTACGATTAGCGGAGCTGGAAAATAGAACTTTTAATCTTCAACCAAACGACCAGGTGATTATTTTGGATGTTTCCGATCCAGATGCGATTGCTAAATTTGTGAGTGACGAGCAAATCTTGGAACTTATCGACCATCATCCGGGTTACGAAGAATATTGGCGTGAACGAATCGGCGATAAGGTTGTAATTGAGAAAATTGGTGCCGTAGCCACAAGTGTTTTCGAATGGTGGGGCGAATGTTGGGATTACGATAAAATGTCTCCGGAAATTGCAAAATTACTGCTTGGGGCGATTCTTGATAATACACTGAATTTTAATGCCAATATTACTACTGCACGCGACCGTCAAGCTGCGGATAAGCTGACAAAAATCGCCAATACGACTCTCGGAGATTTTACAGCTTGGTATTTTTCGTCAGTAAGTGATACGGTTGCCGAAAATCTCAAAACTTCTCTATCGCAGGATTGTAAGGATATTACAATCCCAGGTATTCCACATATGGTCACTTTTGCTCAGTTGACACTTTGGAATAGTAAAGTTATTCTATCCAAAATCACTGAAATCATCAAAATAATGTCTTCTATATCGTCAAATTGGATTGCTAGTATCATCTGTATTTCCGAAGGCAAAAATTATATTCTTACTAGCTCAAACCTACTTGAAAGTTATTTCATAAATCTTTTAGACTTGAAGAAGCAAAACGATTATCTTGTATCCAAACACCTTTATCTTCGCAAAGAAATCATCAGCAAAATGCTGGGGTCTTAACTCGAAGACAACTACTGTTCAAAACAGAACAGGCCCCATATTTTTTAGCAATGCCCTCGCACACTCGACATTAAACTCACCAAGTGCTACCATATATTTAGTGGGGTTGAGAATTAAGTCCTTGAGGCCCTGCCATACCGAACTTCGTTTTTTGAGGAAGAGCCCTGCAAGGGGCTCTTTCAGGGTATAAGTGAGGTTTTCACCGTCAAAATAGAGGTTCGATAGTAGCATACTCAGGATTTGGCGTTTCTCGTTCGAGTTCGCAACCTTAAAGATGTCGGCAGCGTGCTCAAAGAGATTGAGCAGGTATTCTACGGTTACATAGTAGCCTTGATCCATACTATCCAGCCTCTGCTGCTGCCTTTCGATCTCAGCCAACACCTTACCATCCTCGTGGTGGTCGGCTTTCGTGCCCACTTTCTCAAGCAGAGCGATGCCATGTAGCAATGCTCCAAGTTGCACAATTTCCAGATCTGCTCCATACCGTTTCGCCAGTTCTATCGCCTCATGATAAGCATACTTTAAATCTCCGTTCCAAAAGTCATATTGACCTGGATCGCTCGCTTGATACTCATCAGATTTCTGCTGAATCAGGATCTTTACTTGATCTATGATTCCCATTCCTACTTCTCCTCCTCTACCTTAAACACAAATAGCCCGTCTTCGAGTTGGTTATTTTTCTTCGTCACATCATTGATCACCTTTTTCCAAAACTTATACGCCGAATCACCCCCATCTGCTGGACCGACTTCCCAATTTCCAGGATACATTGCAAAGCACCGTCTCGCCACTTCACTACCCACTCCATTTCGCCTAAATCTCGGCAGCACTAAGAACTCAGCAATCGAGTGCCCAGTTTTTATCTTTTGGAGATATTGATTTATCATCACAAACCCCATCAACTCGCCAGTTTCCCAGCGAGGGTGTTTTACCTAAGTCATTTTACAGAGTGTATGCCATCAAGTATTCCTCGGCATTTTCACCGATGGTCTTAAATCCTACTTTTTAATACATCTCGATTGCGTGGTGGTTTGCTTTTTGAACCGACAGCGACACTCGCTTGTAGCCTTTCTCTTTCAGCAGTGGCGCAGTTAGGGCTAGCCATTTTCTAGTATATTCAATATAACTAGCGGTATCCGTTTCCTTAAATTTTTTCCCGTTATAGTCTTTTGATAAATTATATGGCGGATCAACAATTAGCAGATCTACAAATGTCTTTGGTAGTTTCTCTAATATCTCAAAAGTATCGCCATTAATAGTTTTATTTGTGATATTGCCTAGACTAAAATCGGCATCTTTATTGAGGCATTTTTCAAAATACTCTTTACCCTCTTCCAATGAGAAATCTATAGTCTTATTTCTATAGGACTTTTCCTTTTTCATAAAAATTTACCTTTCACCTTTATCTATCCTAATTATGTCATATTGGGTATTTCGTAGTATAATACACACCATACGGTTATACAAAGTATCTACCTTTTCGGAGAAAAAATATGATTAAATCTAAAGGCTGGAACTGGAACATCGTTAAAGGTAGTCCCGCTGATTTTTGGCGAGCGCCTAAAGTCTGCATCAAAACGCATCACTAAAAAATACATTAATGGATTACAGGCACAAAACGCAAAACTATTGGCACTATATGGTTTACAATGCAAAGCAAAAAACTTTTCTTGACCCGGTTTCAGTGCACCTCGCATAGAAGAATACGAATTTTACCAAGCCATCAAGTTTTCTAAAACACTAAAGGCTGGTCTAAACTGGCCCGCAACGTCCCACAAAACCACACAGAATGGTATAATAAGGTGAATTGTATTTTTATGAAAGGGTCATTTTATGCCACGAGCAAGAAATAAAGAAGATTTAATCAAAGCCAGTAATGAGCAATATCAGAAATTGACCGGCTTAATCGCTTCGCTATCAGAAAAAGAATTAAACACCGAGTTTGATTTTTCTGATGACCCGAAGAAAACTGAGCGACATTGGGGCCGTGATAAAAATCTGCGTGATATTTATATTCACCTTTACGAATGGCATCAGCTTTTACTAAACTGGGTCAAGGCAAACGAAAGTGGTGACGAGAAACCATTTATTCCGGAACCCTATTCTTGGAAAACTTATGGTGATATGAATATGGAGTTCTGGGAGAAACATCAGAAAACTAATCCGGAGGACGCAAAGAAGATGTTTGAAAAGTCCCACGCCGAGGTTTTAGCGCTCGCCGAAAAATACACTAACGATCAGTTATTTGGTCGGGGAGTTTATGCTTGGGTGAATACTGATTTGGGGTCGTATTTCGTCAGCGTGATGCCAAGCCATTACGACTGGGCGATGAAGAAATTAAAGGCTCATCACAAAAAACAAGCCCTAACCTAAAAGATACTTATGCCGAGTTGATGGGTAAATTTAGTCGCTGGATTAGTATCGCGACCGGATTATTTTTTTCGGCACTATACTACCACTGGGGTTCTCCGATCCCGAATCACCCTAGGTAGATTACGGATTAGTATTTTTCTTAATCTTCGTAGTGATCAGCACGCCAATTTTTGTCTTCCGAAGCATCCAGTTGGGAAATTTCAAACTCAGGCACTTAATCAAAGCTTACTTCTGGCGATAATTTTTCCAAATTTCCTTCAAGCTCATCTTGGTGCCATAATTCAAAATCGCATTAGAATAAATCCGAATTGAAACATAAGCAACCAATACGCAAGTTACCAACAAAATTAGAATCGACGCTGCCACTTCCCAGCCGTTCGCCACCTTCATTATAATTCGAAGCGGCATACAAAACGGTGCCGAGAAGGGGAACAGCGCGGCAAAGAAATTCAAACCGCTAGTCGGGTCCATCAAAGTAAAATAAGCTAAATAGAAACTGATCATAGTAAGAAATACCACCGGCGCATTCGCCGCCTGAACCTCTTCCGGTCTACTGACGGTCGAACCAGTCAAGGCATAAAGCAAAGCATACACCGTATATCCCAAAATGAAGTAAAGCAAAATCATCACCGCAAGATAAGGAGTAAATGTCGAAAAATCAAACAAATATTCCAGCATCTCCTGGCTCAGGCAATTGCGCGCGCAAATTATGGCCACACCCGCCAAAATAGCAACCTGCGCCAAACCAACTAGACCAATTCCGAGAGTCTTGCCCAAAATAATCGAGCGGGGCTGCGTCGATGTAACCAAAGTTTCCATAATTTTTGAAGTTTTTTCGACCGTAATCGAACTAGAAACCTGATAAGCACAGAAGTAAATCGCAAAGAACAGCACAATCGAAAGTAACATAATCACCATAATGTTCCCGCCGATTTCCGTCTCCTCGGCCGATTCAATCGAGAATTCCAGCTCTAGCGTCAAAGCCTTTAGCTGCGCTTCTGTTAACTCTAATTTGCGCAATTGATCGGCTTGATAGACCTGCGCCAATCGTTCCAGAATCCGCTGTGGAACCACCTCAACATTGGCAAATTTCTTAGCAAAATAACGTGCTCGGACCGGCTGACCATCTCCACCATCTTCGAACACAAAAGCACCAACTGCCTCGTCGTTTGTCACCTTTTTCCGGACCGCCTCAACATCGCCTTTCTCAATCACCAGCTCGTAAGGCGAATCCGTCCTTATCGCGTCCAAAACCTGCTCATCAAAAATCCCTTGCGGATCAGAAAGCAAGATCTTATCATCATTACCATTATCAAAGGCCGAGATTAAATTAGGGACATTGAACCCTACTACAATCAAAATCAACATAATCAAGAACGAAATTCGAAAAGATTTGCGTTTGATAATTTCCGACATAGTAAACTTCGCCACAATCAAGATATCGTATATATCAGAGCTCATTTCGTACCTCGCTTTCCAATTCCGAAATCAAATTCGTTGCTCCAACTTTTTCGATGAAAATATCATTCAAAGTTGGCCGCATAATTTCGAATTTATTAACTTCTACTTTGCTTTCTACTAAATTACTTAATAATTCTCGAGCCGACGATTCATTTTTAATCCGTAAGACATACTTATTGTCATGTACGGACTCAATTTTAAAATCTTTCAGATAAGAAGCAATGTCTTCTTCAGTCGTTATTTTTAAACGATTCACCGGATATCGTCGCTTAATTTGCTCCAGATTACCTTGCAACACGGTTTTACCCCGATTTAGAATCAAAATATCGCTACAAAATTCCTCAATAGTAACCATCTGGTGCGCCGACATAATAATAAACTTGCCCATCTGCACCAGATCCATAATCATAGTCTTCAAAATCTCAGTATTTACTGGATCGAGACCGCTAAAAGGCTCGTCTAGAACAATCAAATCTGGATCATGAAGTACCGCCGTCATAAACTGAATCTTCTGCTGATTGCCCTTCGACAATTTTTCGGCCGGCAACTGCAAATATTCAGTTACTCGCAAACGCTCCGCCCAATCTTGAATTGACTTAGCAATCGCTGACTTCGTCATACCCTTGAGCTCCGCAAAATAGCTTAGCTGATCATAGATTTTAATCTTCGGATAAATACCGCGTTCTTCCGGCAGATAACCAAAATTCACCGTCTTACGGTCCACTTCTGTGCCATTCCAAGTGATAGTACCACTATCCCTTTTTATAATCCCCAGCAGCATCCGAATCGTAGTTGTCTTGCCCGCCCCATTGGTCCCCAACAAACCATAAACTCCTGGCGTGTCAAGGCATAAAGAAAGTCGGTCAACCACCTTTTTTCCACCAAACGACTTCGAAACCTCCCCTAATCTCAAGCCACCTTTTTCCGACTGCAACTCCTTCATACTCTTAGTGTACCTCGGATCAAACAATCTGTCCAGAGCCTTTTACGCGTTTCTTTAAGCTGCTATGATATACTAAATGATATGGCTATATCAGAATCAAAAAGCGAAGCCCCCTCCCGTCTCTGGTTATCAATTTGGGTGATAGTTTACGCGATGATTCTTTTCTCTAGCTTCTTTCACCCAAATAGTCTCTTTACGACTTCGATCAAATTGTCAAGTATTCTACTCTGCCTAATCTATACAGTAATTTATTTCTACCGCGATAAATTGCTAATTCTGTCCATGTCCACCACTTTGATCGCAGATATCATTTTAGCGACGGACAATATAGCCATTATTGGCCTACTTTTTTTTCTAGCCACTCAGTTCATCCACCTCGTCCGGCTGACCAACTCCCAAGACAAAAAAATACAAACAAGAATTGCTCTTTTCATAGCATTCAGCATCGTTCTGATTACATTATCGCTCGCCACAAATATCATGCAACCAATTTTCGCCATCGCTACATTCTATTTACTCACACTTTGCACTAATATATATATTAGTTGGCGCTGGAAGCGCCAAGAAACGCATGACTTCCACGCTTTTTCGGCCCTTTGGGGTTTTATCTTATTTCTAGCCTGCGATCTTTGCGTGGGAGTATCTTACCTTTCACTGATTCATTTTTTCGCTGATTTTTTCTATCAGCCAGCCAACTTTTTGGCCTGGGTTTTCTACTGCCCCGCGCAAATTTTCCTCTCAAACAGCGCAAAACATGATGCTACGGCGTAATTCGTCTTCTCGGGCAGCTGCGTTGTAAAAAACACAACGTTTCTTAGGCGCCTGCTAGAGATGGGAATATGAATTATGCTACAAGATCATAAAATATGATAAAATGGTTACCAAAGAAAGGAAGTTGTGCTACAATGGAGGTAACTATGGAAGGTAATAGAAAAACACATTCACCCAGCAACGGTCAGCGCGCAATTCTGGTATTCGGCGCACCATGTAGTGGCAAAACCACTTTTAGTAAACAATTCGCTGCGCAGTTTAACGCAACATTTTACGATCTAGATGCGCTCAAGCAGGAACATAATCTTTCTCGCCAATTCATTTTGCTCCTAGTTGAGCAAATTGCGCGTACTGGCAGCACTCTAGTTCTCGAAGGAGGGAATGACACCGAGCGTGATCGCCGCGAACTCGTCGATATTTTACGAGCCGCCGGGTATTCTCCAACCCTGATTTGGATCCAAACCGACGTCAGCACCATCCGTTCCCGCCTTAAAAATCGCTTGCGTTCAGTCGAAAAGGCCAAGGTAGTTTACGACAGTCGTATCAAAGCCTTGGAAGCTCCCTCGGATGCCGAAACACCTATCGTGTTGTCTGGAAAACATACCTATCACACCCAACTCAAACAAGTTCTGACACAGCTATAATTTTTAATCGCGGAGCAGATAAATTGATTCTCAAAGATGCCGAATTCGGCGAGGTTGTGGTACGCAAAAGCCCCCTAGCGAAATATGTGCGTTTTTCGGTCTCGACTTCCGGTAGGTTACAAATGTCGGTGCCAAAACAAACCAGCGACTTCTTAGTGAAACGGTTTTTGAACAAGAATCGCGATTTAATCCGCGAAAAAATCCCGGTCAGCAACCCCAAAACTCAACGCGCACGCGACGCCAAGAAAAAAATCCTCACCAAAAAAGCGCGTGATTACTTGCCGTATCGACTCGAGTATTACGCCAAGCTCTACGGTTACACTTATGAGAAATGTCGCCTCTCGCACGCTGCCACCAGATGGGGTAGTTGCTCTTCGCTCGGAACTATCTCGCTCAATATCGGGCTTATGAACGTGCCAGAGGTACTCCGCGACTACGTCATCATTCATGAGCTAGCCCATCTTAACCATATGGATCATTCTGCAGCCTTTTGGGCCGAAGTCGAGAATCATGACCCCAAATATAAAGAACATCGCAAAAAGCTTAAGGCATTCTCGCCCGGAATCTAAACGCCACTTTTATTTTTACCATAAGAAATCATCCTATATTTCCATTATAGCACACACTGCATAAAAAGTCAATAGAAGAACGCCAAAATCTACGGATGTTTAACGATTTTAAGCAAAAGATGTTGTATTTTTTACAACATTGATCATAAAATTAATGAAATGTCGATAAAACCCCTTGTTTTTCATCAAAAAGTATGCTAAAATTGCCAAGTATAGTTAATATTAAATTGGTATGCACTAGACGACAGAGTAAGCCTACGGGAACTGCTCATCAGTCTAGATTTGTGTATCTATAAGGGAAAGGAACAGGATGCAAGTCATCATCGGCACCAAAATTGGTATGACCCAAATCATCGGCGACGACGGCATCGTAACCCCGGTTACGATTTTGCAAGCCGACCCCTCCACCGTTACTCAGATAAAGACTGTCGAAACCGATGGTTACAATGCGGTGCAGCTTGGGTATGGTCAGGGTAAGAATCTGAGCAAGTCGGTTGCTGGCCACGTCAAACCAGCAGAAGTTACACCAAAAGTACTCAAGGAATTTCGAATTGAAGAAATCCCCGAGCTCAAAATCGGCGATAAAATTACAGTCGAAAATTTCAAACTAGGCGACAAAGTAGAAGTCACCGGCACTTCCAAAGGCAAAGGCTTTGCTGGAACCGTCAAGCGCTGGAATTTTAATGAATCGCGCAACACACACGGTTTCAAAGGTAATATCCGCCGCGTCGGCTCGATTGGTTCGATGTATCCGCAAAAAGTATTCAAAGGAAAAAAGATGCCAGGACGTATGGGACATGACCAAGTTACAGTCAAAAACCTCGTCGTGGCTTTTTTGGATCCGGAAAACAATTTGATCGGGCTCAAAGGCGCTGTTCCTGGACCGAAAAAGGGTATCGTAACCGTGAAAGGAGAGGAATAGAAGATGACTACTCTCAATACCGAAATTTTCGGGCTAGATGTCAAGAATCATGAATTGCTCAAAACCGCCTACGATGCTTACCTCGCCAACACTCGCAGTTCGCACGCTAAGACTCTGAAGCGCGGAGAAGTGCGCGGTGGTGGTAAGAAACCTTGGCGCCAGAAAGGCACTGGGCGCGCCCGCTTCGGCTCAACTCGCAACCCGATTTGGCGACACGGCGGCGTGGCATTTGGTCGCACCGGAGAAGAAAATTTCTCAAAAAAGATTACCAAAAACAGCAAGCGTCTAGCGGTTCGCCAGGCTCTTAGCCTTAAAAATCAAGCAAATGCAGTTCAAGTTCAAGAACTTAACACCACTGGCAAAACTCGAGAAGTTGCTAAGTTGCTCAAGGACTGGGACGTTGCTAATCAAAATGTTCTGTTAGTAGTCAAAACCAAAGCACCAGAAGTGATTCAGGCGACTGACAACTTACCAAATCTTAAATTAGTGCGCGCAACTTACTTGAACGTGTTCGATATTCTAAATGCCGATGCAATCATCTTTACCAAATCTGCGTTAGCTGAGACTGAAAACTGGCTACTCGAAAAGGAGGAAGCATAATGATTACTCCACGTATGACCGAAAAAGCTTACACCGAAAGCACAAAACACACATACGTCTTTTACGTTCCACAAGGGCTTTCGAAACAAGCTATTGCAAAAGCGGTTGCCGACGAGTATAAAGTCACTGTCGTTGACGTTCGCACAACTATCCGTAAAGGCAAAAAGACCCGCTTCTCACGTGGCAAACAAGCTTATCCTGGCACCACTTATCGCCAAGATCATAAAATTGCCTACATCACCATCAAAGAAGGCGAAAAAATCCCGATTTTTGACGAACCTGAGTCTAAAAAACCGGTAGAAACCGAAGAGAAGCCTAAGAAAGTAGCCAAAGAAGAAAAAACTGAGAAAAAAGCCAAACGCACGACCAAAAAGGCTGAAGAGATTAAGGAGGAGAAGTAATGAGTATTAAGCCATACAACCCCACCACTCCTGCCCAACGGCAAAAAACCACCCAGGATTTCGACCAAATTACCACTCGAAAGCCACTGAAGTCACTCACCGTGAGCAAGAAGCAACAGGCAGGAAAAAATAACCAAGGTCGCATTACGGTACGACACCGCGGTGGCGGAGTAAAACGGCATTATCGCATCGTGAGTTATAAGCTACCAACCGGTAAGTATACGGTCACCGAGATCGAATACGATCCTAACCGTAGCGCTCGCATCGCTAGGGTTCAAGATGAAGTTGGAAAATATTACTACGTCCTGGCTGATCAGAGTATGCGCAAAGGCAAGACCTTTGAAACTGGCGACGACGCACAGGTCGAATCTTCCAACCGCATGCCGCTGAAACAAATCCCGGTCGGCACATTTATCTACGCCATTGAGCTAACTCCAGGCCGTGGAGCTCAAATCGTACGATCAGCTGGTACCAAAGCACAGCTTATGGCAAAGGAAAACGGATACGCAACCCTCAAGATGCCATCCGGCGAGATGCGTAAGGTACTGGCAGCCTGCGAAGCCAGCATCGGCACCGTTAGCAACGAGCAACACCAAAATATCAAAATCGGTGCAGCTGGACGTCGGCGTCGCAAAGGAATCCGTCCGACTGTTCGCGGCGTCGTAATGAACGCAACCGATCATCCGCATGGTGGTGGTGACGGTGGCCGGCACGGTACTGGTAAAGCGCCACGTACACCTTGGGGACAGTTGACACTCGGATACCGTACTCGCCGCAATAAGAAAACTAATAAAATGATCGTGCGCAGTCGCCACGAAGGAAAGAGGAAATAATGTCTCGGAGTCTTAAAAAAGGTCCTTTTATCGACTACAAGCTCGCGAAGAAAGTCGACGCTCTCTCCGCTGAGGACCGCACCGTAATCAAAACTTGGGCACGTAGCTCTACTATTTCTCCAAATATGGTCGGACGTACTATCGCTGTTCACAACGGCAAGATGCACGTACCAGTCTATATTAGTGAAAATATGGTTGGACACAAACTTGGCGAATTTGCACCTACTCGCAAATTCCGTCGCCACGGCGGCAAGAAAGTAGCTGAGTCTGCGAAGGGAGGCAAATAATGACGCAAACTAATACCCATTTCGCTCACGCCGTCATCAAAGGCGTAGACTCGCAACCACGTAAAACCAATGTCGTAGCCAGCTTAGTGCGCGATCGCTACGTTGGCGATGCAGTCATCATCCTAGAAAATACCCCCCGACGCGCCGCTCGCGCCGTCCGCAAAGCGATAGAATCGGCCGCGGCCAATCTCATGAATAACCCCAATGTCAGCATTAATCCGCAGTCTATCCGTATTGCTCGCATTTCAGTTACCGCTGGCACACGTATGCGACGTTATAAGCCAGCTAGTCGCGGACGCGCCTTACCATTCGAAAAGATCTCTAGCAACATTTTCGTCGAAGTTGCTGGCGAAGAAAAAGTCAAAAAAGGCACAACTAAAGACGAAGGAAAGGAACAAAAGTAATGGGTCAAAAAGTCAACCCGGTTTCTTATCGTCTTCAGATCAATAAGGATTGGTCTTCGAAGTGGTTTACTCGAAAATCAGATTTCCGTAATTGGTTGATTGAGGACGTCAAGATTCGGGAATGCATCGAGAAGCGTTACAGTAGTCGCCCAACCATCGCCCGCATCGATATTGAGCGCAGTGCAAACTTAACCACAGTTACAATTCTAACGGCCAAGGCTGGCGCCGTCATCGGCAAACAGGGTTCTGGCATCAATGAACTTAAACGCGAACTAGAGAAGTTTATCAAAGGGCCGATCCGCCTTAACGTTGAAGAAGTTAAAAAACCAGAACTGTCTGCAAAACTCGTCGCGGAAAATATCGGTTTCCAACTTGGTAAACGTATGAATTTCCGCCGGGCAGTCAAAATGGCGTGTCAATCAACTATGAATGCAGGCGCAAAAGGTATCCGCGTAGAAGTCTCCGGGCGTCTGAATGGCGCAGAAATGTCGCGTCGAGAAAAATTTATTGAAGGTTCCGTACCGCTACACACCCTGCGTGCAGATGTTGATTTTTCGGTCTGTCATGCACAAACCGTGGCGGGAATCGTTGGCGTAAAAGTTTGGATTTATAAGGGGGAGAAATAATATGGCAATTATGGCACCGCGCCGAGAAGCGCATCGTAAAGTTCGTAAAGGCAAAAACAAAGGCGTTGCTACTCGTTGCAACACGGTCGCATTTGGTGAATGGGGACTTATGTCACTCGACAACGAACGCGTGACTGCTCGCCAAATTGAGGCAGCTCGACAAGCAATCACTCGTTACGTTAAGCGTGGCGGAAAAATCTGGATCCGCATTTTCCCGCATACCCCAGTTTCCAAAAAACCGCTAGACGTCAAGATGGGAAGCGGCAAAGGCGAGCCTCAGTTCTATGTTGCCAAGGTCAAGCCTGGCACCGTCATATTTGAAATCGCTGACGTCACCGAAGAACAAGCCCGCGAAGCTTTCCGCCTAGCTGGGCATAAATTACCCGTTCGCGTTAAATTTGTAAAAAAAGAGGAGTTTTAAAAATGGCCAAGAATTTACAGGGCATTGTTAGCTCAGCAGGACGCGATAAGACCATTACGGTTTCAATTGCGAGTCGCGAGACTCATCCGTTATACCGTAAGCAATATACTAAAACTCGCAAATATACTGCGCATGATGAGCAAAACCAAGCCGGCGTTGGCGATAAGGTCGAGATCACCCCTTGCCGCCCACTTAGCAAAACTAAATCTTATGAATTAGTTAAAGTGATCGAAAAATCACACGGTTCAGTCGAACTTAAGGAAGAAGTAGCCGGCGAAACCGCCAAGATACTGGGGGAGGATAAATAATCATGATTCAACAAGAAAGTCGTTTGAAGGTTGCTGACAATAGTGGAGCAAAAGAACTTGGCGTCATCCGAGTTTTGGGTGGAACTCGTGCTCGCTATGCCCGAGTTGGCGACATCGTTACATGTAGCGTTAAAGAAGCTTCGCCAACCGGCAACGTGAAGAAAAAAGCCGTGGTTCGCGCCGTCATCGTCCGCACACGCCAGCAAATTCGTCGTCCAGATGGTAGCACCATCAAGTTTGACGATAACGCTGCCGTCCTAGTGAATGACGACAAGACTCCAAAAGGCACCCGTGTCTTTGGTCCAGTTCCGCGCGAACTGCGCGACCTCGGATTCAATAAAATCATTAGCCTAGCTCCGGAGGTACTATAATGGCCCAGAATTTAAAAGTCAACGATCAAGTCAAAATTATCGCTGGAGACCACAAAGGGGAAACTGCTAAAATCGTAAAGATGGACCGCAAGAACCACAAAGCAATGCTTGAGGGTATCGGTGTTCGCGAACGACATCTACGTAAAACCCAATTCAACCCTACTGGCGGCAAGAAAAACGTCCATGTCGGTATCGATTTATCAAACCTTAAAAAGGAGGATAAATAATGACTAAGACAGCAGAGCCACGCCTCAAAGCGTTTTATCAAAACGAAATTCGTAAACAATTACAAAAGGATTTAAGCCTAGCCAACATTAGTCAGGTTCCGCAATTGCAGAAAATTGTAATTTCGAGCGGCGTAGGTAAAAAACGCGAAGATAAACGCTTTACCGAAACAGTTATACTAACGCTAGAAAAGATCACTGGCCAAGCCCCGACTTCACGCCTAGCGAAAAAATCAATTGCCTCGTTCAAAATCCGCAAAGGAATGGGCGCACCAGTTGGATACCTTGTGACCTTGCGCAACGACAAGATGTATGAATTTATTGACCGCTTCATCAACATCGCTTTACCGCACGTGCGCGATTTTCATGGCGTTCCACGCAAATCTTTTGACAAAAACGGCAACTATAGTATTGGTCTCAAAGAACAAACTGTTTTTCCGGAGATTACGTTTGAAGACGCCGCCGTGTTACATGGTCTCGAGATTACTTTTATCATTAAAAATGGCTCTAAAGAAGGGAGTATAAAGTTGTTAGAAGCATTTGGTATGCCATTTGAAAAGGAGGGCAAATAATATGGCAAAAAAATCCGCTATCGCACGCGACAAAAAGCGTCGCGAAATGTACGAAAAATACAAGGCTAAACGCGCTGAATTAAAAGCAGCAGGCGATCTCGAAGGCCTCCAAAAGCTCCCTCGTAATTCCAGCCCCACCCGCCTGAAAAATCGCGATATGTTAGACGGTCGACCACGCGGCTATATGCGCTACTTCGGTTTGAGCCGCATCAACTTCCGCGAAAAAGCCAGTAAAGGTGAGATTCCTGGCGTAACTAAGAGTAGCTGGTAGGAAAGGAGGAAAAGATATGTCATTACAATCAACAGATCAAATCGCCGACTTGATTACTCGTATTCGTAACGCTATCATGGTTGGCAAAACCGAAATTCGCGTCCCGACCAGCAAGCTCAAAGTTGCTGTCACTGATGGGCTCGTCAAAGCTGGCTATCTTGAGAGCTACGAAGTCGAAGAAGGTGAACCACGCGGAACTCTACACGTGATCATCAATCAAGACGGCGAAAACGCCAGAATCACCGAGATCACTAAGGTGTCTAAGCCAGGCCGCCGTATCTATACTAGCGCCGAAGACATTCCCACCATCAAGTCTGGCCGCGGAGTAGTCTTGATTAGCACTAGCAAGGGAATTATGACTGGCCGCGAAGCCAAAAAGCAACATCTCGGCGGTGAAATTCTAGTAAAAGTTTACTAAAAAAGACGCTGGGGATAAAAATCTTCCTCGCAAGGGGAAGATTTTAGTTGTTGGTTCCGACCAGTAAAAGGATCTCATTTATAAAACTAGAGTATTTCCGAAGCGGAAAAAAGGCCCCGCAAGCGGAGCCTCTCTACTATAAAAAATAAGAAGCAATCAGAATTGTCGCAAACGCTTTACGCTAAACTAAATCCATATTTTCTCAGTTGTTTGACGGCTATCGCATATTGTTCAGAATCGATATAACGCAACCCGCGGAAGCGATTAGAATCTTCGCAAACCGCAATCAACTCACCCACCGTCTCGATTCGATACGCATTTAGCGTCTCCAGCGAACTTTTGGGAAGATCCAAAGTGGTAAGCGCACTCGCTCCAGTCGGATAACAAGCCTCCGGCGAAATATTAGTCTCCCAAGAACGCATTTCTTCAACCAAAAACGAGAGACCAACTCTACCAAAATTTCGGATTTCCTGAAGTCGTCGCCATCCCTCACGCGCACCACAAGCAAAAAAGGTATTTAATTCTTGTACGTTCGAAATGCCGCCACAACACAGACAATTTTTCGTCCTCATAACTGTACCGCCAGAAGAAGAACAACTATAGAACAGATCCCAAACCGCAGTGTCCAAATCAACTTTGACCGTTTTATCAGCCGACAGCAAGCCTTCTCGCCGTAGAGTTGCAACAATCACGTTCCATTCCCACAACGTCATTTTCTTGCTATCGACAAAATTGTCAAAATCAGAAAAATATTCAATCACATTTTCTAAATCCGTAAGCTCCAGTTCTCGTAAAACTTGTAAACTCCGATAAGGCCAATGAATCTTTGCGATCGGATCAGCGCTTATATCCTGAAGCGTATCCACCATAGTTTCAACCGCCAAGTTTTTCGAAGCATCGCTCCGTTCCTTAATTTCCGAGAGTAGCGTCTCGATTCTCGCTAAAGCTTGGTCGCGCCGTTCGTTATAGAATCGCACTTCCTCCATCAACTGCTGGACTTGCATAGCCAGATCTTCCACATTAAAACTTAACAAACGCCTATCTTCTGAGGCGCCATCCGAAGATTTCGACCGAGAAAGCATTCCGCCAGCCAGAGTAACCAATGAACAACTTTCACGAAGATTCTTAATCGCCCACTCAAGGCTACGATCGAAACTGTTCCATTCAGACGTTGCAAACTCAGCCTCGATCCCTTCATTGCGTTCACCGCCCAGAGCTCTTCGCAAAGCATAAATACTATCATCGCTAAGAAACTCCATCACTTTTTGGACATTTTCCGCCATATTTTCACGACAGGACAACTCGCTAAACACCGCTTCCTTACCTTTCTCGCGAATCTCGTCGACTAGATCAAAAGCAATTACATAAACGCTCTCCTCAAAAGACAGCTCCAGACCATCTAGCTTTTTGATGCATTCACTACATTCTAACATAATTACATCCTCCTTTTGTCAATGTACCTGTCCAATTTTCTTGGACACAACTCCTACCTTTCTATTATAGCACACATTCCCATAAAAGTCAATGGAAAAACGATATTTCACGCATATTTCGCTAATTTTTCACAAAAAAATCCAAAAAAGACAAATCATGTAGTATTTTCAACTACTGAAAAAGCAAAACCACTACTATTCTGCTAATCCATGTTACAATGTTAGTATTATTCAATAAAGGAGGTGGGAATCATGGATTTCACAGGGCGCGACTTTTTGCAAATCCTCGACTTTAGCTCAGAAGAGCTGCGGTATATGTTGGAAGTGGCTAAAACTTTCAAAAAATATAAACAAACTGGGCAAGACCATAAATATTTTCCAGACAAGAATATTGTTTTACTTTTTGAAAAAACTTCTACTCGTACGCGCTGCAGCTTCGAAGTCGCCGGCCACGATCTCGGTATGGGCGTAACCTACCTCGATCCCGCTGCCTCGCAGATGGGGCATAAAGAGTCAATCGCCGATACCGCACAAGTGCTAGCGAAACTTTATGACGGCATCGAATATCGCGGCTTCGCCCAGAAAACCGCCGACGATCTAGCTAAATATGCCGACGTACCGGTCTGGAACGGACTAACCGATTATTGTCATCCAACCCAAGCTTTAGCAGATTTCCTAACCATCGAGGAACACTTCGGTAGTTTGAAAGGACTTACTGTGGCTTATCTCGGCGACACGCGCAACAATGTCGCCAACTCGCTCATGGCCATGAGCGCCAAAATGGGTGTGAATTACATCGCCTGCGGACCGACCGATCTGAGACCCGATCTCAAATTATTCGAAAAATGCCAAAAAATTGCCGCCAAAAACGTTAACACCATTACCGTTACTCCGGACATAAATGCCTTAGCGAGTACCGCCGACGTAATTTATACCGATGTCTGGCTTTCCATGGGCGAAGATAAATCCAAATGGGGCGAGCGTATTAAACAACTCCAACCATACCAGGTTAACACAAAAATCATGGAATTAGCAAAACCTACTGCCGTCTTTATGCATCCGTTGCCATCCTTCCATGACCTTGAAACATCGGTTAGTCGCGAAGTCCACGAGCAATACGGTCTTAGCGAGATCGAAGTCACAAACAAAGTATTTACCTCTGACCGTTCGTTAGTCTTCGAAGAGGCCGAAAATCGCATGCATACTATCAAAGCAGTTATGTATTTAACTTTGAAGTCGAAGGGGCAATAAATGAAAAATACAATTTGTAATTTTAGCGAAATTGCACCTCTAAAAAAGGTTCTTATGCACCGGCCAGGGGATGAATTCCTCAATCTTACTCCTAATACGCTAGAACGTCTACTCTTTGACGATATCCCTTATCTCAAAATCGCCCAACAGGAACATGATGCTTTTGCCAATGCTCTGCGCGCCGAAGGCGTAGAAATCACCTATTTAGAAGATCTAGTAGGCGAGGCGCTCGACAGCGCTGGCGCCAAAGTGCGTAAAGAGTTTCTCCAGCAATTTATTCTCGAAGCCGGAGTGACCTCGCCCAAAATCGCCAAGCATTGCTACAATTTCCTAAACAGTTATAAATATAATCGCGAAATGATCAAAAAATGCATCGCTGGAATCGATATTTCCGAGCTTAAACGCCTAAACGGCATTTCCGGGTTTTATGCCACGCGCGATACCGGACGTATGATTATCGACCCAATCCCCAACTTAATTTTCCAACGCGACCCTATGGCCACCATTGGCTATGGAGCCACTCTCCATAAAATGTGGGCGCCCACCCGCACTCGCGAATCCATTTTCGCCGAATATATTTTCAAATATCATCCTTTTTATGAAGACGTAAAACTTTATTATGACCGTACCGAGCCTTATTCACTCGAAGGTGGCGATATTCAAGTTCTCTCAAGTGAAGTGATCGCAATTGGCATCTCTCAACGTACTGAGCCTGATGCGATTACCGAGTTCGCCAAAAATCTCTTCAAAGACAAAAATAGCACTTTTAAATATATATTAGCTATTGATATTCCCGACGAACGCAGTTTTATGCATCTAGACACCGTGATGACCCAAGTCGATACCAACAAATTCGCCGTTCAAGACGCCATCATGGATATTTCCACCATCTATGAAATCAGTAAGGGTCGCGGTAATGAACTCGAAATCGTCGAGAATCGCCAAAGCCTGCAAAAAGTGCTCGAGAAATACCTACACCTCTCCCGGGTTGAATTGATCAAATGCGGAGATGGGCGACGCATCGACGCCGAAAGAGAACAATGGAGCGATGGCGTCAATCTACTTTGCGTCCGCCCTGGCGTAGTAATCGCTTATGATCGCAACTTCGTAACTAACACTACGCTCAAGCGTCACGGAATCGAAGTAATCGAAATTCCCAGCTCGGAAATTTCGCGCGGGCGCGGCGGTTCGCATTGCATGGCAATGGCACTAGTGCGCGAGGAGGATAAATAAACTTATAGACACAGTAAAATCAAAAATTATTTAGAAAGGGAATTATGTCAAAAAAGAAGAAGGATCGCCAAAAAAATCGCCGCTCGATGCTCTCCGCCTACTCAATCATTATGATTTTAATCATCGCGCTCGGAATTATTTCGCATTTACTGCCCAAGGCCAAATTTATACCGGTTTCACTAGAAACAGAATCAGAGGAATCAAGCGAAGAAACTAGCGCTGAAGCCGCCAAAGATGAAGCAGAAAATCCTACCAATACAAACGACGCCGAAAACACCGAAAAAACAACTGAAGAAGCATTGAGCGAAACAATAACGAATTCAGAAGCCTCAACTACCGCACAATCAGTTAATTCAGTCGAAAACACGACCATAATCACGAGCAACACTATCATTAACGGCGTTGACCTGGAAGTAGAGGACGGCAAAATTACCGAAACCCCCGATTTGGTCGCCGAAAGTACTAACGATCAAACCACTTACTCCAGTTTAGAAGCCTGCGAAGAAGAAAGTGGCGCCGAAGAATGCGCTATTGTCGACGGATCGGGCGTAGTCGGCGCCAAACTTTGGCAAATCCTTATGGCGCCCATCCTCGGTTTCGAAAACGCTATCGACGTCTGCATCTTTATCATGATCCTCGGCGGATTCTTAGCCGTAGTTGCAAGAACCAACGCCCTTGAAAATGGCATTAAATTCCTAGTGAAGAAATTACACGGCAAAGAGTATCTCCTGATTATTCTGCTTATGTTAATTTTCTCGGTTATGGGCACCACTTACGGCTTCCTAGAAGAAAGCGTTGGCTTCTATATCTTAGTCGCCGCTACTATGTTTGCCGCTGGACTCGATCCGTTAGTCGGCGTAGCTACAATTTTACTCGGTGCCGGCTCGGGCGTGCTCGGCTCCACTATCAACCCCTTCGCCACTGGCGTCGCTCTGAGTGCTATGAAAGACGCCGATATCGCTTACGATCAAGGTATGATTATCCTAATCGCGACCGTACTCTGGCTCTCTACTCTCGCTATCTCGATGTTCTTCACCATCCGCTACGCCAAAAAAGTTCAAAAAGACAAAGGTTCTACTTTTCTCAGTTTACGCGAACAAGCTGCCGCCGAAAGAAGTTATAATAAATATCTCCAATCCAAAGACGAAGATAACACTCTATCCGGTCACCAAAAATTAACCTTAGTCATCTTTGCCTTGACTTTCCTAGTCATGATTACAGGCTTCATCCCTTGGGAAGAATTTGGCGTCACTTTCTTTAATAACTGGACTGGTTGGCTCACTGGCGCCACGCTCGGCAACTGGTGGTTCTATGAAGCGGCACTCTGGTTCTTAATCAGCTCCATTATTATCGCTATCATCAACCGCAGTGGCGAGCGTGGGTTTGTCGATACTTTCGTCAGCGGAGCCGGCGACATGATTGGCGTCGTGCTAGTAGTAGCTGTTGCACGCGGAGTTTCTGTAATCATGGGGCAAACTTTTCTCGACAATTTCATCGTCTTCAACGCTTCCAATTTTCTCACCACCCTTCCCGAAATGCTCTTCGTTCCACTCAACTACATCCTGCATATCATCCTCTCTATTCTAGTGCCGTCATCTTCCGGCCTCGCCACTATGTCCACGCCAATCATCGCCCCTATCGCCAACACCCTCGGCTACAGTACGAACGTTACCGCTATGACGATTGTAGCCGCCAATGGTCTCGTCAACCTGATTACGCCGACCTGCGGAGCGATCATGGGCGGTCTCGCGCTCGCAAAAGTCGACTATCCGACTTGGTTCCGCTGGGGAATTAAAGTTGTCGGTACGATCGCGATCGTCAACATCATCATCCTCTGCCTTTTCTCACTCTGAGCTTAGTTAAAATATTACAGAAGTCGCACCATTCATTTAACGACCCAAACCACCAGACCGAAGCCTGGTGGTTCTTGGATACTCGCAACAGCAGCAGAATAATCCTTATTGCTCGTCCAGTCTCCAAACATACAATCCGGCTCAAGAACTTGGGGCGAAGATAATCAGATTATGGCCTACGTCCAGTCTCCAAACATACAATCCGGCTCAAGAACCCCAAAAGAGTCTTCTATGATAAAAGCTGTGTCGCCATTTACAAATTATATATAGTATGTTACTCTAAATATGGTAGGGTGACTAGTTTTACCCTTGTATTGGTTTTGTCTCAAACCAATTTGAAAATTTATGTCACTTTTGTAACTAAGTGGGCAATGGAGCGACGTCTCCAATGCTCCAAATTTCGATTCTTAAATAAATGGAGGGAAATAGGATGAAAAGAATCGCAAGAAAAATCTTCATTATTGTAGCTTTGTTCACTACAACCATGGCGTTTGGCTCAGCACCCGTATCCGCGCACACAAGAGACGTAGATTACACCGCCAGCACCGTCACGATTACGGCCCAAAATGACTGTCCTAGAACATATCACGCCTACCCCACCGAGGAAGAAGCCGATGCCAATCCGATCACAATCAAAGTCAACAACAAACATGATCTTCCAATCGATGTCGTGATTTGTCCAAGGGAAGGTGTCAGCAAGAAATATCATTTCGATTCATACGGCACCCAAAAGGTCTACGATGTATCAATTGCTCTGTTTGGCGATGTCCGTTATGCTTATGCTACCGTTAACATCGAACCCCACACCGACGTATCGGAAAATTCATCAAGCAAAGAAGATGAAATTACAGTTCAGGAAAAAGACGTTGACGATAAACTCAATCAGCTGCTAGACGAACTCGACTTAGGCTTCTACGATGATAAGACAACACCTTACGGCAAAGAATTGAAAGCCTTTTTAGTCGGAAAATGGGATGGCAAAATGAGGGAAGATACGGTAGATCATCAGTACGCTAGCTACATCACGTCCCGCGAGGTGCGAAACCGCAAATATATTTGGAGCGGCACAAATATCTGCACTGGCGAAGACGCTACCAAAGAAGTCAACCTCGACTATCTCGGCTCCCTAGAGGTCATTCCTGGTCCGACCAAAGATCAGCAGTTCAGCTTTGCCGTCGACCGAGATAATAAGACTTTCGAGCAATGGTGCCTTTTAGATAAGATCGACTCTTGGAAGCTCCCAAGAAAAGCCGGAACAGTCACCGATATCTACATTATTGGCCAGAACAGCGGCGAGCCGCACGAATGCCAAGCCTTAGTTTTTACGCTAGGCAAGAATGATGCGTCGCATATCTATTCTCTGCTCCCTAGCGGCATCGTTAAAAAACTGACATAACGCAGCTTAAAAAATAACATCTATAGATTGGGCGACCCCTGATGGGTCGCCCAGCTTTATCTAGACAGAGTTAAATACCCTATCTTTCCATTATAGCACACATGATACAAAAAGTCAATACTTTTTATGCCTTTTTATCAAAAAAAGACAAATTCTAACCTAAATTGCCAAAATATCGCGCAATCAACGGGGTGATTTTGATGCTTATTTTCACTTAAAACCTTACCTCTGACATCAGACACTGCGCGCCTGACAACAATCACGCTAATCTCAGAAATTCCGAAATCCCCTTGCTTACCTCTAAAATCTGTGCTATAATGACAAAGATATTAATATAAAGGGAAAATATGAGTCGTATCGGAAAACAACCCATCGCAATTCCGGCGGGAGTGACAATCACGGTCGGCGACAAAGATATTGTTGTCGCAGGCCCGAAGGGTCAACTCACAGTTCCGCTTCAGGAAAACGTCAAAGTCTCGGTCGATGACAACCAAATCGTGGTTACACGCGACGATGACGAACCAAAATCTCGAGCTTGGCACGGTTTACAACGCGCTTTGCTAAATAATGCTGTTCAAGGCGTTTCTAAAGGTTTTGAAAAGAAGCTCGAAATTAACGGTGTCGGTTTTCGTCTTAGTGGCGGGCCAAAAGACATCGAAATGGCCCTCGGATTCTCACATCCAGTGAAATATACTGCACCAGAAGGCGTCGATCTCAAAGTTGACAAAATGACCATTACAGTAACCGGCATCGACAAGCAGCAGGTTGGTCAAGTTGCCGCAGAAATCCGCGCTCTAAAGAAACCAGAACCATACAAGGGCAAAGGCATTAAGTATGCAGATGAAGTAATCTTACGCAAAGCAGGAAAGGCAGGTAAAAAATAATGGACGCTGTATTTCGTGCAAAACGCACACGTTCTAAAATTCACGGTACCGCTGAGCGCCCGCGTCTTAGCGTACACATTAGTAATCAACATGTCACCGCGCAGCTAATTGACGACGATAAGCAGAGTACTTTGGCCTACGCCACTACTGTTGGCAAGAAAGTTTCTGGTTCCAAATCCGAAAAAGCCACCGCAGTAGGCAAAGATATTGCAACCAAAGCGAAAAAGCTCAAAATCGAAAAGGCAGTCTTTGACCGTGGATCAAAACTCTATGCTGGTCGTATGACGGCGCTAGCAGATGCTGCGCGCAAGGAAGGATTGGAGTTCTAATATGGCGGAAGCAGATAAAAAAGCCAAGGTAATCAATAAATCTGGCACCCTCAAAATGACCGACGAGACCGCTAGCACTCGCACCCAGCGAGACATCAGTGGACGCCCGATGCGCCGTAATAATCGTCGCGATCGTCGCAATAACGATAATGTACCGAAAGAGTTCGATACTATCACGATTAACATTGATCGTGTTTCGCGTACCGTCAAAGGCGGTCGTCGCATGCGATTCAAAGCTCTAGTTGCGATCGGTAACCACAAGAATAAAATCGGCATCGGAGTTGCTAAAGGCGGCGATGTTACTAGTGCTGTTCAGAAAGCCACCACTAAGGCAAAGAAAAATATGATTGAGTTTCATATGGACGGAGAGACGATTTGTCACGAAGTCGAAGCTCGTTCAACTGGCGCAGACGTCTTGATGAAGCCAGCAGCCCCTGGTACTGGGATTATCGCTGGTGGCGTAGTCCGAAGCATTATCGGCCTCACGGGTATCAAAAACTTAATTTCCAAATCTCTCGGCAGCACCAACAAAGTAAACATCGCTTACGCCGTAATTGAAGGTTTGAAACAGCAAACTCCACGCAGCGAGTGGGTGACCGCTGATCAAAAAGGCCAGAAAGAGAGCAAATAAGTATGAAATATAACGAACTCGAAGTCAACAAAAATAAACGCCCAACTCGCGCCGGAAGGGGAATTGCCGCCGGACGCGGTAAAACCGCCGGACGCGGAACTAAGGGGCAAAAATCCCGTACCGGCCACAGCAAAATGCCAGCAGGGTTCATGGGTGGACAACGCGCTTTAATGCAAGCAATTCCTAAACTCAAAGGATTTAAATCGATCCACCAGAAAGCCACCGTTGTTTACACCGATCGCCTCAGCGGTTTATCTGGTAAAGTCGACAACTTCACCTTAGCCGACCGCAACCTAATCGAATCGCCTTACGAAAAAGTCAAAGTAATCGCAAGGGGGGAGTTAACTTCAAAAATCGATTTAGAAACTCAGGGTGCTAGCAAAAACGCAATTGAAGCGATTACCAGCATGGGCGGCACTTTCAACAAAGTAGCCGTACCACAACGTATCGCTAAGCAGAATTAGCTATACATCCTGTGCTCAAAAAGTATGAGGCCTAAAACCTCATACTTTTTTGTTAAATTTCATCTAAGCAAAATACCGCCATTTTTCACCATTTAAACTAAAACTATGATATAATGACAAAAGACAGTTTTGGAAGGTACACAATTGCATGAAACAGGATTAACTATGAATTTCAAAAATATTTTCAAATCGCTAAAAAACAGGGACATGTTAAAACGAGTAACCATTGTAATCGGGTTACTAGTTGTCTATCGATTCCTTGCACACGTCCCAGTGCCCCTCGGTGAACCCTCCACCTTTCAGGAAGCAATTACTAATTTGATTCAGAAATCCGATTTTGGCAGTTTCTTGAACTTAATCTCCGGCGGTGGGTTAACAGCCTTTTCCATCCTCCTGGTTGGGCTATCCCCCTACATCACCTCCTCAATCGTCGTCCAGCTCATTACTAAAGCTATACCTAGCCTGGAAGAGCTTTCTCAGGATGGCGAAACCGGACGCCGCAAGATTAGCCAATGGACCCGCGTCCTGACCGTTCCTCTCGCAATTATTCAATCCATTGCTTATATTTTCATCCTCTATCAGTCAGTAATCGCTTCAAATACCTCGCTCAGTTATACTCCTACCACCACGGACTGGGTCCTATCGGTCACTGCTATGGTAACCGGTTCAATCATCCTCATGTGGTTTGGTGAGCTAATCACTGAGCAGGGTATCGGCAACGGCATCTCGGTTTTAGTATTTGTTAGTATCATCTCCCAACTACCAAGCACGCTCGCCAGTCTAGGGTCGGCTTTATTTGATACATCTGGAGGCACACTCTCACTTTTCGGTTGGCTCAATCTACCAGTCAACCCTATGATTTTCTGGATCTTACTCGGCTTCGCAATCGCTCTACTAATCGTGATTTACTTCTTAGTCAAACTCAACGAGGCTCAACGAGCAATCACGATTAATTACGCAAAACGCGTCCACGGAAATAGCACTTATGGAGGCGTCAAATCGATCCTCCCTCTCAAACTAATCGCTGCAGGGGTCGTACCAGTTATCTTCGCAACTGCTTTTCTGTCGCTACCAGCACTCGCCGGACAGCTTATTCAAACCATCAACCCAGATGGAACTTTTGGAACGACTCTGGTAACATTATTCACCGCTCCTTCAGCCTCAAACTTTCCGATTTACTATCCTGACGGCATTACGCCACAATGGTTCTTTTATCCATTCGTATATTTCGTCCTAGTTGTGCTATTTACTTATTTCTATACTAGTATTATTTTCAATACCAAAGAAATCGCCGATAATCTGCAAAAACAAGGTGCTTTTATCGAAGGCGTTCGTCCAGGAGGGCAAACCGCTAAATACTTAGGTAAAACAATTAATCGCCTTAACTTATTCGGAGCTCTCTCACTTGGCCTGATCGCTATGTTACCATTTTTGACTGACTATGTTTTCATACTAATCACTGGCGCACCTATTGGCTTATCTATTTCAGGAACAGGATTATTAATCGTGGTAACCGTGGCGCTTGAGAACCTACGCCAACTCAATTCACGTGCGCTTATGGTAACTTACGATGAGTATAAATAAAAATAACGACGAGGGTGGTTATATATGGAGAAGAACAAAATTATCAAGACTAAAAATCAGTTTAAGCTTCCTACGATTCATAAAATACATCTACGCCCTCTGCAGATTGCGTGTATCGTCGTAGCAGTTTTATTTGCGATCTTCTTCATTCGCGTAGCTCTCTGGGAAAAGTCATACTTAGCCAATATGGTCGGAAAGGAAAGAGCCACCACCGAAGTTATCGGGTTAGAAGAGAACACTCAAATCGATGAAACTGAACCGGAAACCAGCGAAATCGCCGAATACACCGTAGCTCCTGACAAACCACGTTATTTTTCCGCCGATAGCATCGGTATACCGCGCGCACGCATTGTCGAAATCGGCATCAAAAACAATGGGGAATTAGCGACACCTTATAATATTTATGATGTAGGCTGGTATGACGGATCTACCCTGCCAGGGGGAAACGGCGTTTCTATCATGGACGGCCATGGCGGTTATGCTACTAAAGCGATTTTTGAACGGTTACCCAACATTAAAATCGGCGATCAAATTAAAATTGAAATGGGCGACGGACGACTTTTTACATACAAAGTAGTCGACACTGTAACCAAGAATCTTGGTGAAGACGCCAATAACTATATGGCAACCGCCTTCACCTCACCGGAAGAAGGAAAAGGCTCTCTTACCCTGATCACATGCACAGGTGATTATTGGATCAAAAGTCGAACTTATTCGCAACGATTCTTTGTTAGGGCTGTGCTAGAACAATGATGTAGTTCTACTACCAGAAGCATATATCTAAACATCGGCCAACAGTAATTGCAGAAGTCGAGTAATTATGTAAGTCTGAGAAGGCATCATAGACCGACTCCAGTAGAGCTTGATTATTTAAAAAATCAAGCCACAAACTAGCATAAAATATTTTAATCTATTTTTTCAATAAAACTCTTTACAACTACACGCGCCCGTGCTACAATGAAACATGTAATTTATGGCTAGTCAAAAGGAAGTTATTAAACTCACCGGTAAGGTTGTTGAGGCTTTACCGAACACCCAATTTCGGGTGCAACTTGAAAATGGCCATAACATAATAGCACACATGAGTGGACGAATGCGCAAGAATTACATCCGCTTAGTGCCGGGAGACCGGGTCGAAGTTGAGCTGACCCCTTACGATCTAACCAAAGGTCGAATTAGCTTTCGATTGCCAAATAATAAAGAGGCGTAGGTTACGAATTTCACGTACGTATTGTAGCCGAACCGTATTAAAGGAAAGGATATTTAACACTGTGAAAGTACGTACAAGTGTTAAGCCCATCTCCCCTGATGACCAGTTGGTACGCCGAAAAGGCGTCTTGCGGGTCATTAATAAGAAAAAACCTAAGAATAAGCAAAGGCAGGGTTAAGCATGGCACGAATTGCAAGCGTCACCATTCCAGCAGACAAACAAGTCTGGATTGGACTTACTGAAGTCTACGGGATTGGTCGCACCACAAGTAAAGCCATCCTTGCGGAGGCTCAAGTCGAGCCTACCACTCGGGTGAAAGATCTCACCGAGGCTGAAGTACAAAAAATCAACGACATTATTAGCAGCGCTCATACTGTCGAAGGAGATTTGAAACGCCTCGTCACAAACAATATCAAACGTCTAAAAGATATCAACTCCTACCGAGGGATGCGGCACAAAGTCGGTCTCCCGGCTAACGGACAGCGCACACGCACAAACGCGCGCACACGCAAAGGGCGTGCTATTGCTGTTGGTGGAGCACAACCTAAAGCAGCAAGTAAAACTTAAGGATATAAATTTAGATGACCGAAGAGAATACTAGAACGACCGATCCGACTGAAATCGCCCCAGTTAAGAAAACTCGTGGCAAAAAAGGCAAACGGATCGTGATTGCTGGACAAGTCCATATCCAAGCAACTTTCAATAACACTATTATTACTATTACCGATAAAAATGGCGATGCGTTGTCAGCTTCTTCTGCTGGCGCGAACGGCTTCCGGGGCAGCAAAAAAGGTACCGCTTATGCCGCTCAAGTTGCAGCCGAAAAAGCACTCGAAACTTCCAAGCGCGATCACGGACTAACTAGTGCCGATGTTTTCGTTTCGGGAACTGGCCTTGGGCGCGATAGTGCGATCAGAGCCGTATCTAGCGTCGGTATACGCATTGATAGTATCACAGATGTAACCCCAATCGCGCACGGAGGAGTGCGTCCTAAGGGAGAAAGGAAACCGTAATGGCCAGAGATACATCTCCGATTGTTAAGCAAAGTCGTCGTGAAGGGCACGCTTTAGCACCAAAAGCCCACAAAGTAATGGTCAAAAAGTCTGGGATACCCGGCGAGCATTCCGACATGCGGGTTCGCGGTGGCAGCCTCTATCTAACCCAGCTACGCGAAAAACAAAAAGTGCGTAGAATGTATGGATTGCTAGAAAAACAGTTCGCAAAGCTTATGAAGGAGGCTGCACGCGCAAACGGGTTGGCAGGCGAGAATCTATTACAATATCTAGAGCGACGCACCGATAACGCTATCTACCGTGCTGGTTTTGCTACCACTAGACGACAGGCCAGACAGCTTGTCACTCACGGGCATTTCTTGTTAAACGGTCGGCGTATAGACATCCCTAGCATCAGGTTGAAGCCTGGCGACGTACTTGAAGTGCGTCCAAAATCTCAAAAATCAGAATATTTCAAGGATCTTGAGAATATAATCGCTTCATCGCAACAACCACCACTCAGCTGGATTAAATCCAACGGAAAGAAAATGCAAATAGAAATCACCGGCATACCTAAACGCGAAGAAGCCGAAGCCGGCATTAACGAACAGCTAATCGTTGAGTATTACTCACGTTAAGGAGAATATATGACTACAAAAGTTATCCACGAAGCTAATTTAGTCGAAGTTAATCAGCTTAACGACAATAGCGCCGAATTCGTAATTCGCCCATTATTCTATGGTTATGGTGACACTTTAGGAAACTCTATTCGTAGAGTATTGCTCTCTAGTATTAAAGGCGCAGCAATCACTGCATTTAGCATTGAAGGCGCAACCCACGAATACGCTTCGATCCCCGGAATCCGAGAGGACCTGGTTGATATCATGCTCAACCTAAAAAATGTTCGCTTGAAATCCGAGTCCGAGGGACCAGTCGAAGCCACCATCGAGATTAAGGGTAGCGACCAGGGAACCGATAATAACGATGAGAAATGCGTCAAAGCCAGTGATATCAAGGCCTCTTCAGAAATCACGGTCGGTAATCCCAATCAGATCATTTGTCATATTGATGATCCACAGTATACTCTCAAGATGAATCTAATCATAGAATCGGGTCGAGGGTATTTGTCGATTGAACGTTCCTCGGAGGATCGTGTGCGACCCGATATGATTGCGCTTGACGCTGTTTTTAGTCCAGTTTTGCGCGTGCGATTCAAGGTGGAGAATACGCGCGTTGGCCAAGACACGAATTTACAGCAGTTAACCATCACAGTTGGCACTGACGGGACTATTACTCCTCAGGAAGCCTTCGAAGAAGCAAATGCTATTTTAGTCAACCAATACACGGCACTTGCTGGCGGAACCACCGTAGAAAGCGCCCCGGCGCCAGGAGTAGAGTCCGAATCTAGCGACGCAAGTTTGACTTTACCGATTGAAGAGCTCGGACTTTCTGCTCGCACTGCCAACGCGCTTATTAATAACGATATTAAAACCGTTCGAGACCTCATCTCCTTGTCCGAAGTAGATCTTAAAGATCTCAAAGGATTCGGTAGCAAAGCCCTGGACGAAGTGAAAGAAAAGTTAACGGAGTTGTTATAAAATGCATCGTCATGGATATAAAGGTCGAAAGTTTGGCCGCGAAACCGACCAAAGACGAGCGCTGCAACGTGGGCTCATGCGCTCCTTGATCTTAAATCAAGAAATCACTACAACACTAGCTCGAGCAAAGGAGCTCAGACGAACGACTGAAAAGTTAATTACGATTGCTAAAAAGGGTGGCCTGGCAAATCGTCGGCTACTAATTGCGCGCCTCAATGATCTTGAATCGGCTACCGTGTTGATCGACGTCATTGCGCCGCAAATCAAGCGCGATTCTGGATATCTCCGAGTTGAGCGAGTTGGTTTTCGCCGCGGAGACAACGCAGAAATGGCCACTATCTCCTTTGTCGATGATATTGAAATGGAAGGAGCTAAGTAGTCATGAAAACTTACAGCCAAAAAAGCAACGATATAAAACGGAATTGGTACGTAATCGACGCCAGCACAATGCCACTTGGAAAACTAGCGGTCATCATCGCAAACAAGTTGACCGGCAAGGAAAAACCAACCTATACGCCGCATATCGACAACGGTGACTACGTGGTCGTTACTAACGCCAAAAATCTACAAGTCACCGGCAATAAATTAGTTGACAAAAAATACTACCGGCACAGTGGCTACCCAGGTGCAATCAAAGACCTACGCCTCGAAGAAATAATCGAGAAAAATCCGGCCTTAGCAATTGAGCATGCCGTAAAAGGTATGTTGCCGAAGAATAAGCTGTCGGCTGAGCGTATGAAACGACTGCGCGTTTTTCCAGGCCCAGAGCATTTACATACCGCGCAAAATCCAAAGGAGATTAGCTTATGAATATGAAAGACCACTACATTTACGGCCTAGGGCGACGCAAGTCAGCAACTGCAAGAGTTCGATTATATAAAGGTAGCGGTGAAATTATCATCAATGACAAACCGGCCTTAGAATATCTATCCAACAACAAAGCATATTTAGCTGAAATTACGGATCCGCTAGCTCTTGCCGAAAAACAAAATGAGTACAACGTCAGTATCAAAGTCGCTGGCGGCGGTTTAGCCGGTCAGGTCGATGCCATCAAGTTAGCCCTTTCAAAGGCTCTAACTACGGAAATAGCTGACTTGAGGCCCGTTCTGAAAAAAGCTGGATTCCTCAAACGTGATCCACGCGAGAAGGAGCGCAAAAAATACGGCCTTCGTTCCGCGCGTCGTCGTGAACAGTTCTCGAAGCGTTAAGCAATTAATCAAAAAGCACAAGGCATTTGGATCTGATCCACCTATCCAAATGCCTTTACTATTCTTCGAACTATTTTTTAAAAAATCACTATTATGTTACCGCAAGCATTATCGGACGTTATTGAAACACTCGGCCATTTACCAGGAGTAGGCGCACGAACCGCTGAGCGCTACGCTTATTTTTTGCTCAAAAATAACCCTAAAATTAGCGAAGAGATGGCTTTAGCTCTAGACAATCTGCATACCGGCGTAAAAAGCTGTCCGATCACCTTTGCTTTGATTGATCAAAATCAAGAGCTATCTGAATTTTACACCGATCCAAAAAGAGACCGTTCAACCATACTGATCGTAGAAGAGCCCCTAGACATTTACGCCATCGAGCAAACCAAAGAATTCCATGGAACCTACCATGTACTAGGTGGCGCAATTTCACCAATCGATGGTATTACTATTGATGAACTACATGTAAAAGAGTTATTAGATCGTATCGAACAAGATCAAGTAGTCGAAGTCATAGTCGCAACAAACCCATCAGTTGAAGGAGAATCAACCGCTCTACTTCTGCAAAAAATCTTACACGAGCAATATCCGGAAGTCAAAGTAACGCGTCTTGCCAGAGGGCTACCTCTAGGGGTCGATCTTTCCTACGCCGACCAGATCACCCTTTCGGCAGCTCTCGAGAATCGTACTAATCTCTAGCGTACAATACAATCAGCTAAGAACACAAGAACGGGGGCATGTTTCGTCCGGGCCAGCATGAATATTCGTTGATACTCTAGCGGTATTCCTTGCACTCTACACTAATTCCTTGACATCTACTCTGGCTCCACATCAATCACTCTAACATTTAACATTTTTCGCATATAGAACTCAAGTCGCTCAATCGCACAATCATCATAAACTACCCATAACTCAATCAAAGCAATTAAACTTTGCGCATAATATTGATAGTTTCTTGCGCTACAAATGCCCTTACCAAATTGACCACGCGCCGATTTTAAAATTTCAGTTAAAAGCCAATAGTTCTGACTATTCATAACTGCCGAGAAATAGTCTCGATGTTCGCGCACAAACCGCAGCACAAGCATAAACATAACATCCTTTTGAGTTCTACCCCGCAGATTACCTAATACTTCCGCCCGCATTTGCGCCTCATGAGCTCTCAAAGCCTGATCGCTACTGACATAATGTAGGTAAAAAGTCTGCGTAGTAATTCGCGCTGCGCCACAAATCTCCTTCACTCGTAAATCAATGCGCCGTCGCCGTAAAGCTTCATTCAAAGCACATCGAATCGCAAATTCCGTCGATCGATAACGTTTATCCTTATGTTTACGGTTTATATTAGCCGTTTCATTGCCATTACTTTTTAGGCAATTCAAACTCGATATTTGACCCATCGTATCATTACTCATCATCTCGCTTTCTATCTATGGACTTCCTAAAACGTCCATGGGATTCTAATCACTTTATAAAATATTTTAATCAAACATACAGATCAGGATTTAAAGACGCTCAGAGAGAAAATCGACCCCTTTATTTTACCTTGGGCGAAGACCCTAGTAACCCCATTTTTATCTGCAAGCACCAGCTTTTAAGGTATTAACTTTTTATCTTCTTTTTTCGTATTCTCTTTCTAAGCCTATACTTATACTTCTATTGTAGCACACATTGCTCAAAAAGTCAATACTTTTTCACTTTTTTGCATCAAAAACAATAATATTTTACAATTAACAGGGTAATTCCTACAATTCTTATCTATAATATTAACCAAGAGTTAGGCAAAACAATCCACCAACTTTTACTAAATCACAAACAGCGCTAAAAGTCAAATCTCGACTTCGTTATTCACGCTAACGACACGCTTCGGATCCAAATATATACTTAGTACTGCGCCATCATCACTCATCAACGTTTCTGTATCCTCGCCATAAGTTGCAGCGTACTGAGTCTCGATCGAACGAGTCGCTGTCACTAGCAACCGATGCGTAGCGTCCTGATCGGGCAAGGGTGTACCCGCGCAAGTCATAATTACGATTGTATCAACCGGGGCAGCCGCCAAAACCTCCGCCATATCAATATTGGGTTTAGCCACAGTTTCCACCGACTGAATAGCATAATCATGCCCGTCATAAGTCAAAATCTGCCCAGTCCGCACGTTTTCTAAATTCTCAAAAACTGTCGAAGAATGCCCAATAATCAAGGTTTTATAATCATTTTGGGTATAGGAACCAGCAATATTCGGCGGCGCAATCAAACGACGATCGTCTAAACTTAATTTTTCAACTGGGGTCTCAAGATCAATACCGGGCAATGACAAAACCGGATATCCACTCATATCCACCGAAGAAGCCGGCTGCATGCTCACAAAAGCATAAATCGGCATCAGAACCAAAAACAGCGCTGCCAGCGAAACCCGCATCGCCCGTTTCGACCAACGAAAGGGATTCAACACCGAAAAACGACTCGGCATTAACCTCGAAAATGGATCAAACCTCCACAACTCCACATTACCTCCTCTTTTCTCCATTATACACGGCTTTGTCGAAAAAAACCAGTTTTTTTCTAAATATCCATAACCAAAAGCTATACACCCCTATTCGCTAAGCCGGCAACAACAAAATCGTTCCATAGTAAGCGCAAAATAGCACTAGCATAATCACCCCCTCAGCACGCGTAATTTGCCGCTTGCCAAACGCAAAAGCAAACAATAGAGCTGCCGAGCCCACCAACGCAATCAAATCAAGCACTTGAAAACTAGCCGGCGTAATTGTGCCGAACATTGCCACTGGAATACCTAGCACCACGCAAATATTAAAGACATTACTACCGATTATATTCCCGACTGCCAAATCCTGTTCACCTTTTCTCGCCGCAATCACAGTCGTCACCAACTCTGGCAGGGAAGTACCAAAAGCGATCACAGTCAGAGAAACCAAACGTTCGCTCATCCCCAAAGCCTCGGCAATCGTCACGGCATTGTCCACCACGAGCTCCGAACCGACAATAATACCAGCTAATCCTAGAATCACAAACACGCAAGATCGACCCAGAGTAAACTTTGGCTTCGACTCGGTATTGTCCTCTTTGCGACGGCGCGCCACCGATATCAGATAGTACAAGAAAACCGTGAAAAATAGTAAAATCACGATTGCATCGGCTCGCGTAATCTGATTAGTTGCTCCATTACCCAAGACGTTATCCAAGAACAACACCACCAACAAAGCCGAAATTAATAAACAAAGCGGAAGCTCTTTATTAACCGTATTATCCCGCACTTTGATAGGTCTAATCAAAGCCGCTATCCCCAAGATCAGCAAAATATTCAAAATACAGCTACCGATTACGTTGCCTAGTACCATATCAGTATTGCCCGAAGCAAGGGCACTCACCGAAACTGCAAACTCCGGCGCGCTAGTCCCAAACGCCACGATCGTCAAACCAATTAAGGCTTTTGGCATTTTGAAAATTTCCGCCAAGCTCGAAGCTGCATCCACAAAAATATCCGCCCCCTTAATCAATAGAACAAAACCGACAACTAGTAACAAGGCCGCTAGAAAAATCGTCATTTTCACCTCCTAAATATTACGTACTTTCCTATTTTAACACAGTTTAGGTCAAAAATAATCCGTAATTTTAAAAACATATTATTAACTTCTATCCCCCAGAAAAAGTGTTATAATCAAAATATGGACAGGAGGAAATGGCGGCCCAGTCGATTGATCATCCCTCTCTGCGGAGTTATTGTCATCCTCATATTAGTCGTCCTCGGCTATGTGTTACTATGTCGACCCGGAGAGTTGGTTTTTGACGATAGCGTTAGTAATGAACAAAAAACCTTCCTCGAGAATACGCTTTACGAGCTCAAATTTACCGACGACGTCACCATTTCCAGCGAGTTTCAAACTGCTCGCTCGGAACAAGGAATTTTGTATGATATCTTGGTGCCAGTTACCGACTTCTATAGTACCGAAACTACCGCCACCAGCGATGCAAATTGGATTTCAATCAATGATTTAGATTACACCAAAAAGCTCCTGCGATTTAATGATCACTATTTTCTCGACGATCTCGACGCTGGTGCGCGTTTCCAATATTTGATGATCGACGCTAACGAAAAAGATCTCGAAATGATTCAGGATAAACTTTCAACCGATTTACCAGTTTTTCCCACCCGCGATTCCGTCCTTAGCTTTGCTCAAACCGGCGTGACTGCGCTAGCCCGCGGCATGACCAAAAAACTCGAAACAATCGATAATCCAACCTTTTTCACCCAAAAAATACGCGGCTTTCTCGGTAACTTCGATCTGCTTCACACCAGCAACGAAGCTTCCTTCTCCGAAAAAGCCACTGCACGCAACATCTGCGCTAAACCTGTTATGATTGACGTGTTAACCAACTTAGATGTCAACATCGTCGAACTAACCGGGAATCATAATCAAGATTGTGGCGACAACGATTCAAACTCCACTATCGACCAATATGCCGAACTTGGCATTCAAACTTTTGGCGGAGGCAAAACTGCTACCCAGGCTGCCACGCCACTCCTACTCAATCAGAAGAATAGCGGCATCACGCTTTTGGGTTACAATCTGTCTACTGGTGGATACACTCTTGACGACACCCCTGGCGCCAACTACTACAACGAAAAAGACCTAATCAATAATATAGCGACCGCCAAAGAACGCGGCGATTTCGTGATCGTAGACATGCAATACTATGAATGCAGCGAATACGATTCTGTGGTCGAGTCAGATACTTGCGACTATGCCGACTCCAGCGCCGGCGACCAAATTGGCACTTTTCGTCATCTGATCGACCTCGGCGCCGACCTCGTAGTCGGCACTTCCGCCCATCAGCCACAGACTTTTGAACTTTACGGCGACGGCGCAATTTACTACGGGCTTGGAAATCTCTTTTTCGACCAATCCGCTTGGCCTGGCACTACTCGCAGCCTTGTTTTAGCCCATTATTTCTGGCAGGGCAAGCTGCTCCAAACTCGCATTGTTCCGACTAACTACGACGACAGTTATCAAACCGCCCTCATGGATGAAGAAAACGCCGCCAAATACCTCGAGCGTCTAATTAATGCCCGTCCGGTACTACTCGCAAACACCACTTCCGAAACAAACGAAACTGACTCTGCAACCAATAGCAATTCTATTCCGTCCAACAATACCGATTCTGCCGAGGGAGGGCAATAGCAGTGACTCAAAATTCTCACCCTCAAAACAGCTTCACTCGTTTAATCTCCAAAAATCTTTTCAAAATGGTGATTCTTTTTTTAGGCACCGCTGTAATTTCATTCATAGTAGCAAAAATTGCACTCGGCGGCGCTAAAATCGTTGCTGAAACTTTCTTTCCTCCCGCCGAACCCACCGCCGATCAAGACACTACGCCCGAATTCATCGATCTACAGCCCACCCTTGATGCGTGGATCGAGCAGCTTTCCGGTAACGCCAGTATAATGATCTACGACCTCGACAACGACAAGATCGCCGCTGAATATCAATCTGGCGAAACCTTCTACGCCGCTTCGGTTTACAAGCTACTTTTCGCCTACGACGGATATCAACAAATTGACGCCAAGCTCGCCTCCGCCGACGAGAAATTCATTACCACTTATGATTATCGTGCCAACAGCTATACACTCGGCGAATGCCTCGATCTGATCGTACGCGAATCCTATAATGGTTGCGCCGAGCCCATGCGTAGCGACAAAAAACGCTTCACGCGCATCGAAAATTTTACTAAACAACTCGGTCTCGCCAACACCTCCGCCGCAGGCCTCTATTCGTCCGCCGCCGACCTTATCACCTTGCTTAAATACTATTATAAGCACCCCGAACTTTCCGAAGAATCATGGCAGAAACTGCGCGCCTCCATGCTTGACCAACCAGCCACCAAAGTCGACAAAAATGAAATCGAGGATTGGCGTCAAGGCTTACCTAACGGCTTCACCGCTGCCGAGGTTTACGATAAAGTTGGCTGGCTTTATGGCAAAAAAGGCTGGGAGACCTATAATGATCTAGCTTTCGTCGAATTCCCCGAACAAAATCGCCATTTTGCGATTGCAGTACTCACCAAAAACGTCGCCTCCGCTCAGACCATCAGTGAACTCGGCCAAAAAATCGAGGAAGCCGTACTCAATTTCACCCCCATCCCCCAAAATCCTTAAATCTAAAAACCCTCCATCATACTAGTAACGAATACATGTTAACCTCGTTTAACAATAACTTGTAGTTTGAGCTGAATTTTCCAGATAAAGCACTGGTTACCTTCGCAGCGGGGTCCGTCAGTATTAATACCGGTCGTTTGTGGGCCTCTGGCGTCATCGATTACGGATTGTCGTCAGGGTTGGCCCGCTACTCGAGCGTAGACAATATAATTAATATGCACAGGGTCTAAGACCTAGAAACCCCAACACTTTTTAGGCACAAGCACAACCAAGCATAAATAATCATTATGATCGTATGACTAGGTCTAATGACCGAGTCTTTTTTGAGCCATAGAGTCTACCTACCAGAGCTCAATATATCCGAAATTACTAAAACCAATGCAAAACGTGTCATAATGAAAGAGTCAAATTCAACAGTCGTTTCACTTTCTAATAAGAAAGGTGCGGCTATTTGCGCAATTCAATTTCTTATTAGATTCGTCTTTTCAACAACTTAGATTTCAGGGCCAAACTAACATCCCTAAGGCTTAACCCTAGGGATGTTAGTTAAACGCTCTAAAGCTAAGACCTCCAGAAAATGAAACCCAGACAAAAATTTAATTAAACTTCTAGAAAATACACTTTTATAGACAGGGCATACTCCGGACTTGAAGCAATATGCTTTTAGATGACTTATGTTTTACTCAACGGTTTTGAAAGCATACTTCCGTAATAAAAAGTATGCTCGAACTCCTCGTGAAGTATACTTTTGTAATTAAAATGCTTACTCCAAGTTTCAAGAAGTACACTATCGTATTAGAAAAGTTTACTCAAAAACGTTTTTGCATTTTACCTCTGGGAAAATCGAGGATTTTACACTCAAGAATAAGTTTACTCAGGAGATTTAGGAGTATACTCCCGAAATTAGAGAGCATACTTCGACAAACTAAAAGTATGCTCCGAAACCCAAGAAGTTTATTCTCGTAATTGCAAGATTTACTCAGGCTTTTCCAAAAACTACTCAGACAAATAAACTACCTCGAGGCAGAATCCCGGGGGAAAACCCGGCAAGGCTGGTGGCCCTATTCTAAAGATTTACTCGACAGTTTTGAATACGCTTCGAAAATTAATCTTACTAATAAGTTGTAAAATACTGCGACCAGTAGGTCTTATATTGCGAATTAGGGTCGAAAATTAGACCGACGGACAGATTTTTGAAGTCTGGATTCAAGATGTTGGCGCGATGTTCCGGCGAATTCATCCAAGAAGCTACCACAGTTTGCGGAGAAACTGCCGCATTGCCAGCATTCAAGTTCTCACCGCTCAAGCCACCAGACTCCGGAATTGGACACGCTGTGGACCAAGCCGAACCGTCCGGGCGCGTGTGTGAATAAACTGACATAATCTCACGCGCCCGGACATTAGCCGCTTCTTCGCAAGTCGTCCCCCAGGCCAAAGCCGCCAAACCATTTTTGGCCCGCTCTTGATTGACCAGATTTAACACATCGCGCTTCCATTGCTCAATCGGCGGAGCAATCACTGTCACGGTCAGCTTGTCATATCGCGAGCCATCATAAGTGCCCGCTGTAATCTCAGTGGTGCCAGTACCAACGATCAGCGGAGTGCGACAACTTTCGGCATTATATCCCAGCCAAGTCCGAGCCGCATCATAAAACCCTGCGATCACACCCGTATTACTAGTTTGCCAGTACATATCGCCCAGCCCGGTCATACCACCACCCACGCAAATATCAAAATCCGCGGTCTGGAAAATCGTAATCGCGTCTTCATTCCAAAGCTGCCCCGCCGGCACAGGATCGGTACTAATCCCACCGCTACTCATAGTACTGCTACCAGTCGCCACATATTCACTCTGACCAGTACTACTAGACGCACCCAGAGTCGTCGCATTTCCAGCAATAATCGCTACTGGTGCCGCTAGTTCATCCGTCACCGGCGCAATCAAACTCAACTCTTCCAGCGACGATTCTACTGTATCACTACGTTCGGCCACTACTTTAAACTCAATCCCACCGTTTAGCATAATCGCACTAAAAATCATCACTCCGACTATCAAAATTGCTACTGCGTTCAAAGATAGCAGAATCATCATTTTCGTCTGGCGCATAAGCTTTGCTGTCATACTAGCTCCTTTTTATCAACTTGTATTCTACGCCCGCAAATGCTTTTCCGAATCGATCACCGTTGCCACCAAGTTGATAATCATTTCTAGTTGCATCAAATCGCGACGTCCAAAATCATTTTTGCCCACCGGTTTGCCCACAACAATCTGTCCAAAAGGTTTACCTTTTGCATTATATAATTCCGCGACCGAAGATAACGAAACTTCGTCAAAAATCTTCTGTACTTTTTCATTCGGCTTCTGCCAAATCGAAGCACCAGTCGCCGCCTTCAATTTCGAGATTTGCATAATCTCCTCTGCCGAAAGCGAAAGCGCTTTCGAGCCATACAGCCTGCCATTAATAATAAAACCGATGTAGGAAAAATGCAAATGATCAGCCAAAAATCCCGCCAGTTCACGCAAGTCAACATTTTTCGTCGCCAAACGATTCAACTTTTTGATCACATAGGCAATATCGACCTGGCCCACCGAAATCATGGAGCGCGCCGAAGCAATCAGCTCATTGATCACTGGCATTAACAACAGTACGATCACGATCATAAGGAAGTTCAGGACCAGAATCGACGATGAAGGGTTCGGAATCTTAAATAACGACGTAAAGATTAGATAGAAAATCAGCATGTAAATCACTGCGCCGGACACTAGTAACACAACATAAGATAACGCCTTTAGCCAATTTGACGAAATCGCAATAACTCGAAAACGTAAAATCGCATAGTAAAAAGTCACTAATGTGGCGCTCAATGCTAACGGACCAATCCAAATCAAATCATAGCGCACAAACAACGGCAGAATCAAGTCTGAAATCATCGACAAGGCACCCGTGATCATTAACCCGACCAATAATATATGATCACCCTGTCGCACGCGCTTAATACGTGTTCGACGCGAGTGCTGCAGGATAAAAAACCAAGCCAAAATACTATTTAGTATAAAAAAGAAGGTATAAAGCCAATATACAGGCCCATTCACCAAAGTAACAGAATTACCCTGGTTACTTAAAGTGAACCCTGCGAAAAGCACGGATGTGTCGTGCAAGACGACTGCCGAAACAATTATTACTGATAAGACTGCACAAATTATTAGAATTTTTCCAATTGTATTATCCCAACTCGCGAACCCCAAAAGCGCCACCATCATAATCGCGGAAGCAATATAAATCACCATAATTAATACGGGAGCCAGCGATTCCGCATTAATCGGCAAGGCTAAAAATAATGCAATTGCCACCGACCATAAAGCCGCCATCACTGCCGCCGCAAAGAACCACGCCATACGTTTGCGATCAACCTTAGAAGCACCTACAAAGACCGAAAAGCCCGACAACACGGCTAGGACCGACGTCGCAAACAGTAGTATTGAAGTAAGACTCACTTAACCTCCTTTATCTTTCGTACTATGCCTGAATTATAGCATATGCATTAACCAAACGTCAACAAAATATCATTGAAACCTTGATCGTTGATATACTATCACTATAAGACGTGCATAATACATTATAACCAGGAACTAGCTCTCGAAAACTCGCAACTAAAAGGAAAAAGCCCCACCTTTCGGCAGAGCCCTTTGAAGCTTACAGATGCGAGCACTGAAATACGATCCCAATTTGGTTACGCTCATCGTATTTGTAATAGTCCACTTTCAGGCCCACACGCGCACAAATCCCCTCTACACGCCGAATTGCATCGCTAATCGATTTTGCAGGGTTCATATTAGATTCCCAACCCATAATCACCTTGTCAAACACAAGCGTATGCTGCCAAAAACGCTTACGGAATTTGGGGCCAGCATCCAAAACTTGTAAATCAAATTTGATTACCCCATTTTCTGTCAGCAACTTTTTCAGCTTGGCCAGAAGCTGTTCCAGCCCATCACCATGGTCAAGATACGAAGCCACACCCCATAGACCAATTAATTCGTATGCTCGCAAATTCTTCGGATCACATAAATCTTTAAGAAAATCAGCGTAGCGAAAATCCACACCATAGTCTTCCAATGTATTATCCAGCACCGCAGCATAATATTTTTTCAATTCGGTATCACTATCGTAAGCAATCAGCCACGGTTCATCGAACTGGCGCCCCAACGCCGCCGAAAACCGTCGCGTTTGCCGGACTTCCTGTAGGGTTCCAGCCCCTAAGACCAATATCCGCTGCGCTTTTTCCAAAGCTGGCTTAGCATCTTCCGCCCGCAAGCGTGCAAAAGCATACATCTCGTCCTTCTGCGCAAAATGGTAGAGCTTGTCTGTTTTGGGAATTTTCTGTGGCTGCCCAAAAATATCTAAGCATTCTCCAAAAGCTGGGCAAAGTGCTAAAGCACCTGGTACGCACTTCAAAAGCGGGATAAAATAACGCGAATACACTCCATATTCTCGCATGAAATTGACTAGCCCCTTGTTACATTCTGACCACGACTTAAACCACGGCCACATCACCTCCAAAAATTGTTCGCGCTCACGCAAAAACTGTGCTTCATCATCCGCCGTAGCATAAAAATACGCCAATAGCTGCAGCGAAATGTGGTTCAACTCAGCTTCTGAGGCCCGGTAACGACAAAGCTTACCCTTTACTGCCTGCCGCACAAACCAACCTCTATGGTACTCTGGATCTAAACTGGGTAAATCTGAACTACCTGCAAATGAGTTTACAAGTTGCAACTTACTACCGTTAGACAAATCGGCCACCTCCTCTTTTCCTGAAGTTATAATTAAAGATCTAGGCACAAAAAGCAACCATATTTTGCTCTGATCAGCCTCACCCTCAAATTATAACATACTAGCGAGATAAAGTAGTGAGATATCAGGCCAATTTTATATAAAATACATTGTTTTTCAAGAAAGGGAACTTCCAATCAACTATTCTAAGCTTAGAGTAAACTTCTTAGGCCCTCAAATAAACTTTTCCGAAGTAGAAGTAAGATTTACCAGATCGACAGTAAACTTTCCAAACTCCGTAGCAAGATTCTAAAGTTTGGCAGTAAACTTCATGCAATCTCCAGTAAACTCTGCAAAACTTATTTCCTAATGCTTTTTGCTATTTTTCCCAGGGGTGGATTAGGAAAATGTATTTTAGTAAACTTTTGTAATACGAAAGTATACTTTTCTAAAGTTAGAGTAAGATTTCTAGAACTAGGAGTAAACATTCTGATTACAAAAGTACATTTTTCTAAACCCGAAGTGAATATTTCAATTATAAAAGCATGCCCATAAATCATTTTTTTTTGAAAACGAAAGTGCGCCGTATTTCATAGTTACTCAGACCTTGCATTTTTTAAACTTATGTTTATAATGAAAATAAAGGTTAAAATAGCTAAAATTCAGGATGGGCATCTTATGACGACAAAAAAATATCGACAAAAAATGATCAAACATTATACGTGTTTGGCTACACGTGCGATTGCGTGTTTTTCATTTTTAATTTTGACCATTATTGGCATTTCGTCGCTAGTACGTGCACTTACACTCGACAATATTCGCAACGAAAATGGTATTCCAGCGTCTTGGGATGTAGCTTCGCTTGGCAATCCGGAGACAATCACGGTACCAATCACCTATTGGGATCAACGTCAAGATGGCTGCGAAGATCAAAATCGCCAGTTCGAATGGACGATTTGTCAATATTGGACCGCGGGAGCGTTGCAAGGCGTAGTAAAAGATCGTCTCGGCAAAGACGGCTTACCAGTTCCATCTTACACCAATTCCACCACCGCCTGGGCAGCAAATCATGATATTTTTACCGCCAATGTCACTGGACATGACCCAGTCGAGAACTCCGACAATTTCTACCGTTGGTTTCACGATACCGACAAATCGCAGCATTATGACCGCGAAATCACGTTCCAGCGCCTAGGCAATTCCAACTCTTACACCTATGGTGGCCAAAATATCTTCCCACTTGATGATGTTGATTTCTCGGAATCTGATAGTGCATCACAATCAGAAAACAACGACGACAAGAAAAAACACAATTTCCACTTCACCGCACATCTCAGCATTCCAGTCAAAATTGCCGCCGACGGCACGGAACTTTTTGAGTTCTCCGGCGATGATGATGTTTGGGTTTTTCTGAACGGGCACTTGGTACTCGATATTGGCGGTCTGCACGAAGCCCTCAATGGGAATTTTCACATCAATGACGATGGTACCGTTACCTCGTACGTGCAAAACGTCAACGATGTTAGCGATCGCGCTAAACTCGGCAAACCCGGAGCCTGGGCATACAATTACATTGATAGTTTAAACGAGCATAATCGCTCGACCTATGCCGACCAAACCAAAACTTTCGACATTGGGCTCAAAGCTGGCGATGTAGTTAATCTCGACTTTTTCTACGCCGAGCGTAGCACCACCGCTTCAAACACTAAGATCACTATTTCAAACATGAATTGGCCAATTTCTGCCGACAGCCAAGTTGACGCCCAGATCGTGGGCAAAGTGGCCGAGAGCGAAAATAATCTCGTTCAGTTCGATACTAGCATCAAGAATCGTGACCCCGAAAACTCGCTGGAACTCGAGCGCCTTGCTGCTTTTATCACCGAGACCACCACCGACCAAAATCCTAACGATCCAAACGATGTAAAAACTCACACTACTGCCGGTTTTTTGCCACTCGACGTCAACACTTTATCCTACACCAAAACGCCGAACGATCAAGATTCTTGGCAATCGGTGGCTATTGCGCCGCCTTCCGATTCTATCAGTGGCTTTACCCTGGCTCATCCAATCACGATGGCGCCATCTGGACAAGCCGGGGATACGCTCTATTTCCGCTTTTTTGCCGAAACTTCCGATCTAGCCGGAGAAATGACTAATCTAACTAGCTATTATACTTCGCTAAAGGGCGCTAGCGGCGTAACTTATGATTATTCCACCGTCGAATACAAAACCTCGATCAAATACCATAACCTCAAAGTTAATTATCTCTATGAAGATGGCACCGTAGCCGCCGAGCCGTTCTCGCATTATTATAAACCTGGCGAAAGTTACGAAGTTCCTTCGCCGGAAATTGCCGATTTCACGCCCGATCTTTCCTTAGTCAAAGGTACCTTTGGCGAAGAGGATATTGAATACACAGTGTATTACAAAAAAATCGAACAGCCCGACCCCACACCAGCCACGCACAAGGTAATTATCAAATATGTCTATGAAGATGGCACGCCTGCGGCCGAAGCCTATAGCGAAGAACTACCAGAAGGGGAATCTTATAGTATCAAATCGCCAGAAATCACCGATTATATACCAGATCAGCCCGAGGTCTCTGGCGTGATCACCGATCAGGATACCGAGCATACCGTGACCTATACTCGAATTCCCACGCCAGAGCCAGCCAAGCACACCGTCACAGTTCGTTATGTTTATGAAGACGGTACACCAGCGGCCGATACGTATAGCGTTGAGTTGCCGGAAGGGGAAGAATTCAGCGTCGAATCGCCCAAGGTCTATAACCATGAACCAGACCAAACGTACATTTCTGGCACCGTCACAAGCCAAGATCTCGAATTCGTTGTCACTTATCGACGCACCGATTCGCCGACTCCTACGCCCGACCCAGAGCCAGAACAGCCAGCTCCTACCCCTACTCCCGAAGACCCCGCCGAGGGCTCCACGGGTCCCACGACTCCCACCAATCGACTTTATCCACCCTCCGACCTAGTGAACGACAATTTGCTCTATCTCGCACCGCTCGGCGCCGTTGCCTACGTACCAAACACCGGGATCATCAGTTCCGTCGTGTCGTCAATCGCTGAGCCGCAATTCGCCGAAATTATCCTCTCGCAAGGCTTCATCCTCGGCATGCTAACCATTTTTGCTAGTTCCTTCGCCGTCTTCTTCTCGCTGCGCCGCTTCTTGATTCTTGCCCCGGCTATAGCCGAAGCCAAAAATGGTATACCAAACAAAAAACGCATCAACCTCAAAAAAGCTAAACAATCAGCAACGGCGAAAAAGAAACAAAACAGCATACGTGCCACCAGCCAGAAATCAACCAGCACCAGCAAACGCAAGACAAAGAAGAAATAAAATATGCAATTCATGCGTATCGGCGCGAAATCCGCCCACGGCCAAGCTCGTAAAACCAGCCCACCTTCCAGTCCTAGTTTGGCCGAATGGCGCCGACTTGAAAACCTCGCGCCGAACGCTCCGCTTCACCAGATTCATCGCCTCCAGATATATTCGCCCTACCCGGTCGAACTCACGCCCGATGAGTTCCGCCTCGCTTTTTGCCTGCGCCGGCTCTTTCCGCCCACCCAAATTTTCCTCGACAATTATTTCACTCGCTCCAACGAGGCCACTACCCAGGTCGACTGTCTCGCTGTGAACCGTAGCGGGATTTTCGTTTTTGAGTCCAAAGGCTACAGCGGCTGGGTTTTTGGCAGTGAACGCAACCTGAAATGGACCCAAATTCTCGCATACGGCAATGAAAAGCACTACTTTTTTAACCCAATCCGCCAAAACCAGCAACACATTCGCCATCTTCAACACTTTTTGCCAAACGACACACAATTTTATTCCGTCGTAGTTTTCCCGAGCGACGCCGAGCTCAAAAAAATAGAATGCACCAGTGAAAACACTTATGTTTGCCGTCAAATCCAAGTGCCTGCCATTATCGAGCAAATCCAGCAACAAGAAATCGCCTTGAGTGATGCAGAAGTTGCGCAAATTTGCGCCAAAATCCGCCGCGCCCGCTTCCGCACCACCGAATACGAACGTTTGCGCCACGTCGCGAAACTACCCGACGAATTGCGCGAGGAGGAAAGTGAGCAAACCACGCGCATCCTCAAAGTTTCGACCCCAATATTTTAGATCTAACCGACTAAAAATCCTCGCATTATTGAAACAGCTATTACCCAAAGAGCACTACACTTGTCAAACCCTTTGTTGTATTTTTTATCGACGGAGGAGTCCGAGTGCAGAACTTAAACAATTTTTAAGTTCTACGGAGGCGACGACTGGCGCCTAGGACACGCAGTGTACGACAACATTTTCAGCAAAAACTACCGAAATTGAATAAATTTTTTATACAAAACCTTGATTTTTTAGTCTATGTGTGCTATAATAGAAGGATAGGTTGCTTATACGGCCATAATCCTAGCTCCGGTATTCGAGTGCTAGCTCCGCCGGAGCAATTATACCCTTTCTTAGGTTATTGATGGCACCAAGGATAAATTTTTCTTTGCGCAGCTGCTCGCGCATCGCCAAGATCTCTTCATAGTTTAACCACTTCACGTCCAAAATCTCCGCCGGATCGATTTTGATTTCTCCGCTCAGGATATTAGTTGCAAAAACAATATGTACCAAGACGTCATCCAGCCCATAGTCATTCGAAACTTGGCAAATACCGCTGAGCTCCACTTCATAACCAGTTTCTTCCAAAATCTCGCGTTTCGCGCCTTCGCGCAAGGGCTCACCCGGGTCCAAATGTCCGGCTGGTAAATTCCACTTACCACGGTACTTCTCTTGTGCCTCCTGCACCAACAAATATTTCCCATCCTTTTCTAACACTCCACCCACAATTATCGGCATCTAATATCTCCTTTTTATCTAAATCCCATTATAGCATACCCGAGTTTCTGCTATAATAAACTGAACGAGGAAGGAAACTATGGAAGAAAAAGAAATCAAATGCCCCCATTGTGGAAAAATTTTCAAAATTGACGCCAGCGGCTATGCCAATATCGTTAAACAAGTGCGCGACGAAGAATTCAAACAAGAATTATCCGAACGCCTACACACTTTTGAAAAAGAAAAAGCCGAAGCCATCAAACTCGCCGAAGCTAATACCAAAAATAATCTACAAAAAATCCTCTCCGAAAAAGAAGCCGACTTGCTAAAACTGCAAAACGAACGCGACAACGCTATCAAAGAACTAAAAACTCGCGAGCAAAGTCTACTCAATAACAAGGCCGCCGAAATTAAATTAGCCGAAGAAAAAATCCGCAACGAGTTTCAGCACACCCTTGCTAACGCCAAGTTAAAACTGAATGAGCTCGAAGCCAATCTCAAAAGAAGCGAGCTCGAAAAAACTCAGCTGCTCGAAAAAACCAAGACTGAACAAGAGCTAGCCATTACGAAAGCAGTCTCATCGATCGAACGCGAACGCGATCAACTCAAAAATGACCTCAAGTCCAAGGCACAGGAAACCGAGAATGTTAAGCTGATGCTCAAGGATAAATACGAAGGCTTGGTAAAATTCAAAGACGAAGAAATCGAACGACTCAAAGATATGAAAGCGCGACTCAGCACCAAGATGGTCGGCGAATCACTCGAACAACATTGCGAAAATGAATTCAATAAACTCCGTGCCACCGGTTTCCAAAACGCCTATTTCGAAAAAGATAATGCCGTTTCTAAAACTACCGGTAGCAAAGGCGATTATGTTTATCGCGAAAAAGACCAAGACGGCAACGAGATCATTTCCATTATGTTCGAAATGAAAAACGAAAACGACACCACCGCCACCAAACACAAAAATGAGCATTTTTTCAAAGAGCTAGACAAAGACCGCCACGAGAAAGAATGCGAATACGCCGTTCTCGTCAGCCTACTAGAGTCAAACAGCGATTTTTATAATACTGGCATTGTCGACGTTTCTTTTCAATCTGGTTTTGAAAAAATGTACGTAATTCGGCCGCAATTTTTCATCCCTATGATTACGTTGCTGCGCAATGCCGCGCTCGGCACTCTCAGTTACAAAGCCGAGCTTGCCTCGATCAAAGAACAAAATCTTGACATTACTAACTTCGAAGATCGCATCGAGAATTGGAAAAAAAGTTTTGGTATTAATTCTGAACGAGCCAGCAAGAATTTCAACAAAGCGATCACGGAAATTGAAACCAGCATCAAGAAGCTCGAAAACACTCGCGACGCCCTTATTCAAACGGTCAAAAATTTCGAAACTGCCAATAAAAAATTGGATGATTTGACGATTAAAAAATTAACTCGCGGTAACCAAACTATGACCGCCAAGTTTAAAGAGCTAGATAAGACAGCCTGACTAGTACCGTGCGGAATTAACGTTTTTATCTTACAAAGAGCAACCTATCCTTCTATTATAGCACACATAGACTAAAAAATCAAGGTTTTGTATAAAAAATTTATTCAATTTCGGTAGTTTTTGCTGAAAATGTTGTCGTACACTGCGTGTCCTAGGCGCCAGTCGTCGCCTCCGTAGAACTTAAAAATTGTTTAAGTTCTGCACTCGGACTCCTCCGTCGATAAAAAATACAACAAAGGGTTTGACAAGCCCAGTATTCAGCCTTGATAATAGTATAGCTTGCTTTCTACTGAGGAAAACGCTATAATACAATAGTATGGTTTGTGACCTAATATAGCAAATGGTAAACCATACAGCTGGGAAAACCATTTTTCCAGTTTGTCACCGTCCTCACCCGAGGATATCACCCAAGGCCCTAATACAGGGTCGATTTGCACCTTAACAAGAAGGAGGTATTAGTATGAAACTGAGGAAACTAAGAAAACGCGTATTGCCGATCTTTCTTACCCTCGTCATGTCGCTCTCCTCCGTGGGAGCGATTACGTGGGCCGAGCCAAATGATCAGGCCATTGTCGAATCCGACACTTCGACCGAACAGGCAGCTAAAGTGGGAAACACCACTAAGTCGGTTTGCCCGAGCTACCAAGAAGCCTATGAGAGTATGATTGCGCTCAAAACCAAATACCCCGAAGGCACAGCTTGGACCAACTTCACACCTTATGGGCGTGATGGCCAAGCCGATAGTTATATCTGGAAAGGTGGCAGGCTGAACGGCGTAGACCGCGGTGTCGGTTGCGCAGCCTTCGTTTTCATCCTGAGCGACGAAGCATTCGGAAATTTACCGGCCCGGATGAAGAACCGGGGGCAATTTACTTTCGAGGAACTAAAAGTTGGCGACATTCTGCGCACTAACGGCAACAGCCATTTTGTAATTATTTTGCAAAAAAGCCCTGCTGGCGTAATTGTGGCGGAAGGTAACTACAACAAATCGGTCCATTGGGGACGCGCGATCGGCAAAGAGGAGGTTATGCAATCCGATTTCGCTATCACGCGCTACCCGACTAACTTTGTGTCGCCCGACGAAGGCGATATTAACGAAGTTACCAGTAGTGGCACTGAAGGGAACTTGTCTTGGGAATTAACCAGAGGCGGCACATTGACCATCTCCGGAACAGGAGATATGCCAAACTATACAACCGATTCCAGCAAACGACCTTCATGGGATACACACAAAGCTGCTATTAGTACTATTGTGCTCGAAAACGGCATTACCAATATTGGCGATAACGCTTTTTACCAAAGCAACGCCCTGGATGTTTACATCCCAAATAGCGTAAAAAACATCGGCCAAGGTGCTTTCCGCGAATCCGCTTTAATCAATGTTACAATTCCAGGCGGCGTGGAGAATATTGGACACAGTGCTTTTTATGAATCCGCAAACCTAGTATCGGTAAGCGTCGCCGAAGGAGTCAAAGTAATTAGTGACCAAGCTTTTCGTGGTTGTACTTCGCTGGAATACATTGACTTTCCATCAACTATTACATCGATCGGAGCCGGAGCTTTTATGAGCTGCGAGATGATGAAAAGCGTGCGTTTCGCACCGGGAAGTCATAGTGTGGAGATCGGCGATAATATCTTTATGCAATGCTGGCGTTTGATGAGCGTCACCCTTCCGCAATCGGCTACCAAAATCAGCTCCGGTATGTTTGGATCCTGCTCGTCATTGTTCAGCCTGTATATACCCGCTAGCGTTACTGAGATCGGGGACGATGCCTTCGCATCCTGTAGAGTATTGGGGACGATTATGTTCGGCGGCACCGAAGCAGCATGGAGCCAAATGTTGACCCCGTACCTCAAGGCTTCACTAATGTCCACGGGGACTGTAGTACAATACAATGTGGAGTTTGACGATCCATTTGCAGTTGATCCTGATGATCCGGGAGACATCAATCCAATAGACCCGGACCCCAGCCCAACACCAGTCGATCCGACACCAGTGGATCCCACGCCAATCGATCCACCAGCACATGAACATCAGTGGTCTGTAAACTGGAGTCATGACGAGAATAGTCACTGGCATGAGTGTGAATCTGAGGACTGTACAGTTACCGAAAACGCGGAGAAAAATGGCTACGACGAACACATTTTTAGTGAATGGATAGTCGACGTAGAGGCGACTACTGAGCAAGCAGGAAGTCAGCATCGTGATTGTACTATTTGTGGCTATCGCGAAGACACAGAAATTCCGATTGTGGACAAACCCATCAATCCAACACCAGTGGATCCCACTCCAGTTGATCCGACACCGATTGACCCAAGCCCTACTCCTGTTGATCCGACGCCAGATCTTCCGGCCGAACACATGCACCAATGGTTAAAAAATTGGAACTACAACCAAACGCACCATTGGCATGATTGTGAAGCCGAAGATTGCCCGATTACGAATAATGCCGAAAAGGACAGCTACACAGCACATATTTTCGGTGAGTGGGTGATCGACAGCCAAGCAACCGTTGGGCAAAAGGGTAGTAAACATCGCGTTTGCTCGACGTGTGGTTATCGTGAAGACACGGAAATTCCAGCATTAGAAGAGTCCGTTACACCAACCAACACGCCAGTTGTATCTCCAACGCCGAATCCCAGCGTGACCGGAACACCAATCCCGACGCCGAGTGAACCAGCCAAGCCAACTACCATGCCAGACCCACCAGCACCCACCATCGATCCGACTCCCGCAGAACCAATCGAGCATCAACATGTTTGGTCTGCACAATGGTCTCGCGACGTTCTTCATCACTGGCACGAATGCGAAAGCGAACTTTGCCCAACCAAAGAAAACAGCCAAAAAGACGGTTACAACGAGCATATCTTTGGCGAATGGATAGTTGATGTGGAAGCGACCAAAGAGCATGATGGCACTAAACATAGAGCATGTATCGTTTGCGGTCAAGGTGAGTATGCAGTAATCCCAATGCCATTACCTACCGGAAAACCCAACCCGACCGAGCACATACACTCGTATGATTTATCGGCCAAATGGAAGTATGACAAAACCGCACACTGGCATAAATGCACAGTACCGGGCTGTCTAAAACGTGGTAGCTATGCGCGGCATAGCTATTCTAGTTGGGTGGTTGATATGAAGTCAACCACAGCGAAAAAAGGTAGCAAGCATCGGGATTGTAAAATTTGTCAGTATCGCCAAACCGTTAGCATCGCGAAATTAAGCAGTCCGAGCGCACACGAAATCGCTATGGCGAAGAAACAACTCAAAACTCAGCTCGCTGGCAAACTCAAAAAGCAAGTCAAGCCACAACTGAAGAAGCAGCTCAAATCATATCTCAAAAAACCTTTGACCGCCAAACGTAAAACCAAGGTTAAGGCAAAGGTAAAAACTAAACTGAGAAAGCAGTTGAGAGCCAGCTTAAAACCGCAGTACAGGCAAAAATTCGGCCAAAAAATGGGAGCGGCCCAGTTCAACAAAGCCTTCGACAACTATTTCAAATCAGAGTTTAACAAACAATTTAATAAAAGTTTTAAACAGCTCACGAAAACGAAAAAATAGTGCACCTTAAAATCAAAGCGGTCTTTCACGAGGCCGCTTTTTTATGACATAAAACCTAGTACCAAAAAAATAAAATATACAAAAATCACTGAATTCAGCACAGGACAATTTTTAAAATTATTTTTCACCGACAATTATCTGATATTTATGCCAAGTCCAGTTAAAGATGAAATTACAAAATTACAAAATTACAAAATTACAAAATTACAAAATTACAAAATTAC
>CANENS010000004.1 GCA_947428935.1 uncultured Candidatus Saccharibacteria bacterium | reverse complement strand
CTTTTCCTGGTCAAGCCTGCTGGTGACAGGGCTGGGACAGCTGGACGGCCCCGGGCTGGAAGAAATCTGTCAGAAAAACATCCCTCCCCTGCAGACGACACTGGACTTTTACAGCTTACTTCCCGGCGGTGGGGATATCTACCAGGCGTATACCCTGATGCTCCTCGCCCAATCAACTGAAGGGCTCGGGGATGAGCAGGCCGCCGCCCGGTATTACACGGATGCTATAGAGTCGACAGGACGGACAGTCAGCCTTCTGCCGGATGACACTGGCCTATCTTGTAATGACACCCTCCAGCGCATGTACCAGATGGAGGCGTTCCAGATGGCCTCCGACATCTGTGCGGCGGTCAACGGGAGCCGCCTTGTCAGCCGATATACCAGCCTGATCTGGAACAGCCTCAAGTGCCTGATCAGGATCTTGCAGAAACAGATGGCCTGTTTTCCCTTAAAAAAGGATACCGGGCAGTACGCTCGTACATGGAGATACCTGCAGATATGTTCGCGCCAGATCGCCTGCCTTACAAAAAGAGCATTTATGCTACGGGTAAAAGCGCCAGGTAACTGGCTCCTTGAGAGGGATGATGGCCCGCCCGTCTGCGGGCCTTATGGGTTCTTTTTCCCAGAAGAAGATCTAACAGGGACAGAAAATGTAAATGCTGATATCCTGGATGGATCTGATGGTGTGCTGGATAGCGGTAACAGAGAAGACACTGCCCAGAAGCTGGATAAGCCTTGGACGGCTTTAGCATTCGCAGACGATATCAGGACGAAAGATGCTATGCTCAGTATCCTGATAAATGTAGATGATGAGGAGCTGGGCGCATCAGCAAAACGTGCTTTATATGGCGCAGTCTACATGCTGGCAAAACGCCTTGGATATGATGATATTGTGGAGCAGTATGAAAAGAAACTGTATGATCTGCCCCGTTAAATGGAAGGGTAGTGGGATGAGGCTTTTCTCACTACCCTTCCAGGATCTCAGACTTTGGAAACAGGTAAAATAGTTCCATATGGTTAGCTGTACATAACCGCATAAGACAATGATCCACCGTACTGATGTGGATGCGACAAATACCATCTATATATAAGTTAATGCATTATTTATGATTTGTTTAGCTAAAACTATCTTAATTAAAACAGCTCCATCTCTAAATACGCTTTATCAAGATCATCCTGTTCCACCCCTAGATAGCGCATAGTGGTCTTGAAACTGCTATGATTGTAGATCGTCATGATCACGACAACTGGAACCGCTCCCATCCTGCAGGCATGGTAACCCCATGTTTTACGTAGACTATGACAAGAAACTTTCCCTTTGATACCTACTGCTACCACCGCCGCGTGGATGATGCGCCAGGCCTGCACCCGGCTGATCGCTTTCTGGGTTTTGCGGTTGCTGGCGAAGATAAACTCACCGCGGCGGTGCGGCAGACAGAGGCGCAGTGCGCCCAGGATCTGCTTATTGAGTGCGATGGTCTTAGTTTTTCCGGTCTTTTTCTCGGTTACATCCACGTGGTCACGGAATGCACCTTTTTCTTCGTCATACACATCCGACCACTTAAGGCGTAATAAATCACTGATCCTAAGCACTGTATATACCCCCATGATGATCATGGTGTAATTTCTAAGCTGCCCACGTTCCAGATAATACTGAGCGAGTTCTTTGAGCTGTTTCTTATTTCTGATCGGTTCTGTAGCGGCCATAGTATAAAATACCCCCTTGGTTCTTTGGTGATAGTTAGTATATCTCATTAAAGAGCCAAGGGGGTTAGTAACATATTAGATAGGCAGTTACATTCTGGGAATAGATCCCCCGTCAAAATCATTAGAAAAAAGAGTGTTAGCCTCTGCAAACGGACATAAACAGAAAATTTCTTGTTACTTTTTACCAATTTTTTGCTAAATCTCACCAAAAAATCTTGAAGTGAGGCTTTTTTGATGTTAAAATAGGTAGCAGAGTATCTATTATGTTACATTCTTATGTCTAGCGGCTTTATGAGCCGTGTTTTTACTATCAACCAGGGGCCTGATGAGGCTCCTGCACATTAAAAAGGAGGGGCTTATGAGCCGAGAGAAAAAGAAGATGCCGAGAAGGCAAATATTATCATTCATGCTGGTGTTATGTATGATACTGACCGCCATGTCGGCCATACCGTTATGGGCGGCGGAAGAGCAAACAGGATTCGCTAATGTAACAGTGAGTGAGAGCGCGAATGAAGCAGTAGAAGAAAACACCGATGGAATCGATGGGGTAGGCGAAACAACAAGTGAAGCAGCCGAAGAAGAGTCTGTTGCTTCAGAAGAAAAAAGCAACACCTACGGCAATGCTGGGGCATTGCCACAATCTTCTAATGGCGGCGGTATTATGCGGTGTTCCGTGGTGATTCTGGACACCTCTGGTAGCATGGATGGAACTCCTTCAACTGTACAGAAACAGGCTGCAGTCAAGTTCTGTGAATCAGTTCTTGCTGCAGATGGGCAAAATTATGTTGCTATTGTAAGGCTGAATGCCCCCTCTTCTGTAGAATGTCAGTTTACTGATAATTTAAATACACTGACTTCTTACATCAATTCAATTGAAGCAAGCGGAGGAACTAATATTGATCAGGCACTTAGAAAAGCGTCTAATATTTTTGGATCCGTCCCTGACGAAGCTATAAAAAACATTATTCTCTGTTCCGATGGATTGCCAGAAAACGGGGCAACAACGAGTGATGGTCCATATACAAGTTCTGATGATGATTATTATTATGAATATGCGAATGCTGTCTATAATACTGCAACATTATTAAAAGCTCAGTACAAGATTTATTCACTGGCATTTTTCCATAGTCTGGACGAAGAAGAACTTGCTTTTGGTCGAAAGTTTATGAAAGATATCCAAAATGCAGGATATTATGAAGTGGTGGATCCAAACGATCTTGAATTTACTTTTGGTGAGATTGCTGAAAATATATCTGGAATAGAGACTAAAAGAATAGGTTTTTATCCATGGAACGGAGGCAAGACATTCGGGATGGATATGGATTGGGGATGGGATTTGATATTAAAGGGAACCTCAACTGAATATGATAATCGTCTTGCAAAAATTGCCTTAGTGCTTTCTGGAGCTTCTGAACGTTCAGAAGATGCCGTGGAGAACATATTAACGGATGGAGGGGAGCAATTTGACGATAATCTTGGAGAAAAATTGGAGGGGCTTGGCTGTGATTCTGATTTAATATTATCTCAATACTATAATACTAATGCATGGGATATTGCCCACGATATTTTTTATCCCGCGGTAACTCTAGGACACAAAAGTATTAATCCAAATAATGATATAGAACATATTATTATTATCACGATTCGAGGCACCGCAGATCCAGAAGACTATCTGACCGATGTAGAATCTATTTTTGGTGGTTTTTCTTTATGCGCAAATAATATTTACGATACAATCGAAAAATACATTGAAGCTTGTGAGCGAAACACGTCTGAAATCAATCGAGATAATGTGAAGTTTTTTGTTACCGGGCATAGCCTTGGAGGTGTCGTAGCTAATCTTGTTGCAAAGAGGTTGAATGATGATTATGGTGTGCAAAATGTTTTTGCATATACATTTGCTTCGCCTAATGCAAAGGTCAGTTTTAGTTTTGGGGAAAATCAAAATATATATAACATATTAAACACTGGAGATACTATAACTATGCTTCCACCTATCGGGAATAGGTATGGAAAAGATATATGGTTTTCTTGCTCAAATTATGCACCTAATATATATCATAATTTTAAAACAATAACAAATGGTGCAGACCTAAAATCCATAATGGATTCTTGGTGGTTATTCGATGAGCCTACTAAAATAGGCTATGGACATGCCGTAGAAACATATATGTCCTATTTGATTGAAAGAGACAGTGATTTGAATACGAAACCAGCAAATAGAAGGGTTGTTTATATTCACTGCCCCGTAGACGTGGAAGTCTATGTTGATGATGGCAGTAAAAATGGTCTGTTGGTTGGACGCGTAGTAAACAACAAAGTAGACGATACAGTGTCAAACGGAGTATACGTCCAGGTAAATGGTGATGAAAAAACAGTGTATTTATTGTATGAAGGGGATTATACATTTAGGCTAACAGGAACAGACGCAGGCACAATGAAATACTCCGTGCAGAATATTGATTTAAACACAAATGAAGTACAAGAAGAAAAAGCATTCGAGAACGTAGCCCTCACCAACGGCAAAGTAATGACCAGCCAAGTCAGCGTCTGGGATGATAATGACGAAAGCATCAAGGAAGAAGATAAAATTGATATTCAAGACGTTAAACTACTTGTCCTTGATGATAAAGGAGAACCCGAAAAAGAAGTCTTGACTGATGGTAAAGGTACAGAAATACCCATCGGCACGGCAAGCGTGACTCCTTCTCCATCCGTAACTGGCTCACCATCTGTGACGGGTTCACCTTCTTCGCCGGGAGTGCCTTCTGTACCAGGAACAGATCCATCCATTACGGAGAGTCCGACAGTCACGGAAACACCCTCAGTAACACCAGGCACGGGGGCAGAAACGCCTACAGCATCTCCAACTCCGCCTGTGACAACTGTAGTGCCATCTATCACCCCAACGCCGACAAACACCCCTACACCTGGAGGAGATATTGGAAGTGACATAAAAGTAAAAGAACTCAAAATCACGGGTTCAAGCAAAAAGATTGCTGTGGGAAAGAAACTCAAACTCAAAGTAGCTGTGTCACCAGCCAACGCTACAAATAAAGCCATCACTTGGAAATCCAGTAACACCAAATATGCCACCGTAAATAGTAAGGGTATCGTTACAATCAAAAAAGCGGCAGGCGGAAAAACAGTCACGATTACTGCAACAGCAAAAGATGGCAGCGGCATAAAAGCCAGCTACAAAATCCAGTGTATGAAAGGTGTCGTAAAGAAAATCACAATCTTAGGCAAGAAAACCCGCACCATTAAAGCTGGTAAATCTATCAAGCTAAAAGCCAAAGTTAAAGCTACCAAAGGCGCGAATAAAACCCTGAAATGGTCAAGCAGTAACACCAAATATGCCAAAGTGAATAACAAAGGTAAAGTCGTCACCAAGAAAGCCGGGAAAGGTAAAACGGTCAAAATCATCGCCACTGCAACCGATGGGAGCGGGAAGAAGGCAATGGCTAAACTCAAGATAAAGTAAGCGACAAGTTTATGTGATTGCAGCAAACTGTATTACGATGTTACTAGATCTGCCACAATAATATCATGAAAAAGCTCTTATATTGTGTATATTTTCAAATCATCTAGAGAAAAAGCCAAGAAGTTGATTTAATAGTGTCACTACAGATTGAAGGAGCAACGATAAAGCCGGTAATATACACACAACCATACCAACACTACCAGCGACGAAAGTCGCATCGTGTGGTAGCTTGCCAAACTCTCGCCTAAAACCACGTCGATCGATGATTAATTTACAAGCAAGAATCAAACCAATAGGAACAGGAAGCCCAATGGTAGGCAGAAATATAAGCGTATACATATACATCCACCAATCTGTACTTCCCGAAGTCCACATCGAAAGAATAAAACTCAAAGACCCGACTTCCAGAACACTTAGACCAATAGTTATAAAAGAAGTGGTATTAAGCCGCGCCAATGCCTTTTTACGTTTATCGTTATTGAAATCAATATTATTATTGACATTATTAGCCGCCGGTGGTGTGCTTTGCGTATTTTGATTGCTTTGACTATCCATATATTTCTCCATTTTGGTTTGATAATTACTCTATGTCGTTTTTTATTAACCACAAAAAGCGACACCGCAAGGTGTCTCATTTCCATTCATAATCATTTTACATTTTCCGATGATTACTTATGCGATGCCGCTTAAGCGCATCGGAAAATGCGTTTATGTAAAACGATATCTAAAAATGAGACACTATCATTATAACACGTGAAGCATAATACAACAAAATTTTAGGAAAGCTCGTAAACACACTGATTATCTTTATGATTCGAAACAACAGAAATGCTACTATAAAATAATTCACTCAAGGAGATTGATTATGAAACTTACAAAAAAACTGATTGTAGCCTTTTTAACTTTAGCTTTAACGCTTGGCTGTATACCTTATACCACTACAGAAGTGCAGGCAGCTCTTCAGCTTCCGCCAAGCAAAATGACACTTTATTTTACGTCGACATCTAATAAGCCTTTCGGTTATGGCATCACTATAGCTGGGCAGCCGATTGATGAGCATGCATCCAACATTAAAAGCACCAATAAAAACGTTTTGGAGATTGACGGTCTCGAAGCGAATGGGTATGATGATACCATCATCTTATTCACAGTTAAAAAATTAGGTACTGCCGCAATCACTTATACTATTGGTGATAAGAAGTATCAAACCAAAATCCAGGTGAAGAAATATACCAATCCTGTAAAATCCGTTACTATTACAGGCATCAAAAACGGTAAGAGTTCGAATCTTGTAGGCTTAACCAATAAAAACACTAATAGTAAAAAGATTGCTCTGAAGAAAACTGTTAGTGATCCTAAAATACAAGTAACAGCGAAAAAGGGATGGAAAATTATGCAGATCCTATATAAAAGTAAAACGGAAGATAACTTTAAGTATTACGAAAAACCCGTCTCTAAGGCTACACTGAATATTTTTCCAAAATCAAAATTGATAAAGCCAAAAGCGGGTGGGTATCGAATCACGGTCGTTTATACTAACACTAAGAACAAAGCCACTTTATCTTCAGTTTATAATATTGATACTAAACCGGAAAATTTCTAAGGAAAGAGTGATCACCACTTGTTACGAAGACAGGATCGAACATGCATCAAGACATTAAAAACTGCTAACACGTCTTTATAGTTAAGTGCGCAAAATAGGCAGAAGCTTTTATAGGTCAAACTGTTTCGGAAAAATTTGATTCATCTACAGGCTCCCAGATAATTCTGGGAGCCTGTAGATAGTTACTATTATTTCTTAATCAAAAACCACCCGCACCCTGAAAGTCAAAAAATCATAAGTAAAATCGGTGTAGGATGGGATTTCGTTATGTAAACCGTGTTGGAAGATTATCAAGTTGTTATCTTCCATCCAAGCCGCATCATGACTTAAGGCTAACCCTCGGGAAAGATCGTTACTCTCCAGGATTGCAGAACTCTGCTCATAAACCAGGTGGAATTTCTGGGAAGGCTTCCGCGTTTGCAGAATAACGGCATCTAAAATCTTCACTGGGTACATTTCTGGTAGGAAGAACAATGCAAAGAGGCGATGAGCCTCAGCTGTATCCGTAGGAATACGACATGCGATGGAAGTATCTTTATTCATTGCGCCGATTCCGAGTGAGCAGCTATGGATTCCCAATCTGATCCTGTAGCCACCCTGATCTTCTACAATGAAGTATCTATCATAATACTGAGGGTTAATGAGCGTCGGTTCTTTATCGTCACCATCTGGAAAAAATTCGGAGTTGAGTGGCATCATTACTTCGACACGTTCAACCATCGGCCTATCGAATAATCCTGCAGCATAAGACTCCTGTTTGGCTTCCTTGGTTTTCTGGGTTACATTAGCATTCTGATTTTTATTGGCTTTTGTCTGCTTTGAATTTGATTTCATAAAATTTCCTCGCTTTCCATCGAAAATTATCTGTTTCCTGTTAAAATCTCTCCGATTACACAATCTGCTTGCTTAATGTAGTAGTTTCTACATAATCATAAGCCATCACCCACCTTCTTCTGCTCTTGAAAATAGGATACCAGGTTTTTTTAAGATTTTTTAGTTGGCGGCAGATTGGCAAATGATTGTCAAACGCGTAGATTATTGAGAATCTTATGAAATAGTGAGTATCGTGTCCTGCTCTCGATACACTTTGTGGATTTTGAATCAGAAATGATGGGCAGTTCGACCTTCGGACATATTTTAAATCGTGTAAAACGAGTAAAATGAACTGATCATTATATACTTACTCTGTAGCGAACGCAAATCTTTTTATCAGGAGGTTGGTGCATCGTGTAAAATCAAGCCGCTATTCTAGTCGTCAAAACTATCAGGCTAATGCTATCTTTTTGTATGTATTATCAGTACATTGTTCCCCAAACATCAAGAAACCCCTAGAAATATAGGAGTTTTCTAACATCGACTTTGTACTAAACGTGTAGTCTTTAGCTACGCAGCGGAGGGGAAAGGCGTTCCAGCGAGTGCCGTTGCCGGACGGGTAGACGTCAGACGTATAGAAGTTGAGAGCGTAGGTATAACGAGCATCGGACGGACTAACCCGGGACGACCATCCGTAACCGCTGACGCCAGAGTCCCACAAACGACCGCTATTGATACCGATGGCCCCGCTGCGAGCAGTACAACATCCTGGCATTATACAGCTTGGACAAAATGCTTCCTTGCGCGCCATAGTCTTTTAAGTTGATGAATTGTGGGTTTTAGAGATAACAATAAACTCAAAACCCAGAATCCAGAACCCAGAATCCAGAACCCAGAATCCAGAATCCAGAACCCAGAACCCAGAACCCAGAACCCAGAACCCAGAACATATCAAAGTTACTTAGGACAACCAACAAAAAACCCTGCGCCGTACCTACCGCCACAGGGCTAGGAGAATAAATTGCATTAAACATCACCACCATTTATTAATGCCTATGTTTTAGAACTGCAGACATCTCTCAACGTCAGATCCGCCCGAGTTCTAACTTAATTTTACCATGTCATACAAGCTCGTCAATATTGATTTTTAAGATTTTTAGTATCATAACATAAACAATATATCCGTTGAATAACAATAGTAAAAATTGCATAATATCTATTATCTGGTCGTGTAAAGATCGGTAAAAATTGAAAATTATAACAGGGATACAGAGCCTAAAACCGAACAAAAACTATTGACAAAAAAACATAAGAGTGATAAAATGGTAATATAAGCTGCTTGCGACGGCTTGATCTGTAGTGGGGAATCCAGAAGCACCGTATTCTTATCCTACCAATGATGATTCTTATTTTGCGAAGTTTATCAGAGATAGTGCTTTATTTTTTAGAAAACCTGTGCTACGATTATCATATGACGGATCGTGGAGGTAAGCAAAAAAGTTTGAATTTTCGAAAAGTTCAATATTGGTTTGCTCGATGGTGCGATGAATGGAAGATTGCGCTTAGCGGCATTGTTTTGGCGACGCGGAATCGCAAATTTTTGTGCGCGGTCTTGCTCTCCTTTGTAATTTTTGGGACACTTATGAATCTGTTGGCCGGTAGTACGGCAGGAATAGATCTGTTTTGGGTGACCGATCTGGAAGGCAAAATGGCGATTTTGAGTAGTGCTTTTTTGTCCATATTTGGGGTTGGCAGGAGTTTGTGGGACTGGTGCCTGATTTTTCTAGTAACGGTTTTACAGAGTGTTCTGATCGGTCTGGTGGCCCTGGTTTGGCGAAAACGTCGGAGGAGTAAGAGGGAACAACTGATTGCAACCGCCAGCAACGCGGATAATATCCAGAATGCGGGTATTGCAGCCGGCTTGGCGATTTTGGGCTCGGGTTGTCCGACTTGCGGGACTACTCTGTTGATGCCGTTACTCGGCACCCTGTTTAGTACTAGTAGTTATGCGCTGGCTAGTGTGATTTCCAATATTTTGACTTTGGCGGCTGTTATTGTTGCGCTTTGGTCGCTAAAGCGAATGGGAAAAGATGTTTATGCTTTGTTGGTGAGTGAAAAATATCAACGAAACAAGGAGCGCGAAAGTAGTCAGCAAAAAACTGAGAACGCAAGGAGCGAGGAATGACAGAGCACGACAAAAAAACTGAAGATGCCAGTAATGAGGTCGCGGATTTAGCGAAAAATAACAGCATAATGAAAATCATTAGGATGGCTGTAATTGCAGTGATCGCGGTGGTTATATTCGGATTGTTATTTTTGGCAAGCAATTCGGGGAAGCAATCGCCCGCCGAGCAGGTTTGGTATGAATCGGCGACAGTGGGGAATTTGGACGCCAAAAATTATTACGTTATGTATACTGATTTGATGTGTCCATATTGCGACGTTTTTTCGCGCGTTGTTATGGAGCATTGGGATGAGTTCGAGTCTTATCTGGGAGAAAACGACATCTTGTTTGAGATCCGCCTGACCGATTATCTTTATGAAGGGAGCGGGATCAAATATTCGCGTGATGCAGCAGAGGGTGCTTATTGCGCTATGCGTGAAGATAAGTTCTGGGATTATTACCATGGTGCGCTTGAGGCGCTATGGAAAGATTATTATTCGAAGGGGGTCGGCGATAGCAAAACTTCGCCTGCGATCTCTAATTTGCCAAAAGATTATTGGCGAAAGATCGGTCATCAAGCTGGTCTCGGCGACAATTTTGATAAATGTCTAGAAGATCATGAGACGGTAGAGGAAATTGAGGAGAAAACTGAGCGAGCTCTGCAGGTCGCCGAAGGCATGCCATTTTTCAAGTTTAATAAGTTCAGCACCTCCGGTTTTGATAATAACTGGGGCTGGGATTATGTGAAACGCTATCTGGATGCCGGATTGGGCAAAAGTAAGTAGCGTGTTGCGTCAATCATCTGTGTTTTCTATAGCAGATGCCATAAAATTAAAAATGCCTACTTCCGCCCCCAGGTGTTTATTTGGTCCTTAGGACTAGCGAGGAGGTTTGCCCCATAATTTACGATCTCACTGCTGGTAGACGTTCGAGAAACGCTATGATTTTGATAACACGCTTCCTGAGAAGATAAGTTATGCAACGCTTTTTACCCAAGCCGGCGCAGGTGTTAATTGGCCTCGAGTATGTTATAATGAAATAGGGGAATCGGAAGGAGAAAACCTCGATCAGTTTTTCATATTCACCCGACCGAGATGATGGCGCCATCGTCCAACGGATAGGACATAGACCCTCTAAGTCTACGATGCTGGTTCGATTCCAGCTGGCGCTACCATACTGGTATTTTCTGCACCTTCGGGTGCTTTTTTGGTGGAAATAACAGAGTAGAGTGGGCTAATTTCGCTGGTTCCAAGTTTTTTCTCCGTCAAATCATAAGGGATGCCATTTGGAAAAACCATCGCCTGAATTAGTTGTTTTGTAGCCAAATCGCCATTATGCCAGACGCGAGCAGGAGCCTCCATTAAGTCAAGTACTCGGTCAATAGCCTTGTCAGACAACAACTTCTGACCTTCCAGACGAGTAATCTCCTGAGTAATAGTAGCACGTTTTTCGGTAATAACCTTGTCAAAGACATCCTTTTCCTGCCTTGTGATTTGTTCGTTAATCAATTTTTCCAAAGCCTTTTGCTGTTGTCGGTCAAGGTCATTTAAGAGTTCACGCTGTTCTTTCAAATCGGCATTGACGGAGCGGACAGACGTTTTTAGTGCTCGTTTTAAGATAGTGCGAAACAATTTGAGGGTTTCGGCGGTCGGAGTAATACCTTGTAAGAGTTCTTCAAATTGTTCATGAAGAATGTCATTCTTCACGGAGCCAATACCAAGACGGTCTGGGCAATGATAACGAGGGCTACGGATGCCGCTACCGCACTTTGGGGCAGAGCCACGCAAATTCCTTCCACAATGGAAACAACGTAAAACGTTTTTGAGAGGGTATTGCGGATTATCACGCAGACAGGGACGCTTTTCGCCCACTACCCTAATACCTTGCTGTCGTTTGATATTGTCTAGAATAACGTCAATTGGAACGATACCGTCCCACTTCGCCTTCACCAACTCCCCATCGGTCAGGCTAGAACGAATATAGCCACCATAAGCAGGCTGAACTACGATGCGTGTAATGGCATTATGGTTTAAGAGTTTGCTCTTCTTGTCCCTGATATTGCGTTTTTCCGCATAGCGTACTAGGTCAGCAACAGACATGCCTTCATGATATTTCCAGATAATATTCGCAATTTCTTCACCGAGATTATTCGTCTCGTCAGATGCTAGGGCAGCATGATACTTCTTTTTTCCACTGGCATTTAGACTACCAGTATAGTGCTTTTCAATTTTCATACCGACAGGCGGGATTGTTGTCCACCAACCTTCTAGAGCAGTAGTTTTCATATTATCTCGAACCAGACGTGATTTTAAGTCATTGTCAAATTGATGCATACTCATAGCGATATTCTGCATGAGTTTTCCTGTTGGGGTGTCGTCAATGGCTTCTTGGGTAGAACGTAAAGTAACCCCCTTACTTGCTAACCGAGTTCCAATGTCGGCGGCATATGAGATTAAGTTGCGGCTGATACGACTAGTATTATAGACCACCACATGTGCCAGTCCCATATACTTCTTGCTTTCAATGTCCTTTAGCATACGTTGTAATTCTGGGCGTTTCGCAGTCTTAGCGGAAAAGCCACCGTCCCAATACCAATCTACAACTTCCATATTATTAGCATCAGCATATTTTTGGATTGCTGCCTGTTGAGTATCCTTCGATACTCCATCAGTTTGTCTGTCAGTAGATACTCGCATATAGCCGACAACCTTCACCTTTTCCTCGTTATTCATAAAATTTTCCTTCATCGTTAATTTTGAACAGTTGTGGGTTCGCAACAAGCAACCTCGCCAAGTCCCCCATGCTAATGATAACTCTTCTCAGTTCGTCATCGGTAATTTTATTGTAGGAGTTCCCCAAGATTTTTCGAGCTTCACTGACAGTGATAAATAATTTTTGTTTTTGGCTTTGAACGTCGGAAAAGGACGCAGTTCTTTCAATTCTAGCCATAAATCCTCTACTGCCAAAACGGCAGAAGTTAGATTTTGGGTGACGGCTAGCCGTCCGAGGTGTCTGATTTACTCGTTATGGCTCTTATTCCTCCTGAGCCACCTTTCAATCGGTTCTTAACCCAAGTATAACTCAGGTGGAACTAGGACGCAAGCGTGACTGGTATGACCTCTGTTATAATCGCCATCTGAGGGCATTTTAAGCGTTTTGAAGACGACTCTCGGTCTCAACTGGCATATTTTCCCATTTTCATAGAATAAGCCCCTATATGGGGCTTCTAGGCGGTAATTTTACAAAGTCAGTCAAAACCAGTTATCATTGGCGAACGCTGGGTCAACAAGGTCAGCGTCCAAGTTGCATTCTTCTAATTCAGCCTGCCGTTCCAAGTTCTTTTCCATATAGCGATTATAACTCCAGTTATAAAACATTCCATGTTTTATGATATAATAGGAGTGCTTAAACTTTTTATATTATACCTAGCCAAGCAGTAAATAACTGCTTTTGGGCGAGATATGCAGTCACGTACTAGCATTTTAGCCCAAAAGGTTAGGTGTAAAAAGTTTAAGCAACCTGTACGTGGCTGCTATTTTTATTATTGCCATTGAACACAGGAATAGTCAATAATTTATTTTAGGAGCATAAAGTGGCAACCAAGCAAGAACAATCAAATTCAAAAACATTAAATATAGTTCTAGTAATAGTCGGCATAATCGCTGTGCTGATTTTTATGGGTGTTATAACACGCTTTACGATGTTCTCTGCGACCAATAAGTTAAACGAGCAAGCAGAGGAACTCAGAGAGACAACAAACGACCTTACACGCAAGAGCGATTTAGCAAAGATATACAGCGATATATACGAATACGAAATGAACAACAATGGTAAGCTTCCCAGTAGCACGTCAGCAATCAAAGAGTATTTGTCAGTAAGTTCAGATCCTGATGGCGAGAGTTATGATTTTGATTTTAGTAAGTTAGAAGATGGGCAGACAAAGAGCGTCACAACCTTTGACCATACTATTTACTTCGTCAGTCACGCAGAATGCGATGACGATAAGGCGGTCTATTCAAGTTCGGCAAGAGACTTTGCTTTACTCTACCGTTTGGAGAACAAAACAACGTATTGTTATAGTGAGTAATTAAGATAAGAATAAAATATTTAGTTATTAAGGAGATAATATGAGTGGAAACGACAACAAATCAACAGATAAAACCTTATTGCTAACTGCAAATCATAACTATTTTGTTAGGCAAGCAATATCGACCTTTTGCGGACTTGTAATTTTGACATTTATATATGCTTTCATAGCGATAATGTGTTCATCGACAATCATAGAGGGGGCTACGGTAGCAGGAGTGTCCAGCTCGTCTGGTTTCTTACTTTTTTCATCGCTCGTATACCTTCTCATCGTTATTGTTCAGATTTCCAAAATAATCTTTTTACACGCAAGGGTAACCGCAGTGGAAAAAGAACTTGTACCAAATGGAGTATACTTGTCCAAGAAATAGACTTAAACTACTATCCCTATGAACCTATCGTCAATGATAGGTTCATGTTTTGCCTCCCAAACCTCCATCCGACAACTCCCCAAGACGAACTCCCCACCTCGCCAACGTTCCACCCATTCCACACGCATAGTGTTTGGATTGAGATAGTGCGGAATACGTTTGGTGTAAGGCGACATCGGTCGTGGGTGAATCGGTAAGCCCAGCCAAGTAGGGTTCTTTGGTCGAGATAATTGCCCCTGTGAGCGATTTACGGGCGATATGAGGGGCTTCTGTCCGTAGTTCGGGGAAATATACGTTTTTCTCTTATAAGTGCGATGTCCAAGCCGTCTGATCGCCTCAATATTCTCCACACTGCGTTGAGTAGCCTTCACAAAAGCCTCGTTAAAGTCTAGGTGCGTTTCTCGCCACCGCAAGATCGTTCGGTCAGACAAGCCACAAAAATAAGCCACATCCTTTAGGCAATAACCTTGACTGACCAGTTCCACAATCTTGTCAGCCAGTTCTTGACGATACATACTTTTCCGAGCCATAACTTGATTATAAAATAAAAACCGGCACAGATTTTTAGCCTTGAAAATGACCAGTTAAGGAAATAGCCACAGAGTTCAGCGGGGTGAGAATAACACTCCGAGAGCCGTAATGAGCGACAAAACAGACAGAATGACAGAATTATCGGGCAGGTCAGTTTAGACAAAATATCGGTCAAGTGCCTAATCTATATAGACCCCTACCCTGTTAGTTACTGGAGTTGTTAAAAGATCTATTCAGATAGCCAATACTCTGCTATAATAAAAACATAGCCCAGTCACTGGGGCCTTGCTCGCTAACATTCCCAAGACGGTCAATGAGAACGGCATTTGCCTGCGTCTATATTGGTCTGTTGTCATAGATTGTGATTGTATGGTCTCGCTGAATCCACAACTTCTGGTTCGGTAGTGTATTCAAACCCACCTTCTATACAACATTAAGTTTGGCCTATATCACACTACACATGAGATACAGTTCCAAGACCATAGGGAATGTGATTTGTAAGAGATGACTTCTCTAATAGAGATATCCAACGGTTAATCTCATTACAGAGTTGGTTCCAATATGAAGTGACGAGGACTACCAAGCCGAATATAAATCATTAAATTGTTCGTTTGACCCCTGTTGAACGGACAATTTTTCTGTTAAAGCCCTGAGGGGGAAAATTTCTCTGTCTTGGTCGACAGTTTCATCTAATTCTTCCAGCCATTTATGGTTCTACCTCTATTTTTTTTGACTGTTAATGCCCTATGTCGTTTTGGGATTACATGTCCGCCATAGTCCTTAGTTCCGAATGGTACTTCCTTAAGCACTGGACATGGACCAATGGCAAGTAGTAGAGAACGACGCACAGACGAAGTCAATCTACCTTAAACCTTGTTTGTATCAAACTCATCTTACTAGCAAAGAAATCGTGGCGGAAACCGTCAAAATCAATGTGAAGCATGGAGGCTTGTTTGTCTGCGATAACGTAAAGCCGGAAATGATACAAGACCTAGAACAAGAATACTTAACCTATCTGTGGCGCATGCAGAAATCCACTGGCAAAACCCTAGACGGACCGGAAGATAGCAACGTCCACTGTATAGATGCGCTGGTTTATGCGGTCAGAGATATGGAACGGAAGCAGGTGGAATATGGGGCGGTGAGATTTTAAAAACGGCGCAGTTTGTGGGGCTGCACCGTTTTGTGATATTTTTGGCGATATTATTCCTCCTAGAGATTATTCATAAATAAGACGAATTTCAAACCGTCTGCGCCAGCGCGGTAGTTGCAGTTTGTGTCGGCCTTGATGACAAAACTATCACCGGCTTTGAACTCGGTCGTTTCGGCAAGTTCTATCAGATTAATCACTAATCTTACTGCTATCTTTGCCGACATAAACTTCGCAAGAGCCACTTATAATCAGATAGTAATAATCACTAGCGGCATTCGTCCAGCCGTGGTCTTCGTGCGGTGCGATTTCTCCCCTTACGAAAGTGCGGTTTTCGCCACGATAAGCATAAACATCGCATTTCACACTTTCGCCTTTGACAAAATCGTCATTCCGCCAATCCCAAGTTTCTCCCCAGAGAATAGGTTTGATAATTATAGCCATAATGTGCCACCTCCTTTGCCTATATTACAAGATTACAGATTAGGACAGCGCGGAACTCGCGTAGCGACTGGGCGCGCCAGTCGGACAAGGCGAAGCGAACTTGTCCGCGAGAGCCGTAGCCGGCTGGCTGGCGAGTGGTGCGGAACGGAGATTACAGTGTCATTGCAATAGGATGCGCCACGAGAAAGTCAGGGGCGAAGCCGCAATAAGGCAAGATAGCCGTATTAGCCGAGAACAAGCCTCGGCGCGCCCTAGAAGCGAAGCGATTAGGTACTACTTTTTAATTCTCATTCTGACATACTGGATGCCATCCATTTCGTATTCATCCACCTTATATGCGCCATTACTTAACATTACCTTTTGTGAAGCGATATTATCTTTACGCGCATCCAGCCAAAACTCATCTTCGGGGATTTTATCGCGCACTTCATCGAGCAATAACTTTAGGCCTTTACTAGCATAGCCTTTACCGCGATATTCTTTGATAGTAGCATAGCCAATATGTCCACCATGCTTTTTCAGACTATCGCAAAGATGGTGCCGAAAATGGAATAGGCCGACAATTTTATCGTCATCCCACAAGAAATAAACCGAAAACGGCACATAGCCTTCCGGCAGGTCTTCTCCCCTGGAATTAGCAATCATTTTTGGCAAAGCCTGCTCCGCAAACTCAGTTTCAGACATATCGGCATATTCATTATTCAAACCATTTTCGGCGGCTGGGATTTTTTGCAAGGCTTCGTATTCGGCTTTAGCATCTTCCAAATTAGCAAGTTTAAGATAAATCATTTTTACTCCTGTTTAAATATCAAATTCATAGTAAGTGGCATGTTTGGCTGGTGCATTGAGCAACTCCTGCATCGTGATTTCGCCGTTCAGCATACGCAACTGCTTGATAATGTGGCTGCTAGTGACAATTAAAATCGTTTCGTCATTTCCGTGATGCTGATTCAGATAGTCCAAGAACTTGCGCACGCGGTCTGTCATGTCGCTGACGGATTCATATTTGCCCTGATAACGCGCAGTCACTGGATTAGGCTGTGTATCGCGCCAACCTTTGGCTTCGCTATACGGACGACCTTCAAATCCATTCCGAGTATCGTCTAGCAGTTCATTTACCACTAACTCTTGTCCATGATAGCGATTGATAGCATCGGCGGTCTGCTTTGTGCGTTTCAGCCTAGAAATGTAGATCCTATCAAACTTAGAATCTTTCAATTGTTCGGCAAGTTCGGCTGCTTGTTTTATACCTTTTTCGGTCAGATACACATCAACTGATGGATCATAATTTACCAAATCTTTAATATTGTAGTTCGTTTCGGCATGTCGGGTAGCGATTAGTTTCATGTCTAGCCTTTCAAGATTTCCTTATTTTCGTCATTCACAACAAACACATCAGCATCGTCTAGGCAAATTGCTTCGGCACTAGCCTGCGCGATTTTATTTAGCCCCTTGCGCATAGCATCAATACAGTCACTTCTATCCATATGTGGTACGACATATTCTGGAATCAAGCCCAGACCCTGTCTGTAAGACTCAACTCCGTAAATTTCCTTTGTCACATCAGGGTTAAAGCACGGCGGTAGTTCTTCCCCCGACTTCGCATCAATCAGATACAGCGATAAATTATGCGATGCTACCAGCGAACCGGCGCTATAACCGCCATAGACGAATCTGTCTTCGGCTACACCTTGCCGAATAACCTCGTCCATGCCACTTTCGTGCAAAGCCGTGGCAAGACAGATTACATTACCACCGACAGAAAAGATTAGTCCTGCTTGTTTTTCTTCAATGTATCGCGCAAGTTCCGCTTGTTTACCAAAGAATGGCCTGAGGTCTAATCTTTCGGCTTCAATTCCAATTTCACCGAGATTAACGAGAGTTTTCTCCACACTCCTGGCAATTCTTGTTTCATCATTATAGTAATCTCTGGCATTGCTGATAACGAGCGCGCGCTTCTTCTTGCCGACCATTTCTTGCAAGATGGTGGCGAAGTTGCCCAAATCTTGACTGGCTAAAAATAGCTTCATTCTTTCTCCTGTTTCTTACTTTGTATTTTACCACCTCTGGCAGGTTTTACTTCGGCCGCGTAGCCGATAACAGATGCGATTAGTAAAATTGCTTCTAGGATTACCCCGAAGATAGATTTCACATAGGCATTATAAGCGATCCATGAAATCCCGACTGGAATGCCGCAGAACTTATAAACCTTCGTGCTTTTCTGCCAAATGGAATAAGTATAGATGGATGTTGCGAAAACCGAGAGCAGGCTTAGGAATCCTTCGTAAGTGGGAATGGTGGCAAGAATGATACCGAGATAGACGATAGCGAGAAAAATATAATCGCACTTCTCGTTGGTTTCGCGTTTGCCATTCTTCTTTTCTTCCCAAAGAATATACAAATTGCGAAGCATCGCCACTACGCACATTGCTAGCCCCGTCCAAGCCCCAAGCAGAACATAAGCAATTATATTAGCGACTAGCGAGAAAGCGCTGACGATGACGATTTTGCGCTTATCTTTTAGAAAGTAAGTCCAAGCCATCAGGGCATACATTAAGATTGTAAAGATTTGGGAAAGAATGTAGATAAAATCTATTTCCATTTTGGCATCTCCTTAATTATTAAGAACGATGCCAAATAAAAGCGACACCGCGAGGGTGTCTATACCTATATCACAACTCGGCTATTGCCGTCTTGCTAGCGGTGCCGCTTAAATACGGCAACTGTTCGCTAGAAAAAGCGATTATGCACCGAGATGATTTATTCAATGATATTAAGTATAGACTCCCTTATTATACCACATTCAAACAATATTATTTGCGCTCTATCTTATGTATTTACACAATAGACCACAGAATGACAATTATACTCGCTACTAGCGAATGCGAGGCCCTAATCGGGCGCGAACTTGACAAAAACGAAGTGCAGAACTTTGACTAGATCGACTTAACATTTAGTTGTTTTCCTCTAGAAACTTTGTTAAAGCCTGCCGGACTGTGCCCTACCAGAGAAAATTTGAACTGAACTTGCGTCTTCCGATATTCGATTATGTCAATCTAAAAACCTTAGTGTTTATTGCAAAATTCTTTCATGCCGCAGAAGCCAAAGTTTGGCCTCGAGACCGCCAGCGTAACCAGTGATTCTGTTGTTTTTCCCGAGTACGCGGTGGCAAGGTATGATTAACATAAGCGGATTCTTACCAACTGCCTGGCCGACGGCGCGCGCTGACATTTGGCCTGTTGAGCTAGCGGAAGATAATTGCCGCGCAATTTCTCCGTAAGTCAGAGTCTCACCATAAGGAATATGCCGTACAATCTCCCAGACTTTTTGCTGAAAAACCGTGCCGTCAGGTGTAAATTTAAAACCCTTAACATCCAAAGGTTCTCCAGCAAAGTAGTGGTTTAGCCAAGAGCACGCCTTCCGTAAAACTGGCGCTAGATCGGTTGATTTAGGCGCTTGTGGATCTTGGCTCGAGATCCTTTTGCCTAAGTCGATTCGTACCAACGTATCGTCCCGACTGGTTAATTGAATCTCGCCCAAGGGAGAAGAATAAGAATAATGCGAAGACACAGATTTAACCGATCCCATACCTTCCATTATAGCACACATCATCAAAAAAGTCAAGGTTTTGCATAAATAATTTGTTCAATTTTAGTTTTTTTGATGAAAATGTTGTAAAGAATACAACAAAAAGCTTGACAGGCCCAAGTTCAAGTACGAACAATCTGCTCTGGGCTGCTAGGTAATAAGCTCTTTTTGCGAAGGTGAGTCTTGGTCTGTAATTTATTGACCTTGCTACTAATGAACAAAAACGTTATGTTATTTACCATCATTCCCCCGTCAGGAAACGAATTGTGCAGGAGCACCCGAAAGGCACTCTGCTATTTGCTTTTTTATCTTGGTTGAGTTATAATCAAAAACATGGCGCAAAAAACTGAGGAACCGAAGACTACAAAACGCACTTTGCATTATTTTTGGCGCGAAGTGGTGAAATACAAGTGGTACTCACTCGGCGCTTTGATCTCGACGCCGGTTGTGGTTTTCATTCGGGTGGTTCTAGGCCCGTTGATTTTTGCTAATTTGATTGGAAAAGTTTCCGATGGTATTCAGGAAAACGAAATTGTCTCTGAACTATTGCCGCAAGTACTGATTTATTTGGGGGTATATTCCTTTAGTAGTTTGATTATCGAAAAGTTGCGCCTCTATTGGACTTGGAAAATGGAGGTGCTGGCTATGTACGACTTGGCTAGCCTCTGTTTTGATACGCTCTCGGTTCAGTCAATGCAATTCCACGGCGATCGTTTTTCGGGCTCTCTGGTCTCGCAGACCAACAAATTTATCGGCGCTTTTGAGCGTTTGTTGGATGTGCTGATTTGGGACCTGTTGCCGATTGTGAGCGGCATCCTATTTATCGTCGTTGTCATGTGGAAAATCGCGCCGCTGTTTGCGGTAGGGATCATTGTTCTAGTTTTGATTTATACGTTGATTTCTGGCATCACCTTCAAGAAAATTGGTCATCTGAATAGCGAACAAGCTGCGGCCGAGACTAAGCAAACCGGGCAACTGGCCGACTCGATCACGAATATTATCTCCGTAAAATCGTACGCTCACGAAGCCCACGAACGTCATCGCTATGCGAATTTTTCGCGCGGCGCGGCGAATGCGAATCTGAAAACTATGCAGGCGGTTTTGAAACGTGATGTTATGTTTAGCGGAGTGAATATCGGCATCACGGCGATGATTCTGGTTTTTCTAATCTTTGGTTCTGAGTGGCTGGGAATCTCGGTAGCAACTTTGATCCTGATTGTGAATTATTCCCAATCTGTTATGAGCGAACTCTGGTCGATTAACCATATTTTTCGCGGTTTGAACCGAGTATTCGGTGATGCGCACGATATGACCTTGATTTTGGATATGCAAGACGATGTAGTTGATCAACCGGACGCCCAAGAGTTAGTTATTCAAGAATCAGCGATTAACTTTAAAAATATCAGCTTTAAACATTATGACGCCAAAGAAGCTATTTTTGAAAATTTTAATTTACAAGTGCAACCAGGTGAGCGCGTGGGGTTGGTTGGTACTTCGGGATCGGGAAAAACTACTTTGACTAAACTGCTGCTCCGTTTTGCGGACGTTGACCAAGGTGGGATTGCGATTTCTGATCAAAATATCAAAAGCATCACGCAGCAATCTTTACGCCAGAATATTGCTTACGTCCCGCAGGAGACAGCTCTCTTTCATCGCACGGTTGGCGAAAATATTGCGTACGGGAAACTCGATGCGACGCAAGAGGAAATTGAGCACGCGGCTAAACTCGCGAATGCCCACGAGTTCATTCAAGATTTGCCGGACGGCTATAATACCCTGGTGGGAGAACGAGGGATTAAGCTTTCGGGCGGTCAGCGTCAGCGCATTGCGATCGCGCGGGCGATTTTGAAAGACGCTCCGATTTTGGTCCTTGACGAAGCCACCTCGGCCCTGGACTCAGAGAGCGAAGCACTGATTCAGGATGCACTAGGTAAACTGATGGCTGGCCGGACTAGTGTTGTGATTGCGCATCGGCTCTCGACTGTGGCGAATCTCGACCGCATTGTGGTTCTCGAAAATGGCAAAATTGTCGAGCAAGGTGCGCATCTTGAGCTATTGGAAAAATCTGAGGGTACCTATAAACATCTTTGGGATCGACAAAGCGGCGCTTTCGTCGAACGCAAGTAGACCGTGCTACGATATAGCAAAAACTTATACAAATGATTTATCTTGCACGATGTCCATCAACACCGCGTAGTTTTAGGCTGCGACATACGTCATGCAAAAGCTGTTGACGAAAATCCAAGACGCGCACGCGCCAGCCAAAGACCGCTTCGAGATCCTTTTTAATCTCCCAATAATAAGTATTAAGTAATAGTACTGCATCCGGATTGGGCAATTTTGTGATGTGGTCGTCGTGTGCTTTCGTTTCGGTTTCGCCAAGAAGAGTCTGAGCGAGTGAACCAGAAGATCGCTGCGGCAATTGGAAAATTTGTGACAAATCCTTGTACAAAAGATCCTCATCGAGCTCTTGCGCATTGATCGACTCAACCCAATTTTGGGGCTGTAAAACCGTAAAAGCCGAATCGGCTAGCTTATTATAAAGTGTTTGTTCGATCTTACTATTCTCAAAAGAGCTATCGGCTAAAATCGTAATATTGGTGGGGTAATGACTAGCTCTAAGTATACGATGAGCATCTACATCCATACCGACGAAGCTAAATTGCGGATTCCTCGTACGTAGCGTTTCGATGACGGTTGTGGCGGCATAATCACCCAGCACCACTAAATCAATATGGCGTTGATAAGCTTTGAGGGCCGCTTCGATGCGCTCGATTCGAGTGGAGGGCGTTAGCTTGCTATAATTTGGCTCACGCCAATCAATAATACGTACAACTTCGATAATTTCTAGTTCACTTTGTAAATAATCGGCCACCAATTCCGCTCCCCAACCGCCACCGCATACAATTACTCTTAACATATTCTTCCTTTTTTGATATTCCCAAGGAAATTATAAGATATTATACTCGCGTCAAATAGGAGATTTTTAGAGTTATTTTACATTTTGTAAAATAAAAGCCAAAAACCAGCCCGAAAAAGCTATTACGTTTTTAAATTCTATGATACAATGAAGTCAAAGCGTAAGGAGGTTTAATGAATCGGGACCCTATGACGGCAGGTGGGACGCAGGATGCGGGGGTGCAAGACCCACAGTCAGACGGAAATAGCGAAAATAATTTTGGCACAGATGCGTCAAATAACGTCGGCCAGAGCGAAGCTGTGGCCGGCTTAGGTAACGCGTCGACAGAATCAATGAATATGGGCTCAGATTCTCCGGCCAGGAATAACACAGGCCAGGTGATCAGCTATGACAGTTTTACTGAATCCGATTCTAACGACATGGGTAACGAGACCTTCAACGAAACAACCGTTAGTGATGCAGAGGCCCCCAATGTTGATGTTGCAATGAATGCTGTAGGCTCGAACTTGGCTGTGAACGTTGCAGACTCAAATCCAGCCACAGCTGCATCTTATCAGGCTGAGACTTTTGCCCCTACCGAGGACGGCACGGAGATGATCAATGCTGCTTCCGCAACGAATCCGACTCCCGAAAATTTGGCGCAAACGCCGGACGCAACGGTCGCAAGCACCGCAATGATCGCGAACGAACCGGAGGGAGCTATGGCGGAGGCCGCGACCGAAGAAGTGGTGACGTCGGCCGAAAAACCTCAACCCAGTCCGGCCGTACTCTCGGCTCTAGAAGGCATGGGTGTTAGCACAGACACCCAGGCGACCAAATCAGTGGTCGAACCGGTTCTAGATCCGTCGCACATCTCAACTGCAAAAGTACCTAAGCCTAATCACAAAGGCTTGATAGTAGGATTGATCATTCTAGCGGTCCTGATGCTAGTGGTCGGCGGTCTGGCGATTTGGTTCTTTGTTTTTTATAATAATCCGACCAAGGTAGCGTTTGACGCTTTGGGTAACTTGGTAAGTGCAGAGAATGTTAATACGATTGGCTCCGTCCGGATTGCTCCACCGGCGGGAGTGGGTGATTCCTTCCCCCTAAAAAATATTATGGTGAATTTTGATTCTGCGGGTGCTTTGCCGGGGGCCACGAATGCTACTCTGAGCTTTGATTTGGAATTTGAAGAGTTGCAGCATCCTGAAGATGAGATAACGTACCCAGTAACACCTACGGATTATGGCCTTGAAGAAGGGCATGTTGAAATAAAACTGGGGACCGTGCAGATGACGGACGGCGTGATTTATTTACGAGTTGCGGGTATTATGGCCTCGCTAGAAGAAATTGGCGCGAAGGAAGGGAGCCCGATTTATGACAGTATGCAAGAATTTATCGAAGTGGTTGAGCTACTCGATGATGAATGGTGGCAGATTTCGGTCCCGGATTTGATCGATAATTTCGAGTCGGAAGGCGACATGAACGAAGCCTTGAAAGACCTCTATGATTGTACTCTAAATCTAGTACGAGAAGATAAGAGTGCTGAGCTGAAGCAGCTTTGGGTGGCGCATCCTTTTGCCGAGCTGGAGCCGATTTCTCGATCGGAGTTTGGCCAGACTGCCTCCGGTGGTTGGAATGGCTATTATAATTTGAAGTTTAATACTACGGAGCTGGCCAGTTTTGTCAATGGGATGGCGGACACGACGGCGGCACGGAATTTTTATGCTTGCTACAATGCAGCTGCAGAAAAAGCCGGTGAGGACGACGAAATTAGCCCCGAAGATATTGACGAAGTCGATGCCTCTGATTTCTCTGCGCTTGAATCCAGTAATATCGTTACTCATTTAGAGGTTTCTCGTTTTGGGCACCAACTCAAAGGTATTACAGCGAATAGCACCTCGACTACGGATACGCAGGTCTCGACCAGTTTGATGTTTACTTATCAGCCCGCTACTATCGTAGCGCCGGATACTTATCGCCCGATCAGCGAGTTTATCGGTCCCGCAGTCGAAAAAATCAACGCCAGTATGGGTGCAAATTCTGGCGTCAGTGAGCCGGTCGTCTGCCCCGACGGCACGACCGTGATGAATATTGATGACTGTGAAGTACATACGACTATCGATGATGACGATTGGGACGAAATGTAGCTAAAGAGACGGGAAAGGAGTCGCGATGAGTTTGTTGAAAAATGTTAAGAGCGCTGCTTCGGCTGGGGCTTCCAAAATACGCAAGAAGAATCAAGCCCTGAACCCTAGCCGAGAGCATACCGCCGAGCGGAAGGCGGCGGCCGAATTTACTAGCGGCGTAGCTCCGGCTCCCTGTAGCGATGCAATTTTAGCGCTCGATATCGGAACTGAGTTTGTAAAGGCTGTGGTCGCACGGCCGACCCGTGGTGGCGAATTAAGTATTATCGGCATCAATAAGACTCGCCAAGAAGTTAGTAATATGCATGCCGGAGCGATTGCGGACATTCACGGCGTGGTAGCGACTTGTGAAAAAGCGCTAGCTGGTGCTGAAAAAATCGCTGGGATCACTTGTAGGACCACCGTGGTTGGCATCGCCGGTGAGCTGGTGAAGGGCAATACTTCGACCGTACGCTATCGTCGTAAGAATGGAAACAAGCCACTCACTGAACAGGAAATGTCTCTGATTATCCAACGGGTGCAGGAGCGCGCCGGCGAGCAAGCGCGCAAAGAAATCGCCACCGAGACCAATAACCCGAGTGTTGAGGTACGCTTGATTAATTCGGCGATCGTGAGTATTAGTATTGATGGCTACAAGATCTCTAATCCGATCGGTTTTAAGGGTACAGATATCATTATTCAATTTTATACTGCCTTTGCGCCGCTAGTGCACGTTTCGGCGATCGAAAAAGTCTGTGCTGAATTGAACCTAGATCTGCTAGCCGTGGCGGTAGAGCCATTCGCGGTTTGCCGCGCCTGTCTGGGCGACGACCTAGATAGCAATTTTTCCGGCGTGGTGATGGATATTGGAGGCGGTACTACTGACATCGCAGTAGTTGATGATGGAGGTGTCGAGGGGACCAAGATGTTTGGTATTGGTGGCCGTAGCTTTACGCATCAAATCGCTCAGGTTCTAGGCGTTGACTTTGACACGGCAGAGAAGTATAAACTGGCATCTGGGAATCCGACTAAAATCCCGGCGGACTTGCGCGAAAAAATGCATCTGGCAATTCAGCGTAATCTTGCGGTTTGGCTCTCAGGGGTGGAAATCACACTTGAGGAATTTGACCTTTCCGAAATGCTGCCGAACAAAATCCTGCTCTGTGGGGGCGGCGCGGGTCTAAATGAATTGCAAGACGTGCTCGCGACCACCGACTGGTTTAAGGCTCTGCCGTTCTCGCGCCGCCCCGTCATTCATCTCGTCGAGTCGATTGACATCCCCGGTGTACACAACAAGACCGACATATCACTCGACCATTCTTACATTACCGCGCTGGGCTTGCTCCGTGTGGCGCTCGACACTATGGCTGGCGCTCCCGACGAAGGCGGAATCCGCGGCAAACTGGCAAAATTATTGCAAAATTAAGGAATTTGGCCGCCATATTTAGGTTTAAGGCATTTTTCTCCACCAGCGTCGCAAATTGATCGTAAAACGAGGCTTTTTCGGCGAAATTATTGCAAAATTAGATAAGATATGGTATTCTTTGGAATATTCTTCCGGTGGTCAAAAAATACCCTATAATTCTATTATACCACACATCATCATAAAAGTCAATACTTTTTCCATACTTTTGCTTAAATCATTAAATTTTAACTAAAACTATTGACAAAATTGGCGAAGTTTGATACAATAGGAGCAGAGCTGGCTTTTTGCTGGTGGCTATACTGATTATTCTCGCACCCTGAGTGATATTTTCCCAGGGGTTTGGACCGCAGGTTATCTGCTCGGATATCTATACGGGGAAAATAGTTGTCCGGTTTTTACCGTCGGAGAGGATAACTGCACGGAGATGCTCGTTTTAGTTCAGTCGGACCAGATAAAGGAAGCAGATGTCTTGTCAGAGCTCAACCAGAGTGTTTCTTTTGCGACTGCTGTCTCTAACTATGAACAGGCTATCGTGATAGATCTAGCGATGTTGTTCAACCAGGACAAAACCGGTATCATGCTTTCAAATAAGCATTACCGTTCCTTGGTTCACAGCATGATGGGTCAACTCACGCAGAAATTCGAATGGGTCTGTCGGGATAACGGCGTGAAGTATGACGAAGCCTGGATGATCGATTGGTACGGGAATGAAATCCCGCCTGATTTGGTCGAGGAGATACCACTGACCAGTACCGGCGAGGGCGGTTATACGCGCAAGACTTGGCTTTCTCCCGAGCAATTCATCTGCTGCGCTTGCTACACGGACTTTGACGGCACAGTGAAGCTGATCTACCAATGTTTACGGTATGAGGCGCAAGGCAATTTTGAGCCAGACCAGTATAATGTACTAATGCGCCGTCGCTTGTGGACTATCGGCTATCAAGTTAAGCGAAAGCTGACTGAAAACTACTTGCGGTACAGCGATAATCTGGACGGATTTGTTGCGCCGCGTTGGGATACCTGTAGCTATTATAAGGGGGTGAAAATGCAGCTTTAAAAAACAAAACGCCTGAGCTTTATGCCCAGGCGTTTCTACTTTTTGCCGAAAATGTCACTCTAAAACCTGCCCCTGGGCTCAGAGCTCAGGGGTTATTTTAATCTCGACGAACTCCCCCGGATTCAATCCACCGAGCCGATACCGGCCAAAATCCGTCCGATGCAGCGCGGTCACGGTATATCCCAGCGCGCCAAAAGTCCGTCGAATTTGCCGATTACGCCCCTCGTGCATAGTTGCGCGCCAATTTTTCCGGCTATCATCGAGCCGCTCGAGGCCTAATTTCGACAAGCCGTCGCCGATCTGAATCCCGAAGTCTGCAATCATCTGCTGATGTAATGGTTCGAGCGGTCTGTCTAGCTCCACTTCATAAACCTTAGTTTTAAAAAACTTTGGATGTGTCATCTGGAACGCAAAATCGCCATCATTGGTTAATAATATCAAGCCCGAAGAGTCCTTGTCTAATCGCCCCACCGTCTTTAGCCCTTGATAATTCTTTGGTAAAAGTTCATAAATTGTCTGACTTTCGCCCTGTCGCCGCCGCGAACAGACGTATCCAGTCGGCTTGTTCATAGCTAAATATATCCGCCGGATCTCTGGCGAAATGATAATATGTCCGTCTTTTTGGACTCGAAAAGCATGGGCTCGTCGCACATTCGCTAACGCCCCTATATCTCCATTGTAGCACACTTCATCGAAATTGTCAATAGTTCTTGTGTCTTTTTCCGAATTTTTGGGGTTTTTAGAAAGGTTCTCACTATTTTCTGCAGGAAAACTTACCGAAATCCGCTGGCCGAGCTTTGCGACCTCTCCATTAACCAAAATCCGCCCTGCAGCAATCAAATCATCGGCTTCGCGGCGAGAAATGCCTAACTGTTCGGCGAGATATTTATTGAGGCGAACCGTGGTACTCATCTGCTTATCATATCATAATTGAGTGAAAAATCTAGAACTGGCCAAAATTGGGTGGTGTGGGTTGAGGTTCAGTAGTAGGAGAAGGCATCGGCGGATTCTGTGGCACGGCAACCATAGGGGTCGACATTTTTTGCGGAGCAGGAGCTGGCTGGGACGGCGTCATCTGTGGCTCAGCGACAGGCGCTGGCGGTATATTGGTCGCAGTAGCCGGCTGCACCGCTTGCGGTGCGATCGGTGCAGTTGGAGTTGGTGTTGGTTCAGGGTCTGATTGTGCGGCGGGTGCCGGTGCTTGTTCAACATTCGCATTGGTGTCGATCGTGCCATCATTGGTGCGATCACCTAAGACGTCGTGTACCACGTTAACCACATCCTCAATCCCGACTTGCGACTTCACTAGATAACGATCGGCGCCCAGATTCTCTCCTCGTTCGCGCTGATCCTCGCTCGAAAGCGCCGTCATCATGATAGTTTTGATATCTTTGGTTTCGGGAGTGGATTTCAGAATATCTAACATGTCAAAACCAGAGATTTTGGGCATCATGACGTCGGAAATGATCAAGTCGGGGCGCTCTTTTACTGCCACAGCCAAGGCTTCTTCACCATCTCCAGCCGAAACAATAGCATAGCCTTCAGCGGTTAGACGAATAGTATAAATTTCACGAAGACTGTTGTCGTCTTCGACTAGCATGATTTTGGTCATACAGACTCCTCATTTGGATTATTATTGGTTACTGATAAACTAGAATGGTTAACGTTGGGAATAGGGTCAGACGCCGGTGCAGCGGCTGTTGGAGCTGGGGTGGCTGGAACGGTGTTGACGGCCGGGGCTGCTGGAGTTACTGGCGCCGCTGATGTCATTGATGCTGCGGATGTTGTTGTTGCTATCGTAGGCGCCGGGCTTGTGGTCGCCACTGGAGCAGGGTTAACCGCCGGTACTGGTGTTTGTGCTGCCGGCGCAACATTTTGCGGATTCGCCATCGGCGCAGCTGGGGCAGGCGTCGACACTGGCGCCGGCGCGCTCGCTGCAGTATTCTGTGGGGTTCCTGCAGATGGCGCAATGTTTTGCGTAGCAGCGGCCGCATTGGCTGGCGAAGTTCCGGTCAAAGTCCCGGCCAAGCTAGCGAGGTGTGCCCCAGTCATTTGACTGGCTGGAGTGGGCGCAACGCTGGCATTACTAACTGTGCCATTTGCGGTATTATTGCCTGGCCAAGGCACTTGATTTGCTTTTTGTACTGCATTCTGCTGAGCCAATAAAGCTTCTGCGGCCCGTTCGTTTTCGTAAGCAATACGTCGCTTTTCATACTCGCGGCTAGAAAGGCGTGGAAGGGAAACAAAAAAGCTCGAGCCACTACCGAACACGCTCTCGGCCCAAACTCGCCCATTCATTGCTTCGACCAGCTGCTTCACCAGATAGAGTCCCAGGCCAGTGCCACCGATTGAGCGCGTTTGTGAATTATCCGCGCGGTAAAACTTCTGGAAAATATGACCCAAATCGTCTGCTGCGATTCCGATTCCGTTGTCAGCTACGCTGATCAAAACTTTATCACCGTCCGCACGCACGTCGACCCAGATTTCGCCACCTTCCGGCGTATATTTAATTGAATTATCGATCAAATTGTCGAGAATTTCACGCAAAAAATCCAAATCCACCGCTGCATAAACCAAGGGTTCAACCTTACGCGCGTCCTGCACGGCATTGGCGGCACCGAAACTGTAACGCAGATTCTTGCCCTGTATGTCATGTGCTCGCTCATCCGCAATCTCGCGCACTTTCGAAACAATATCGACTGGCACCAAATGTACTTTTTGGCGCCCATCATCGAGCTTGGTTACATCAAGTAAATCCTTAAAAAGATGGCCTAAATGCTGGCTAGCAGCGTGTGCCGCCTCAAGATATTTACGTGCGCGTTCGTCAATCGTCGCAGTTTGCGGATTTAAAGCTAAGCCCAAATAACCCTCAATCGAAGCAACCGGAGTGCGCATTTCGTGACTAGCGGTCGAGATGAATTCGCTCTGGTTATCCTCCTCTTCCAATTCTTTGGTGATGTCACGAAAGGTAATGATCCTGGCGGCGTCCGGTCCACCAGTCGGCGTGACGGCGAGCGAAATCGCTACTCGTCGCTCGCTTTGCGCAGCGACGAGTAGATATTCGCGCGTCGTCATCGCCGAGTTGGACCGCATCGCCGCCGTCAATTTACTCAGTTCCGGCGGCACGACTTTGCCATCCGCATCTTCCAAAATCATGACAAATTGATAACCCAGACCGATTAAATCGTGCGGCGAACTATAACCAGTCAAAGTCGCAGCCGCCGGATTGGCAAATTGGATCTTATTATCGACGCCAACCAATAACACTCCATCCGCAATCGAATTGAGTGCAAGGTCAGCCATTCCGTTTGTACTATTATTCTCCGATTTTGTATTGGTGTGAATCGAAGCGTTTTTGCTTTTGAAAAAACTCATTATGTTTATTTTAACACATGCAAATAAAAATGTGCTATATTTAATAATATATGAATAAGGAAGTTATTTATTTGGAGCCGGAGGATGATATCACCGACATCCTGACTAAGCTCCAGCAGGCTGAGCAAAAATTGGTGGCCTTAGTGCCGCCCAAAAAAGCCACGATGTTTCGTAGTGCGGTGAATATGAAGCTCGTAGCACGAACGGCCAAAGAATGCGAGAAAGTAGCGGTGGTGGTAACTGCGGACCCCGGGATTATGAAGCTCGCTATGGCGGCTAAGATCCCGGTGGCGAAGACTTTACAATCGCGTCCTGTAATCCCTACCGAAGAAACCCTGAAGGCTTCGGAGGCCTCCGAGCAGGTAATTGACGAGGATTTAGGCGATAATTCGGGCGAGAATGGCAAAAATTCCAAAAATGCCTCAAAAACGACCCCTGGAGGCCAGGAGAGCGCTTCTAAGAGCTCGGAAGCGAAAAAGGCCGATACGCTTGAGTTGGACGATGAGGGCCTCGAGAGGGATGAAAAAGGGACTGAGGACGCAAAATCCGATCAAAAAGATGATAAAAAAGGCAAAAAGAACAAAAAAGTGCCAAAGATGAACCGCAAAGTGATCGTAGCTGGCGGGGTTTGCATAGTTGCGGTAATCGCGGTTTTGGTCTGGGCCTTAGTTTTTGCACCAGCGGTTTCGATCGTGGTGGCCATCAGTACTTCCTCAAATAACTTCTCTCATAATGTCACCTTTACTACCGACCCAGCCGCTAAAGATCTCGAAAATAGCGTGATTTACGTCGAACCAAAAAATTACGAACATAAATATACGGCCAATTTTGCTCCAACCGGCAAGGAAGACCGTGGCGAAAAGGCGAGCGGAAGTGTGACCGCGACCGTAGAATTCATCCCTAAAGAAATTACAGCGGGGGAATTTGATCGTAGTATCCCGAAGGGGGCGACTTTGACTGCCAGCAATGGCAAAACCTACGTTACGCAAACGGCGGCGGAATTAGTCTGGGACGGCACGATCGGCACCGACATTTGTAAGAGTAGTGACGGCAAAAAAACGCCGACTATGAAAGATAAATGTAGTATCACGGCCACCATTCCGGTAATCGCTTCCGAGAATGGGGACAAGTATAATCTTGATGCCGATTCGAAATGGAATACTTTTAACGAAGCGACGATTACGAACCCGAATGCGATTTCCGGTGGTAAAACCAATGAAGTAACGATCGTTTCGCAGGCGGATATTGAGCGAGTGCGCAATGAGCAAGTCGCTACTAACTCCGACGCTGGTAAGGAACAGTTGTTTGCCCAGATTAAAACTGAGGCCGAAAAAGAACAAAAAGCTGAGAAGGATGACAAGGAGAAAAAACACGAGCGTAGTTCAAGCGACGCTGATCGCATGCCTCTGATCTTGGAATCGACTTTTAAGGCTGAGCCGGGCACGGTGGAAAGTAATCCAGGTGTTGGCCAAGAAGTCGGTACCGGAGTCAGCCCGACCGCTAGCTTAACTATTTCTTACTCAGTTTATGTCATTCCGTATGACGAATTATATGAAATCATCTCCTTGAAGTCGAATTTGGGCGCCGATCAGATTATTTATTCAATCATTGAGCCCCGTCTTGAGCGTTTCTATGGTCTGGAGGAACCAGCCTCACTAAAGGCTACTACTGAGTCTGGCCCGACCGTGACCAAGGAAGATATTTTGGAGCGCGCGAAGGGGCACAAGGTTGGCGAAATTCAGTCACAATTGCGCAGCATTAACGGCGTTAGCTCGGTCAACGTCACTCCGTCTTACTTCTGGGTTCGTACGGTGCCAACCGAGGATGATCGGATTACGATTGATTTAAAAGTGGAGGATAACGAATGAAACTAATAGGTTTAGACGTTGGAACTAAGCGGATTGGTGTCGCGAAGGCCGACTCCACGGTTTGTATTGCGGTGCCGTATAGCGCGATCGAAGTCGATGGCACTGAGTTTGAAAAAATAGCCTCACTAGCTCGCGCTTGGGATATTAATAGTTTCGTGATCGGCTTGCCGCGTAATAACGAAGGCGAAGAAACTGAGCAGAGTCAATATTCGCGTAACTTTGCGGAAAAACTGAAAAAAATGATTCCGGATGCCAAAATCTGTTTTCAGGACGAATCGCTGACATCGGTCGAAGCTGAAAAACGGCTCAAAAAGCGTAAGAAGAGTTACAAAAAAGGCGATATCGATTCGGAGGCCGCTACGATCATTTTGCAAGATTTTCTAGAAGAACATACTGGCAAAAAACCCCCGGCCAAAACCGTGAAGGCCGCGGCCGCCAAACAAAAATCCGTCAAAGCTCGTAAACCGCATCATTTCTTGACTGCAATTATTATTATCGCAGTATTATTGGTGGCCGCGGCCGGGGGCGCTTATGGCTACTATATGTATAATTTACAGCCGGTGGTGACCGATGTTGATTGCGCGGCAGAAGGCAGTGATCAGCAATCCGCTTGTCAGCTGGTCAAATTTAATATCCCGGAGGGCGCTAGCGTTGGCGATGTTGCTATGAATTTGAAAAACGCTAATCTGATCCGCGACGCCTTAAGCTTTCAAGTTTTTTACCGCTTGAACTACAATAACGAGAACATCCGGGTTGGCGAGTATGAACTGGACCAGTCTATGACGCCGGACCAAATTTTGCGTTCGTTGATTCGTGGCGGTACCAATGACAATACCTTTTCTTTTACGGTTTTACCAGGGGAGACCGTGCAAAAAATCAAGGATAAACTGATTGAATTAGGTTATTCCGCGGAAGAGGTTGAAACTGCTTTTGCGGCCGATTACAGCGGCAAAGAATATAGCTGGATCTTCGAAGGCCGGCCGGAGGGTGCAAGCCTGGAAGGTTATTTACTGGGCGATACCTACGAATTCTATAAAACTGACGAGGTTGAGACTATCATCGAGGATATGTTGAAGGAAATGGCGGCAGTTCTAGAAGAGAAAAATGTCAAAGCAGGCTTTGAAGCTCAAGGGTTAAACCTTTACCAGGGGATTACACTCGCCTCGATCGTTCAAAGAGAGGCCAATAATGCCGAAGACCAGGCCAAAGTAGCGCAGATTTTCTATAATCGCTTGGGCGCTGAAATTCCGCTCGGCAGTGATGTAACTGTGATTTATGCTTGGGACCAGGCCAATCCGGGGCGCGACCCCAGTGAAGTTAGTAACGCTGAGAAGCTAGAAATTGATTCGCCTTATAATACGCGCAAAAATCCTGGCTTGCCCTTCGGGCCGATTTCAAATCCTGGCGTCGAGGCCTTACTGGCTGCTGCCACCCCTGATCAAAGCATGGCTGAATATTTTTACTTCTTGACAGGAGATGATGGTTTGATGTATTATGGTATTACAGAGGAGGATCACCAAAATAATATGCAACATTGTCCTGAACTCTGTAATGTCGCTCTCTAGTATTATTGTTACGGGAGTGCGAGGGTGGAATGCGGAGGAGAAGTTATTATAATCGACTTTTCTTAAGCAAAATACTTTAATTATGAAGAAGCAAGCAAAAGAACACGGATTTTTCTATCGAGTAGGCAGGCTTTTGCCTTATCTCGTAGCTTTTTTGGTGATTTTTGGCATCGCTAAATTTGGCTCAGAAGACAAGATGAATGCCGAAGCCAGCAGTCTTAATTTAAACGCTATGGCTTCGAGTGATAGCGGCGTTTCCGCCGATCAGCTTTCTGAACTTTACGTTGTAGCGAGCCTCTCCGATTCTTTCAGCCTTGCCAGTATTGATACAGTTTCTAATAATTATGTCGCGGCCTCGGTTCTGAAGGAAATCGGCCAGACTAACACCACGAATAGCTTCGCCGAGAAACAGAGCCAGGCCAGTGTTAATATTTCGCGTGGCGTCCAGACCTACACGGTAAAAGAAGGTGATACTATGGAGTCGATTGCGGCAGCTTTTGGCCTCACGATTGATCAAATCCGCTGGTCGAATGGCCTGAAAAATGCTGAAGTTTCCCCTGGTCAGACGCTCGATCTTTCGACGGTGCCCGGGATTGTTTATGCGATCAAGGCCGGAGATACGGTGGAGAGTGTGGCTTCAAAATACGGCACCTCGCCGACTGAGATCATCGCTTACAACAGTAATATCGAGAGCGTTGGTATGGTGGAAGGATCAAAAATCGTCTTGCCGGGTGGTGTTTTGCCAACCACTGAGCGCCCCGAATACGTTGCGCCGGTCTATAACTATAATTACAGCTATACCTACAACGGTTCGACTTCGGCACGTCAGAATCTACGCGTGATCAATGAACGAGTCTGGGCTGATCCAGGGAACCGTATGTATGCCGGCCAATGCACTTATTACGCCTGGTGGTGGCGCAAGCACGATCCTCGTTCACAAGGTCCCCTACCGGATGGACTCCAGGGGAATGCCAATAGCTGGGCCGGTACACTTGCCGCCTACGGTTACCGGGTGGACCGCAATCCAGAGGTCGGCGCCGTTTTCCAAACCACAGCCGGTTGGTACGGGCACGTTGGTGTGGTTCTGGCGGTCAATAGCGACGGTTCGATCTTGGTACGTGAGATGAATTACGCCGCAGCCTACGTAGCGACCGAAGCGACAATTCCAGCTTCCCAAACCCGCAGTTTTATGTATATTCACTAGTAGAAGGCATAGATTATGTTATAGGCGCCGCAGAGGCTCTCTAAGGGGTTCTGTACTCAGAGTGCGGTATGATTAGCACTCCTGCCTAAAAACCGCTCCTAGAGCGCGACAGGGGTCTTAGATGACAAAATAGGCAAAGTATCTACAATCGTCTAAGCCATCTACAAAAAAACATTCATAAAAGCCCCTGTTTAAATTTCTTATTCGCCTTGTTAAAAATACAAAAATACCCTGTTCATTACGCAATGTTCTAGCAATTTATTCTAAAATGAAGAAAAAGTCTTGACTTTTTAGATAAAGTATGCTACAATAGAGAGTAAGGTACTGTAAATTAGCACTGGGGTTTTGATGAGCCAAGGCGCAAAAGAGCAGGCCTTAGCACATTGGAGTCCTAGTCTTTTCCCAAAAAGGAGGGGAATATGGGAAAATTTAAGAAGACATGCAAGGAAATGGCGTTCATGCTGAACCGAATCGGCGAGTTAATAGCCTTGCTGACCAAGATAGCTCTATATGTATATGTGGGCGGAATCATGTATACGCTGTACATGGATTACATGATACTGCGCTATGCGATATTTCCCGGAAATTATAGCGATTTGGTCGGCACAACTTGGAGTTGGCTTACGGACCCGAACACGCGTATGTTGACGATAGCGTTCAGTGCTCTGCCGGTAGCTGTTCTAGCAATAGCTTTTTTGTTGCAATTTGCAGCAACCAAATGCGAGAAGGCGTCGCAAGGACGCCAGAAACCGTTAAAAACGGCAATCGAAACTGACGTACATGGCAATGACCTTAAGGCCGTGATACAAAGTATCCGCGAAGAAGATATCGAATATTGCGCCTTTTTCACCGTGGCTGGCAAGAAGATGTCGGAATGGACATGCTATTCCCGGACAGCTGTGAGGTTTCCTGGAACGATGCACGATTGTAACGGAATGTTTTTGGTGCATAACCATCCCGGGATAGAGGAAATGGCGTTTTCCTCGGACGATCTTGGTTATATGTTGCAATACCACCTACGCGCGATGATTGTCGTCACTCGCCGCTATACCTACATCATGGAAAATATGCATTGGCGCGAGCAGGATAGCTCCCTAAGAAGCAAAGAGGCGAAAGCATATTTAGAAGGGCTAATCCAGTCCTCTTGCGGCTTTTGGGGGGAGTTGAGAACAAAGCTTCTGGCGTCAGAACGGCGTCACAATCGGAATCGGATGCTTAGGAATGTGGCCAAAAAATACGAGATGACATATACTATCCAAAAAGACCGCTCTTGGTTCTTCGAGTATTCCATGACGATAAATCCAGGCTCGGCTACTGAGCCTCTTATCGAAAGCGTGAAACGTGACCGAGAAGATTAAAGGGCTACGATTTTTAGCCGCCCCAACTATTAAGGGCGGTTTTTCATAGTAAAAATCTTTAGAGGATCAATTCGTGTGCGAAATCGAGATGGGTGAAAATAGGCACAAGGGGAGAATATGTGTTATTATTATAGATAATGATGTTTGTTGACACGGCGAAAGTAAAGCTCCAGGCCGGGAAGGGCGGTGATGGGGCGGTGTCTTTCCGGCACGAGATTTATATCCCGAAGGGAGGCCCGGACGGCGGCGATGGCGGCCGTGGAGGCTCGATTATTTTTCGTGCCGATAAAGACACTAACACCTTGCTCGATTTTCGCTTTAATCCAGAGATTAAAGCCGAAAATGGTAAAAACGGTGCCGGCCAGCGTGCCGCTGGCCGGTCTGGGCGTGACCAAATTGTCGAAGTGCCGATCGGGACCGTAGTGCGGCGCGACGGTGAAGTAGTTGCGGACTTGACGGAAGATAAACAGGAGGTTGTAATAGCGAAAGGTGGTGACGGCGGGTTTGGCAATGCACATTTTAAATCTTCAACGCGTCAAACGCCGATGGTGGCGGAAGTGGGCGAACCGGGCGAGGCCTTCGAGGCGGAGTTGGAGCTCAAAAGTATGGCGGATATTGGCTTAATTGGGTTGCCGAACGCTGGAAAATCGACTTTTCTCTCGGTGATTTCGAACGCACGCCCCGAAATTGCGAACTATCCCTTCACGACGCTAACCCCGCAGCTGGGCGTCGCGACAATTGATGATCAAGATCTCTTAATTGCGGATATTCCGGGCTTAATCGAAGGGGCGGCGGACGGTAAGGGGCTGGGGCACGATTTTTTGCGTCATGTTGACCGGACGGCGGTTTTGTTGCATTTAGTTGATATTTATAATGATGATGCTGGTGAGGCGTACCGGATGATTCGGGGTGAGCTGGAGCGCTATTCTGACCTCAGGGATCGCCCAGAGATTGTCGCCTTAACGAAGTGTGAAGGAGTCGACCCAGAGATTGTCGAGATGCAGAAACAGGCAATTTTGGCAGTGAATCCATCGGCGCGGGTTTTTACAATTTCTTCTCAGGCGCACCAGGGGATTACGGAATTATTGCGTGCCTTGCTAACAGAGAAGCGTGCGCATACACGGAGGCAAGCGGAGGCACAGGAAACGCCAAATTCTCCGGCAACAGAGGAAACGCCGACCGTGCGCGAATTTGCACAGATCGAGACTCCGGACGATATTCAGCGCGTTGCGAGCAATCAAAATTTTGACCAGTTGAGCAGCAAAGAAAATAATTTGCCGGTGATTCAGCTAGGCGCGGAGCAACTTTCGAAAGCCTGGAACATCGAGAAAATCACGACACCGGACGGCGAGATCAAATTCATCGTCACTGGGCCAAAAATCGAAAAATTCGCCCGTCGCACCGACCTCGAAAATTACGCTTCGGTCAATCGCCTGCGCGACATTATGAAAAAAATGGGTATCCGCGCCGCCTTGACCACGCTCGGCGCCGAACCCAACTCGATTATCTCAATCGCCGACAAAGAATTCACGCTGGTTGAGGATTACTAAATTGACAAAAATAGAAAAATATTGAAGTAATAAGACGGCTTTTTGTTTTTAATTAGCGTTTTTGTTGCGTAAATGGCAAATTATCAAGCTATTTGTCCTCTCCTGCATAAAACTGACCAACAGTCAGTAACTTCACCCCTGGATTTAATGCAAAAATGACCAATGGTCAATAATATTTAATCAAAGTCGTGCAGCAATTCAATAATCACAAATAATCATCATGATTCATATTGTCGATCTAATTACCAAATCTTTTGTTTTAGCTTAAATTATTCATGCAGGCTTTCGGCCGATTTTTTACATATTTTAAGGCCCGCCATGAAGGCGGGCCCATTGAGAAATGCTCGCTACATTAGCGGTAATCAAAGGCTAAATCACCCTTAATGTAGCGAGTTTAAGAGGGAAATACGCTTTATGTCATCGGCCTAAGCGCCGATACGAATCATTACCCTAAATAGCTATATCTCCCACTATAGCACAGTGAATCAAGCCTGTCAAGGCCGTCTTTACTTCAAAAGTTAATTCCAGGCGAACCCTCGCAGGCGGGGATGCATAACTTGAGTCCATTTCGCAAGAATAGAATGGCGCTTGTCTAAAGCACCCGGTTATGGGCGCGCATTGCCACATCGCCAAGTATCATTTTATTAAGTGTGTCCGCCGAAATCGTTTCGCAATTCTTCAGCTTATCCATACAATAGCTGCAGCGAACGCTGCGAGCACGTCGCTCCATAATTAATTCGGAAATTCGATCAATAATAAGGCTGACTCTGGTTTTTTGTAGAGCGGTCAACTCAGTCTGTTTGCCACGAAAGGTGTCGTAGCAAGCTGTTTTTAAGAGTTCGCCTGCCTGTTGAAAACGCACTTCGAACGCTATCGCTCCGTCTGGCATGTAATCCCAAAAAACCATTCGGTCGGTTTCTGCCTCAAAGCGATAATATTCCTCAGGATATTTCTCCGGAAAGTTGCTAAAGACCATGCTGTGCCGGAACTCCCGTGATTCGATCGTTTCGGATGGCCGTAAAAGCTGGCCATCTTGCAGAACTACCCAGCTCTTCTGATAACAAATATCATCACAATATTGGTGTGCTGCTAGCGTATAATCCTTAAACTGTTCAAGGTATCTTTCGATGATAGTATGGTATCTATTGCGTCCGTGTTCAACTTTCTCGTCTTCGGGAATTTGTATTTTCGCGTTTATAAAACGATAATAATAATATTCTCCCGCAAGATTATAATAGAATATATCGAGCGGTAAAATGATAAAATCGCTCACCTGGGTAGCTAGACTCGGCGTAACCCTATGCTCGTACAGCGCCTTTTGCCGAAAAGGCTCCAGAGCCTGACTTTGCTCCTCATCCCATGCATCGATCATCAATAGAATTCCCGGCTGAGTTTTCGCTGAAGGTTTGTAGGTTGGATGTAGATATACGCCGGTTCTCCAGACGATGAACTCATTTGCCTCTGAGTCGTAATAGCCCAGCAGCCAACTGGCCTCCTGTAGGCATTTTTCAGCAAAACCTTCCGTCATCTCTGGATAATAATGCCCGTTTAAGGCATGGATATACGGCCTTGCCACTTTTCTAGGCTCTTTTTGTGTTTCTGCCGGAATATCTATGTCGCACCAGTCATATATAGCGATGCGGAGGTCTAAGCCCTCGCAGCGGCAGCCAGAGCACATCTTAGCATTCACTATGGTCTGATTGGACTTAGGGTGATGATCAATCGCGTAATAATTTATCCCTTCAGGCGTCGTACTGGTCGGGTCGATCTCATATGTTTGCAGGTTTGACAGTAGTTTCATCTCCTCATCGTATTCAATATACGGACGTAACATTCTTCTCTCCTCCTTCTTGGTAAGGTGCAATTTTTGGGTCGTGAGGCGCCATAAAGGCACCCTTATCCTTCCATTATAGCACACTTTTCATTTTTTGTCCAGACTTTGTACACAGAATTTGTTCAATTTTGGGGATTTTTGCCAAAAATGTTGTAGAATTTATCGCCGAAGGAGTCCGAGATAGAAATATAAGTATTGCTTATTTTCTAGTGAGGCGACGACTGGCGCCTAGGGCACACAGTGTCCGACAACAAAAGTCTTGACAAGAGTGACGGGGCGATAAGTTATAGCATCATACATGTATTATGTCAATAAAAATTCCCGGCCAAGATAAATGGCCGGGAAAGGCTAAACTAGTTTATCGAATCAGTATCCAGCTCGTCGAGGTAGGCATGGATTTTTGACTCCAACTCCTGTATAGTCATATTCAGACCTTCCACCTCCGTCTGCAGCTGCTCCACGCTCTGACCGGCAAATTCACTCTCGGCGAGCGTCTTTCGAATCTCGGTCAAACGCGCTTGCATTCTTTCGCGCTTTGACTTCAACTCTTGCTCCAGCATAGTATCGAGGCCACGAATCGGCATGACCTGGATGCAACTCTGTACAATCGTCGCCAGCTCCAGCTGGTGCTCCAAATCGTCCGCTCTGATCTGATCGATAATCTGCTGCTGCATACGCAGGCGTTTTCCGATCTGCGGCTGCCATTGCCTTTCGAATACCTGAATCTTCCTGTAGATCTCCTGGCGGCACAGAAAAGTGTCGATCTTGTCCTCCGCCGGGTCGCTCGGGATACGCAGCCGATCGGCCTTCGGGTCATACTGAAACAGCCAGTATTCGTAGCCGAAATTATGACCGTCGATTTCCGCACTCGTATCCACTGCTCCGCATTCGAAAGCACCAATCGTCTCATGGTACCTTTCAACCGTACCAGAAAGAAGCCATTCGGAAGGCAGATGCTCCCATCTCGTAAACATCAACAGGGCATTAGCATGTTCCGCCTTTTCGACGAATTTTACGAAACGCCACCCGTTAGGATGACGGCGCGTGGTCTCTTCCTGCCACGTGCGGACGTAGAAGATTTTGGGATCGTCCAATTTCTCGAGAGCCAAGTTTTTCAGCTGCTCTGCTAGTGTCTCGGAAAGTTCGGCTTCCTCGAGTGGCTCAAAGTAGGCCGTTTTCGATATTACGATCGAAAACTCCAGCCCAAACGAATCCAATAGAAAACTGCGACGGGTTGAGTAAATATCGTCCACCTCCACCTCGATCGGTATCGGCAACACCAGACTGCAACCAGCGCAATCTGTTAACTCGCACTCCTCTCGCTGGCCTAACGAACAAACGTTCACCTCGCCCAAATTAATCAGTGCCTGTCCCTCGAATTTTTCGCGTATTGCGTTCAAACTCATTTCTGACATAATTTCCCCCTTTTTTTTGAAAAACTAGTTTTTAACTTGGTGCAATAGGAGTAAAAGTGCTCCTATCCCTCCATTATAGCACACATTGCTAAAAAAGTCAATAGACTGAACACTAAATTTGTTCAGTTTTAGCGATTTTTGTCGAAAATGTTGCGAATTTAACAACAAGAGGGCTTGATAGGTATAAGGTTCGCAGCGAGGAAATCAATATCAATTACGGTCGTTTTAAGGAGTCCGGCATCGCCGGGTTCGGGCGGTCGTCCCGGGCTAGTTCTTCTGATATTAATAGTGCATACTACCTCGGCTTCAATACGTCTGGCGTCAACCCGTCCAACAACGTCAGTTGCTGGGTCGGCTTCCCCCTCCGCTGCTCGAGCATAGACGGTAGTAATATATGATAAAGGTTTTTGGTTTTAAAATAGTAACCACTTTTAGAAAAAGTCATGAAAATCCCTCAAACAAAAGAAATTATGCTATACTAAGAAAAGATAGAATTAGGAGGCAAAATAAAATGGTGAGATTAGCTATAAATGGGTTTGGTCGCATCGGGCGGTGCGCGTTTAAAATCGCTTTCGAGCGGCCGGATGCCGAGATCATCGCCATTAATAGCTTGGGCGATCCAGCCACTTTTGCTCATCTTTTGAAGTACGATTCGGCTTATGGCGTTTATGAGCACGAAGTTGATCACGATGATAAGCACATTATCGTGGATGGGCGGAAGATCCTGTTTTTGAACGAGCCGGAGCCGCTGCGTTTGCCTTGGGATAAGCTGAAAATCGATGTGGTGATGGAATGCACGGGAAAGTTTTGCAATCCGGCCGATGCGCGTTCGCATATCAAGTCCGGTGCGCGCAAGGTGGTGATTTCGGCGCCTGCCAAGGGCCCAGGTGCGAAGACGGTAGTGCTTGGTGTGAACGAAGAGGTAGTAACAGCGGACGACGAGATTATTTCAAATGCGAGCTGCACGACGAACTGCATTGCCCCAGCTATGAAGATTCTCGAAGACAATTTTGGCATCGAGAAAGCGATGATGACCACGGTACATTCTTATACAATTTCACAACGCCTGCAGGATGACCAGGCGAAGGATTTGCGCGAGGCGCGGGCGGCGGCGGTCAATATCGTTCCGACCACGACTGGTGCCTCAAAGGCGGCTGCCTTGACGATTCCCAGCCTAGAGGGGAAATTTACTGGCCTCTCGGTGCGGGTACCGTCGCTGGTGGTTTCGCTGGCCGATATCACGGCGGTTTTGAAGCGCGATACTACCAAGGAGGAAATTAACGCCGTTTTCGAGCGCGCGGCCAAGGAGCCGTATTATGAAGGGATTTTGGATGTGACACATGAGGAGCTAGTCTCGTCCGATTTTCGCGGTGATTCGCACTCGACGGTGATTGATCTGTCGCTGACGGATGTGGTAGGTAGGAATATGGTGAAGGTTATCGCTTGGTATGATAACGAGTGGGGCTATTCAAATCGTTTGGTCGAGCTGAGTATTGATTTTGGACGTTAAAGTCAAAACTCGGAATTTTGCGCGTTAAATCTTTCCTCGAGACCGCGCGTAGTGCTGCGATGAAGAATGCTGGGACAGACTATCCACATAATCTCTATTTTTTTAAAAAGAAGCAATTGCGAGAACTGCTGTAATTTTTACAACAATTTTGTGCGAAGAATAATCTGATACTTTTGCTTATTTTTTTGATTATATTTTGCAGAACCAAGATTACTTAAAACTATATCATAGTGCTCTCTTTCTCGTAAAAATGTTTAACAAAGCTCTACGTGTGTAACTTTTTGCCTAGGAGATTAACTTAAAAACGTATTAGGTTAAAATATTGATCACGCCTATGCCAAAACATTAAAAATCCCGACCGCTGAAACCTGGTCGGGATTAAAAAGAGGGGGCGAAAATCTATGTCACCGGCTATTTAGCCGGTATACTGCAAATAAGCTTATTTGTCATCCGCGAAGCGGATTTCGACATCGAGCCAACCCGCCCTGTTGCCGGTGTCGAAAAAACCGGTATACGGATCGTTGAAACTGGCCTTAATGCACTTATACTGACAGAACTCCAACATTCCTCTTACGAGAAATTTCTCCCCGGAGCCGTCTTCGTGCACCAAGCCGGTGACTAGCGCCGATAGCTTTTTCGAGTGCATGTTGTTAAGCCGATCGATCGTTGCTTGCACTGCGTCGTGACAACAATCGTCCTCGGACAGACTGTGCGTCGCCTGCTTAAACTTGAAAGTCACGGCGAACGCCTGGCGACGCTGTTTGCTATAAGCGTATTTCAGTGCATCCACCAGCTCTGCCTTCGACGGGCCGTCAACGAGTTCCAATCTTAATTTCTTTGCGTAGATCATACAACCTACCTCCTTTTAAATGTGCTCTACCCCTAGGGGCAGGCGAAATTATACCACATCCATGGTATAATTTCATTGTAGCACACATTGTCAAAAAAGTCAATAGCAAAAATATAAAATCTTCAATTCTGCGGTGAAAAAACTGATCTTTCGGTAATTTTGACCAAAAATGGTCTAATTTTGTTGTATAAACTCCCATGTCATTAGAACAGAACCCAGTTCCATCATCCGCAACATCAGAAACGCCCCGTTCGGGAAACGTATAGCATCGTAGGAAATTAACGTAGAGATGACGAAAGATACGCTTATATATATATTATTACTGTCTAGCTAGACAGCGGAGGGGGAAGCCGTTCCAGCGATAGTTGTTGTCGGAGGAGTAGACGCCAGACACATTGAAGGTGAAATTGTATACGTACCGGGCGTCAGAAACATTAGAACGCGTAGACCAGCCGTAACCATTATTACCAGAGTGCCATAGGCGGCTATTACTCATATTGACGTACCCGCTGCGAAGTATGTTTTTATAGATTGTGCTTCCGGGTGACAGGGTGTAAAATAGAAGTATTGATTATTAAGGTAAATAAACTTGTTTTATGAGGAGGAAAATGCCGGAGTATCATTTATATATTGGGGCTGATCATCGCGGTTGGGAGAAGAAAGAGGAGTTGCTTCCGATTTTGGGCGATTGCCACGAAAATGTCCATATAGTTGACAAGAGCAATCCTGAGTATGATCCGGAGGATGATTTTAATGACCCCGCGCTTCGCGTTGCGGAGGCGGTAGTGGCGGATGAGCATAGTTTTGGTATTTTGCTCTGTGGCTCCGCGCACGGGGTTTGCATGCAGGCGAATCGCGTGCCGGGCGCGCGTGCCATCAATGTGTCGACTCCAGAATCAGCGAAAGTTGGTCGCGAACATGATTGGGCTAATATCGTTTGTTTTTCTGCCGACGACCAAAAGCTCGGAGTCGACGAGATCGAAAACATTATCAAAACCTTCTGTCACGCGCGCCCGTGCCGCGACGAGCGGTACGCTCGTCGCGTCAAACGTCTCGACGAAAGTCGACAAAAATAGGGATAATTGATTCGTAGTGCAGCAGTAAGCGAGGTTTGAGACGCGCAGATTGCAGAAGTCAAGCCTAGAACGCGTATTTTATCTGTTTTATTACTGCGAAAAGTGATAAACTCTTGAATTTAGCGACGTCATTTCAGTATAAGTGGTTTTGCAAACATTACCCATACTCTAAAGCGAAAAACTCAGACTTCGTCTTTTTGTCCTTCAAATATTGACTGTTTAAGAGTTTAAAGACATCCATAGGATAAATTCTGTTAAGCACGGACTTCTTGCGACACGCTCTATGCTCTATATAGAAATCCAAGTTGGAAACGGTTGCAAATAAGAACAAACTGAAGCAACGCTGCTTGCAAAAAACCTTTGGCTTTACGTCATAAAAAGCTTTTGTTATAATAAAAAGCAGGAGCGGATATAAGCTGGAAGTATAACTGAGACCAAGCCAGCAATAAGTTAATTGTGGCTGAAATTTTAGAATTATCCAAGCCATTCATATATTCGTATAATAAAATCAAATACAAGGAGGAAGATGCCGGTCATTGTCCCGACTATTACGACCAATAATATCGCTACGTTTACGCAGAATTTGGCGACTTTCCGGAGTTTTGCCAAGCGTATCCAGATTGACGTATCGGATGGCACTTTGGCGCCGACGCAGCTGGTTCCGCTCGCTAATATGCAATTGCCCGATGGCGTGGATATTGATATTCACCTTATGAGTGCGCGGCCGAGTGATCACTTGGGCTCAATTTTGAGCCTGAAACCTTCGCTCTGTATCCTGCACGCCGAAGTTGATGATAATCTAGCAAATATTTTTTCGCACTTGCGTCAAGCCGGCATTCGCACTGGGTTGGCATTATTGAAGCCGACTTTTCCGCGCCGAGCGCAAGAGTTGATTGCTATGGTCGACCATGTAATGATTTTTGCCGGTACGTTGGGGCAGCAGGGCGGCCAGATTGATCTGCTCCAGATCGAAAAAGTGCCACTGATTCGCGAGTTGAAATCGGGTCTAGAAGTGGGCTGGGACGGCGGAATTAACTTGAGCAACATTCGTGCCTTGGCGCACGCTAATATCGACGTACTCAACGTCGGCAGCGCCATCACTCAGGCTTCTGATCCTGGTGCTATGTATCAATCGCTGATCACCGAGTCGGAGAAAAATGGAGTCCTGATCTAGTTTGTCAAGTATGAGTCCTAGATGAAAGAAATGATTGTGGGGGTGGAGTGAACTGTTAGAAAATATGGCTAAGATATAGCTACCTAAAATAGCAATTACGATAACAGATAAAATTTAATATTTATATAAAATTACAACTATTATAAAATATATCACAGGGAGAATAATCATGTTGGATGAAGCAATCTTGAAGGAATTAGAAGAGGCCGATGTTGAGCGTGCGAAGGCCTACGCCAAGGATTTGGAAGAAGGGTTGAAAAAAGTACGTACTTATCCGCAAGGCGTTACGATTTTTGGTTCGGCGCGTTTGTCGCAAGAGACCAAATATTGTAAAAAAGCGCGCGAGCTGGGGCAACTTTTGGCCCAAAATGGCCATGCGGTGATTACCGGCGGTGGCCCTGGGATCATGGAGGCAGCCAACCAAGGCGCTTATGAATACGGAGGACGATCGATTGGCCTGAACATTACTTTGAGCCACGAGCAAGAGCCTAACCCTTACCTCAGTGACATGTTGCAATTTCGCTATTTCTTTGCGCGCAAGGTTATGCTGGCCATGTCGGCCAAAGTTTACGTTTTCTTCCCCGGAGGATTCGGTACGCTGGATGAGGTTTCGGAAATTCTGGTCTTGATGCAAGAGGGTAAAATGCCTCGCATGCCGTTTTTCTTCTTTGGCCAAAGCTTCTGGCGGCCGCTCATGAAGTTTTACGAGGATAAAATGCTGCCGCTAAAGTTAATCGCGCGCGATGATCTGAAGATATTTAAAGTAACCGACGACATTAATGAAATTGTGGCGGCCGCCAATAAGGTTGGACACCCCCCGATCAAAACCAATTATTACGATGGCTTTTCTAGCGCTGCGGAGCAGTCTTGGCGCGAGCATACCAATATTGATAAGACTGCCAAGAGCGCTAGAGTCAGTAAAAGCAAAAGTGCGAAGGTCGTACAAAAAAACAAGGCTAAAACGGCCGCCAAGAGCAGTTCGAAAAAATAGCTGCGAGCAATATTAAAACACATATATACTTTTTTATGTCGTCTATAGTTATTATTACTGTCTAGCTAGGCAGCGGAGGGGGAAGGCGTTCCAGCGATTACTATTGAGGGACGGGTAGACGTTAGAAGCACGGAAATACAGGTAGTGTGCATAATGAACATTAGAAGAAGAATCAGCCCGGGACGACCATCCGTAACCGTAGAGGCCAGAGTCTCTCAAACGACCATTGTCAATAACAACATACCCGCTGCGAAGTAGTCATAATCTGTCTTTTTGGCGCTTAATATATTTCTATTCTTTATGTAGTGGTATAATATGAACATGGAAATAATTCCAGTCCTGCATAATATTCGTTCGGCGCATAACGTTGGATCTATTTTGCGCACTGCGGATGGTATGGGGCTGAAAAAACTAGTTTTTTCGGGATACACGCCAATATATAACGATCAAAATGTTCTGCCGCATTTGCGAGCGAAGTTGAATCGGCAGATCGAAAAAACCGGGTTAGGGGCGGAAAAAACGATACTTTGCGAGACGATAGATGAGCTTGGACCTTGGTTGGAGCAACAAAGAACTCAAGATACACTTATTCTTGGTCTGGAAAATAATCTTCAGCCGTTCGAGAAGTCGCGCCAGTTGATTTTGAGTGTTGAAAATCGGGCACAACTGAGCAAAAAATTCTCAACTTATGCTAAGGCGTACTTAATTTTGGGCGAAGAAGTACAGGGAATCCCAGATGAAATTCGCAAGATAGTTGACTTTTTTATAGAAATCCCCATGCGCGGAAACAAAGAATCTTTTAATGTGTCTGTCGCTACTGCGATTGCGGTATGGGAACTGCTGAACTTGTCTAATTAAATTAGGCCAAAAAACAAATCATAATGATTATTTATAATTATGGCTAAATATACCTAATTATCTAGCTAGGCAGCGGAGGGGGAAGCTGTCCCAGCGATTGCTGTAGTAGGACGGGTTGACGCCAGACGCAAAGAAGTTGAGGAAGTATGCATAACGAAGATCAGAAGAAGTAGCCCGAGACGACCATCCGTAACCGTTGAGGCCAGAGCTCCTCAAACGACCGTTATTGATATGGACATCCCCGCTGCGAGGACATAAGGAAACAAGGACAGCAGAGTTAATTAGCCACATAAGCATAATTTGCAGGTTCTCGCAAGTTGTAATAGAATTAAAACATGTACACCAAAAGAAAATCAAGGGGCGCAATTTTAAAATTAATCATTGGCTTGCTGGCCTTAGCGGGCATGCTGTATGAATGGGCGGATCTAGATTTGATTGCCTCGCGACTCTTCTCCTTTTGGGTTTTGCTGATAGCGGCGATTTATTATCTGACAGCAGCAGCGAAAATTTTAGTACATAAGCAGCATGACGAGACGAAGGACTCCTTTTCCATTGTTTTCGAGGGGGCGCTCTTGATCGCCGGGATTTTGATGTGCGTGGGTTTTTTGATGATCCGTATCACTAATAATTTCGCTTGTATGCCGAATAGCGAACTTACCGTGCAGGTTGTTGAGGACTCCGCCCGGGCGTATTGTGTACAATGGGCTGGCCCCGGCTCACCGTATGTAACTGGCGATTCGGTGAACTCCTTAAACTTCATTTGGCCACTGCTGATCTATCTTTTGCTGCCGATTTTGATGTTTGCGGACTGGGTTTTGTTTACGAAGAAAGGCCGTTGGCGGTTTGTTGATCCTCTGTACTGGCTGTCCATACCGATTATTTATGTGGCACTCATTTTTCTAACGGCACAATCAGCGCGCGAATGGACCTATCCGTATCTATTCCTGGACTATAATACGGTTGGCGTGCGCGAGACTGCGCTCTGGATTTGCTTTGCTGGCGCTATGATTTTCTTCGTAGGTTACGTTTTGCTGGTGATTGATTATACCGCGAGTGGAAAGCTGAGTGATCGTATCGTTCTGCCGCATGTCCGTACAGTGGTGGTAGAGGAGGACCTTAGCCCGAATCCAAATCAACCTATACCTCAAACCGCCAGTGCTTTAGAAAAGTCCAAAGTTCCTGTTGCGACCACAAAGAAAAAGAGCAGTAAACAGAAACCAAAAGACGCTTCTAGTACGGAGAAGAAAACTGCATCTTCTTCAAAAACCCCAAAGGCAGAATCCGGTCCGGCCGCTGCAGCCAAGAAACCTGCCACCAAGGCGTCTACAAAAAGTTCGTCGGCGAATACTCAAACTATTAAAGCCAATGATCGCAATAAGGAAAGTGGAGTTAAGAGTGATAACTCAGAAAACGCTTCGGCTAAAGAAGCTAAAACTCCAAGCGAGAATATACACACGGCTAAAATCGTAAAACCGGCCAAGGCCAAGAGCGGTGAAAAATCTAAAGGCGAAAAAGAACCGAAGGCCAAAGCGCAAACTACTCAAACTCCGGACAATACTACAAAGTCCAAGGACGAATTTGCAATTCCGAAGGTGATCAAGCGCAGAGAAAATACCCAAAATGAACCAACGCCAAAAATCACCCGTTCGCCTAAAATCGAGAAATTTGCCACCTTGAATGTACCCGCCGATATGCAAGATTCTAAAGCGAAGACTACTCCAAAAATCAAAACTAAATCCGCAAGCGCAAGCATCGCGAAAAATGAAAGTAAAGAAGCTAAGAAGAAAAATAACGCCGAGGAAACAGGAAATAATGACGAAGACAAGGCTCCTTCCGAAGAATAGTTGCTGTTCATCAGATAATATGTATTTACATATAAGTATAGTTCACAAAAGTCTTAGTGATTAGATTAATGCAAGAGACTATAATCCTTATTATATTTATGTCTGAATAGTTAAAGGTTTACTTCGATCGCCAAAAAAGCATACTTTCGTATTAAAGAAGTTTGCTCTCGCTTTAGAAAAGTATACTTTTGTAATGAAAAAGTATACTAAAATATATTTTCGTAATTCACCTCTGGGAAAACCAGCCAAAATCACTAGAAAATAAGTTTACTCAAGACTAGAGCAAGTATACTCAAACTATTACAAAGTTTACTCACGGAGATTAAAAATATACTCCCCGAGTTTGGGATCTTAGCTCGGGTCAAACAGAGTATACTTTTGTACCGAAGAAGTTTACTGGATTGGATGAAAATTGTATTATTGATCAGAAAAGAGTTTTGTTGTGGGGCGGTCGAAATTAAAATTTATTTTTGAAATAAGTGATGGCGAATTTGCTGCCGCTGCCTTCTTCGGAGCGAACGGTGATTTGCCCATTGTCGGCTTCAATAATTGCCTTCGCGAAGGCTAGGCCGATGCCCACGCTCTCTGGACTGGCATTTTGCGATTTATAAAAGCGCTCGAAGATGCGGCGCAAATCGTGTCGCGGAATTCCCTCGCCGTGATCTTCGATCTCTAGCTTGAGAAACAGCGGACAATCAATTGCGCGCAGCTCGACTGCAGTGCCTGGTGGACTGTGTTCGATGGCATTTTTGAGAATATTGCTCAGCGCTTCGAGTTCCCAGCGTGGATCGAGCGCCACCTCGGCCGCAAGATCACCGCTTAACTTAATCTCGATATCGTGCAGATCGGCCAGTACTTCGAGATGTTCTCGTACTTGGCTGAGTAGAGTGTCGATGCGCATCTTTTGAGAATGCATTTTGATTGTTTTGTTATCGAATTTCGCTAAGTTGAGTAAAGTAGTGACTAGATTTGACATGCTTTCGACCTGATGGCTGGCGGAACGCAAAAAATCCTGCCGAGTTTTTTCCGGCATAGCGGGATCACCGTAAATATTGTTAATAGTGACGGCTAGTGAGGTTAAAGGTGTGCGCAGCTGATGCGAAATATCGGCCAAGGCGGCCTCCAGGTTTTGGCGCGAACGCTGATTTTCGGCGGCCGCTTCCTGGAGCACCACGGTAATTTTATACAGTTCATTGCGAAATCGCGAGAATTCATCCTCGCGATTATCTTGCGGCCGCAAGTCGTAGAGGCGATTACTTAGATCATCGAGGTAACGGATCAATTGCTCAATTTCATTACTCAGATGTGGATCGCGCCACCAAAAGTAGCAGCCCAAACCACCAGCCAGCAAGGCAAAAATCATGACGGCGTTTTGGCTCAGGCGCAAGGCGAATTGTTCGGCTTCGGCCGAAAAATTTTCATCCGCCTGATAGCCAAAACGCTGAAAAAACTCCTGGCCTCGCTCACGCGAGGCCAGGTCGTCGCCCTGCCCACGCAAAGCCGCAGTCAGTTCCAGCTCGTCCAACTCTGGGTATTGTTCGCGGATAACGCCGACTAAGCTCGCTAACTTTGCATTATTGGTAGTTTGATATTCGGAGCGTAACTTGGTTGCAGCAACCGCGAACAATACCGCCGCTAGCAGCAAGGCGATCAAAACCGGCAGGGCGACTTTTTTAAATCGCCGCCACATACTGGCCTCCTGACTCTGAGCAGCTGGCCTGTGGCGGCCGTAATCGAACGCCAGCGCAACACATTGATAGTAAAATTAATCGCGAGTTTACCATAATCTGGCTACTTTTACTTTTGAACCCAAAATTGTTTGAACTTAACAAATAGAAACTCTCGAAGCGAGTCGGTAAGACGCATCTTACCTGGAATGCCTTATGAAAATGAGGCTCGCGCGCAGATTCAAGTCGTCTACTTAGCATGTTTTTGGCTCCTCTGCGCTTTTTCTGGTAGTTTCAAGCGATAACCAAGATTTTTCGAAGTTTCGATCAGATCTGGTAGGCCAATTTTTTGACGAATTCGCCGCAGATAAACCGAAATGGTATTACTATTGACAATACTGCCGGAAGCATCCCAAATTTCGTCAGCCAGGCGTTCACGCGTCACTACCCGCCCAGGATTCTCCAACAAGAGCCGAAACAGGCGTGATTCCAAGGCGGTCAAATGTAATGACTCAAATTCTTCCACCCCGGCCTTTTGATCTGAGTCTGCGCCGAAATCGGTCGTTCGTGAGTCTGACCTTTGCCGCCAAATTTCGCCACTCGCCGGATCCAGGCGAAAAGGCCCAATTTCGTAAAAATCACTCTGATTATTAAAGCCCGAATGCTGCTCCGCGCGCCGCAAAATTGCTTTGACTCGCGCCAATAGCTCGCGATTACGAAATGGTTTCGTGATATAGTCCTCCGCGCCGAGCTCGAGACCGCGTACAATATCGGTTTCGTCGTCTTTTGCCGTCAAAAAAATCATCGGTATTTTGGCATGACCACTATTTAACTCTGCGCCCAGCTGAAAACCATCGCCGTCCGGCAATCCCACATCTAGAATTGCCAAATCAAAATTGTGACTTTCCGCCTGCCGATCTAGCAAGTCTCGCGCTTCTGATGCTCGCGTTGCAATCTCCGCTTCGTAGCCGGCCTGTTCTAATAGATACTGCAGCCCGCGCGCGGTCAAGAGATTATCTTCCAACACTAAAATTCGTTTTTTCATTATCTATAGTATAATACTTTTCCTGATATTTTACAAACTGGGCGCATCGTGCTTATACCTATGTATTATGCCCTGTCTTTTAATCGTAATTCTCGCGTTTTTGTATCCCTAGTAACTTTTTCACGCGCCGCTTTGTGCGGCGTTTTTTATCCCCCATCTTGAGCGCCGTATGGTTGACGCCCAAGATGGAGTAAGATTTTTCTAGACTGCACCTTTTGCTGTTAAATATTGTCGTCGCGGATGGTTTCGATAATGTTTTGCTTCGACACCTGCTTCACGGAATAATGCATAATGATGCTGACTAAGACACCAACGGCCACGACAGCAATCCCGATAGCACTCCAAGGCAGCTTGAACCCGAAATCAATCGCGTCGACCAACGCCTTATAAAAACCATAAGCCAGCAATACGCCGAGCGGCAGGCCAATGATCAGGGCCTTCGTGCTGTACATGAGACTCTCCAGCCGCACCATGCGATTAAATTCTTTGCTGGTCATACCAACCGAACGCAGCATAGCAAATTCTTTGGCTCGCAAGGCGATATTGGTCGAAATCGTATTGAAGACGCTGGTGACACCGATTAAGGTCACGACCGTGATGAAGCCGTAGAGGAAAATCCCGATCAGGAGGAACAACCGCCGTTCTGCAGCCATAGTCTCTTTTACGTCGAGCGGAAACACACTGTCATACTGATCGCTTTGCTCCTTTAGATTTTCGAGGTATTCGACGATTTCGCTGGTATTTTCGAGATTTTTGGCAACGAAATTATTGGCCTCGGTGTAGACCGGTAAATCTCGGTCATAATTTTCCGAAATCAGCAAAACCGCATAATAACTGCTCTCAAAGCCGAGCGGCATGTGGTCGGTCACCTTAGTGATCGGAATTTTGACTGATGTAGTGGGGGCGGTGTCGACGATCGAAACCAGGCCGCGTGCGTTCAGCTGATTAGACATTTTACTTGCCGTTTCTTGATCATATACTTGTACTTCATAAGTATCGCCGTCTTTCAGGTCGGTGGCTCGTTTAACCTTATAGCCGCCATCTTCCACCGCAGTCATCTCGTGATCGTTCAGAATTGCCACTTTATTATAATCTTTAGTGTGGATGCCGAGCTCCTTGGCAAATTTTTCAAAATACTCCGCGTTAACTTTTAGCGTAAGGATAGGGTTAGCCGTAGCTACGCTTTGATAATAAGCATAGTCTTTGATTTGGTATTTTTCGATCACTTCTTCGTAGAGCGAGACCGGACCGCCATTAATCGATAGATCAATGTCAGAATTGGCGTATTGCAGCTCAAGTGTAGTCTTCATTAGGCCCATAAAGCCGGACAGGCCAATAAAAGTCGCAACCGAGACCACGATCGAAATCACGGTAGTGCGATACTTTTTGCGACTGCGCTTCAAGTTTTTGCTCGCAATTACACCGCCCATGCCAAAAACTTTCTTGGTCAAAGGGGAAGTTTTGAGCTTTTTGGCTTTGATTTTGACTTCCTTGTTACCGCGGATGGCCGTAATTGGCGACATGCGCCCGGCTCGGATTGCCGGCATGAGGCAGGAAAGCAGAATGGTCACGAAACTGAGCGTCAGCGTTATCGGAAAAATCCAAAACGGTACCGAGAAGACTACTGGCGCCACAATCATGCCATCGAGTAAGGCGTTCACCACTGCCACTAGGATCACCACCGCCAAAACTCCGCAAACCAACCCCATCGGAATACCAATCAGCCCGACCACCAGCCCTTCGAAAAGCACGCTATGGCGAATTTGGCGTGGAGTGGCGCCGATACTGGCCAGCATGCCAAATTGCCGCATGCGCTCATTCGCGGAAATGCTAAAACTATTCCGGATGGCAAAAATACTAGTGACCACGATAATTCCAATCACGATCGCGGCCATACTATAGAGCACCGCCAGCTCGGTTTCGCCCATAGCGCCCTCGTACTGCATTAAACGGTCATTGACCCGCACGTTAATATCCTCGCCGGTGTCTTGCATCAAGGTCGCCAGCAGCTGATCGCGCGTTTCGGTGGCGTTTTTAGCCTGATCGTAGCGCACAAAGACATTATAACGCGCATTCTTTTCGGTTTGCTCGGGCAATTGGCTGAATGGTTGATAATTCTCCAGGTTATATATATCATGCGGATATTGTTGATAATATTCCCAGGCATCGGCACCCAAATCCTGTTTTGTTAGCGGCGTGCTGAAATAGTAATTCTCGATATGTTGATTTTGTTCGATTAGTGGAATTTGGGCAACTGGCACTTCCTGGTACATATCATGATAATCGCCCGATTTCGCTTTTGTAAAATTAACCATCATAGCCTGGAAGCTAGTCGCCATGCCCGCTACGGCTAGGATCAGAGCCGACGAAAGCATAACGCCCACGATCGTGACCAGCGAGCGCCGCTTATTTTTTCGCAAATTTTCGAGTGTTAACTTTTCTAGAATTCGCACTTTTCCTCCTTTCTGTCAATATATGCATAATTGTATAAATATTTTTTACCATGGCGTAATTTTGATTTTTGATAAAGTCGACAGAATAGATCGGCCAATTTTTGGTATGCTGCCATATTACATTCTCTCATCTTTGGTCACTCGTCCATCTTCGAAAGTTAATACGCGGTCCGCCTGCGCCGCGATTTCTAAATCGTGCGTAATCACAACGATGGTTTGATGGTATTTTTTATTCGACAGTTTGAGCAGGGAAACAATTTCATCCCCAGCTTTCGAATCCAGATTTCCGGTTGGCTCATCCGCCAGAATCAAAGCTGGATCGTTAATCAAGGCTCGCCCGATCGAAACGCGTTGCTGCTGACCTCCAGAAAGCTGATTTGGCAAATGATCGATGCGTTCTTCTAAACCCAAAGTTTTGATTAGTTCATTTAGTCTTGCATTGCTCACTTTCTTATTATCAAGATCGCAAGGCAAAGTGATATTTTCCACTACATTTAAGATCGGAATCAGGTTGTAAAATTGGTAGATGATTCCGATCTGGCGGCGCCGAAAAATTGCCAACGCATCGTCGGATAGTTGATAAATATTCTTGTTTTCGATCCGTACGACGCCGTCGGTCGGGCGGTCGACTCCACCGAGGAGGTGGAGGAGTGTCGACTTGCCGGAGCCGCTAGCTCCGACAATTGCGACAAACTCCCCCTCCTCGATCGCAAAGCTAACGTCGTCGACCGCCCGCACCATGTTTTCACCTTTACCATAAGTTTTGCTCAAATTTTCTACTTCTAGAATCGCCATTATTTCCTTTCGTTTAACAACTTTTCCGTTTACCTCCCTAGCTTACAAAATTCAAGTGACATTTAGATGACTTTGTTGATGCTCTAATATTAAAAATGTTTTCGTTATTTGTGCCTACACTTCCGCTGCGAACTTTTCTTTTTAATTACGTCTTTGCTGATTACTGTTCATATTCGAGCAGCGGAGGGGGAAGCCGTAGAAGCGATCGCTACGATCAGACAAGGCGACGGCCGACGCATTGAAACTGAGGTTATATGCTCTTTCCGTGCTAGAAAGTTGGATCCGTGACGACCATCCGCAACCAACGGTACCAGAAGACCTCAAACGACCGATATTGATAAAGACGACCCCGCTGCGAACGAAATAAAGGGGCGCTTCGGTAATATTATACTGTCCATCAGCGCTTTCTATAATGCTATTATTGAGACTGCAGGATCAATTACTGACTGTTGGTCATTTTTGCATTAAAGCCAGAGGTAAAATTACTGACCGTTGGTCATTTCTAGCTAACAAGTAGCATGTTTCTACAATGATTCGTAGAAAAAGCCATTTATTGACGGTTTGACTGTGCTAAGCCATATTTATGATATAATGAGCTTATATATGGAGTTTAGGTTTCTGAAAATCGGGGCGAAGTAGAGGAGTGAAATGAAGAGAACGGAGATGAAGATTGTAGATGCGGAGGACCGGACAGCGTGGGATGATTTTGTAACTAGCCATCCGGAGGCGAACTTTTTGCAGTCGTGGGATTTTTATGAATTTTACCGTAGTCGTGGTAACGAAATTGTGCGGCGCATCTTGGTTGATGAGCAAGGCGTCATCCGAGGCGCTTACGCTGGCGTAGTAGAGGCGGCTAAACGCGGGCGACATTTGGCGATTGCTGGCGGGCCGATTTTGGATTGGCATGATCAGGCGGCGGTCGATCGCATTTTTCAGGATATGAAAACACAAGGGAAGCGGCATCATTGTGTCTTTGTACGGGTGCGTCCGCAGTTAAAACACTCGGATGACTCAATGCAGTTGATGCGAGAACTAGGATTGGTGCCGGCGCCCATGTATCTTTCGGTGGAGTTTGCGGGGGTGCTGGATCTTAATAAGGATGAAGACGAAATTATGAAAGGAATGCGGCAGCGTTTGCGTCGAGCCTTGCGCAAGGCAGCGAAAAATGAGATCACGGTGGAAAAGTCGACTGATCCGGCCGACATTCACGAATTTTATCAAATTCAGCTCGAAACGGCGGGGCGGCAGAAGTTCGTGGCTTTTTCGGAGGATTTTTTCACCAAGCAGTTTGCGGCTTTTGCCAAAAATGGCGAAGCGGTGCTCTATTCCGCGAAGTATCAGGGTAAAACTTTGGCGCAGAATTTTATGATTTTTTATGGTAACGAGGCTTCGTATCATTACGGAGTGTCGTCGGAGCTCGGCACTAAGCTCTCGGGAGCGCCGCTTTTGCACCTCGAGGCGATGCGCGATGCACGCAAGCGGGGAATTAAGCGTTATAATTTTTGGGGAATTGTCGGTGAAGACGAGACAAAACATCGTTTTTATGGTGTGTCATGTTTTAAGCGGGGTTTTGGCGTGGATGAACTGAAGTATACGCCAGCGCATGATTTAGTGCTAGAACCGGCCAAGTACCAAATTACCAAGCTGATCGAGACTGTACGCAAGAAGAAGCGTCATGTATAGCTAGGCGGTAATTAATATATGTAGAGCTATAAGTGTTTCGTAATATTAAACATTAGATCATAACCGTTTCCGTGCAATGGGCTCGGGAATGGTTGCCTTGCCTTGAAAAATAATAGAGGGATAACGATAAAAAACAAAAGCTTTTACCTTGTATTATTACTGTCTATGCTCGAGCAGCGGAGGGGGAAGCCGTTCCGGCGACTGTCGTTGTTGGACGGGTGGACGGCAGACACACCGAAGTTGAGGTAGTATGCACTATTAATATCAGAAGAACCAACCCGGGACGACCATCCGTAACCGTAGATGCCAGAGTACCCCAAACGACCGCCATTGATATAGACGAGCCCGCTGCGAAAATTAAGGCTCTCGATTTCGAGAGCCTTAATAAGACGATGTTTGACTCCTTTAATACCTCGGCGCCAACTCAGACGTATAGACTTCGTTCAGTGTGGTGCCGTATTTGCCGGACTGAGCATAAGCCCAAAGGTAAGCATCAGCGCGATAGTTAAACACTTCGGCTGGTTGAGTGCGGCTATTAGCGGCTCCTTTGAAGCTACCGCTAATAGCGCCGTTAGCCTCAGATCCGTAGCTACGGTTTAGCTTGATCCCATTTGCCACCACCGGTCCGTTGAAGATGAGCTGTTGATTGCACCCGCCATTGGTTCCGTCGGCACTCGTTCCGGTTTCGGTGTCGTCCTTACCGTTCACAAAGTCGTGGCAGGTGTCGATCGTTCCACCCACAATTAGCCAGGCGTCAATGCGCTTCACGTTCTTAGAAATTTTGACATTATTGTCCGCGAAAATCAGGACTTGCGGGATAGCGCTAATACTATCATATGTGCCATTGTTTTCGATATCGCCAGTAATTTCTAAGTCACTACTCGCGTGATAAACCTTTGTGCCGCTAACGCTAATGCCACCAATAGAGCTAATTTCTTCCACTGGCTTATCGTCACCCAGCATTCGGTCTTTCAGCTGTTCGATTGCGGTTGACACTCCAATCCCGGAGTTACCTAAGCTCTCGGAGTTATTGTTTGCAATCGTGAGAGTCGAATTCTCCCAGAAGTTGCTGCTAGTGTTAAACTTAGAGCCGATCGCTAGCGACGAACCCGAAGCAAAATTTTTGGTTGTGCCACCGACCGCGGCGATATGCTCTGACCAAGAACCATAAAGTTTTCGCTCATCGGTTGACGAGAAGTTTTTGAACCACTCCGAAGCATTGGTAAAGCGGTCGGAAGTGAAAGTGCTAATATTCCTGCTCGTGTACAAGCTCCCATTCCAGATGTTGGTAGAGGGTTTCTTGCTTAGAGTCTTACAGGACGACGGCATGATGTTCCAGTAATCAAGACCCGGTAACAATTCCCAAGTAAAACTACCCAGTTTATTGTATTCACGCGAGTTGGCAACCCCCCGCCAATACTGATAGCGTACTCCGCCGGAAGCACAGTATTTATCACCAAGTTTATCCGGCACGATCAAGCTAAGGCTATCTTTATCTTCGTCAAAAGCCTCCCAAGTCACTCCGAGCCTATCCGACGTCGCTAATCCTGCCTGGCCGTGCTTACTGGCGCACCCCCACCCCAATGTCGACCTCGAACCTACACTGCAAGGTCCAACTTTTAAATTGTTGACTCCGCTCACGATGCTCTTGTCGTATACTTGTCCGCTAGGTACATGGTAGAGTACATCTTGATATTCTTCGAGGCGATGGGTGGGGTAGTTTGGTGCATGGATAGACCAAATAGCCTCCGCGTTTTCTCCAACATAGAGCGTAGGAGTTCCGTTTCTGCCGTCGATTACCGCGTCCATGCTGACTCCGTCCGGGTCGTCCGGGTCGTCTGGATCTGGATCGGGGTCTGGATCAGGATCTGGCTCTGCCGGTCGCGTAATCATTGCACAAGCACTAGTATTGGGTCCGTCATGGCTTTCAAGTGTGGCATCCCAAGTCTTGCGCTCTTCCCGGGTCTTGCTATAATATCCTCCACATGTGCTATAGCAAGTTCCGCATGTCCTCGAGTCTCCCTCACCGGTACAATTACACTCATAGGGACTGCAAGGGTATGGAGATACCCAAGAAGCCGGGTCGGTCCAGTCGTAGCTAACCGTCTCCTTTACTTTCCACTTAGAATCTCGAACTTTTAATCTTTGACAGACAATCTTTGTCTCGCCAGGCCGAAGTTTCACATCACGCGTGGAGCCATCGGGCTGATATCTTAGACCGTTATTTTGTCCGTTCCCACCAGTGCAGAAGTCTTCTTTGGTAGAAAGATCCGCGGTGGTCCACCCACTCGAGCTAGGACGATATAACTTGGTCTGCTTGACGGCTGTTAGTTTGGCGCAAATCTTATCGAGTGTATTGTCAACGTCGCGCCCAGGGCGCTTGCCGGATTGTGGCGTATATAGCTTTGAATCATAATAGACATTATGCCAGAACTCAACGGTTACGCTGCTACTTTTTGTACTAAATGCAACAGTCGCATCGCCGTTGACGCCAGATTCTTTGGTGTATTCCAGGACGTCACTGCCATTTGCGGGAATATGGATGGTGGTTGTAGCGCTGAAATCGCCCTCGCGTGGTACTTCATCCTCTGGTGTCGGTATAATCGGTATCTTAAGCGTGATAGTGGAATCCTGTCCACCACAGCTATTTATGCCATTCCCGGCATAGCTAAGCAGCTTATCAAAACAACGGTTAATCGATACGGTCCTCTTACAGGTTTTTACGGTGCCTTTAGCATTGGTCGTACAATCTGCACCTTCTTCAAACTTCTTGATATTGATTTTGATCTTTTTCTTTCTTAATGGCTTCGCCCAAGTCCTGGGGCCACCTTGGATGCCTCGTCTCATTTGGCTAGGTACACCTTCGATATAATCGGCTACCGGGCTATGAACACTATTGGCACCGGCCCCATCACCGATCCAGAGGTTGTAGGCCATAATCTGATTATCTTTGCCCCAAGTTCTAGCGCAAGAATACGCTGTTCCAAACAAATATGCCGTGACATAGCCATTTTTAATGTCATCCTCGTTGGCTACGGTAACCGAAGAAGTAGGCGTGCCGATCCAGCTAGCACCGTAGTTGGTGGTTCCGTTTTGCTTTGTACAAGAGTCGCAGGCAATGACGACCGCACCGATTGAAGTGGATTGTGTTCCGACAAGTTTACTAACGCAAGATTTCCACTCCGGCCGGTCAGACCAAATTTTTGACGGATCGGTGATGTAGGCAGATGTATTCGCAGAAGTCGTTAACGCGGCAAATATGCACGCCGTCACAGTGACTAAAATTTTTAAACGATTACTAAACTTTAGCATTTTATTCTTCCTCCTGTTCTTTTTCGGCTTCAACTCTATCAATTTCATCCTGCACTGTCTGATAATCAACTTCGCCAGATGTGTTTAACTCTTCATCTTTTGAAACTAGCCCCTTCTCCTCTAAGAGACCAATATAATAATCTCCTTTCGCCTGATCTCCGCGTTGATAATAAATATCCGCCAAAGTGCCATAGAGTAGAACATATTGATAATTGGTCAAATACCTTGTATCAACCTGATCCGCTGCTTCAAGCGCAAGATTATAATATTCATTATCTGCATAAGCGGTCATCTCGGCTATGTATAGGTTGTTACGCCCAATTACTGGCTGATCCTGAGATGATTGTTCTTCAAAATAATTGGCAATAGTATCTGAGTCGGGGTCAGATTGCTCGTAGAGATTTTGTGCTGCTTCAACATGATTCGTTATTGCCGCCTCTTCGGGCGAGTTGGCAGTTTGCTCCCCGCCATTATCCAGCTGGTCGCTTTGGCTAACGTTCTTCACTATTAAAAACACCGTCAGAGCGACCACCCCTGCCACGACTACCGCCACGATTGGTAAGGCGATCTTTAGTTGTTTGACCTGGAGTTTTTTCCGTTGGGCTCGATCTTGGTTTTGCTTCTTGAACGGATCCTCTTTTTTAACTGTCTTAGTACCGATTTCTTTAGAATGAAAAACTGGAGCCTGCTCTGCTGACCTTGAAATGTTTTGCGCAGTAGAACCATTCTGTGCGTTGGTCACACCAGCTTCCTGCGTCGCCACCGCACTATCCGATTCCGCATAAGGTGCGGGTGCTGCTGGCGGTTTTAGCGCCATTGTAGCATCAGTCGGCTGCTCGGCCGCTTTTCGACTCGGCGCCGAGTCGGCTCCTTCTGTAACTACGGAAGGAGCCGATACTGCTGTTATTGCTTTGTGGTCTGGTTCTGGTTGACCCTGGCTAGAGTCCGAAAAACCACTCGCTTGTGTTGAATTAGCCTCAATAACTTGCGAGTTCACGCCCAAATCCGTAATGTTTTTTGATGTTTGCTCCAGAGGAACCGGTGTTTGTTTCCGCTTATTTTGTGCGTCCGGAACCGACGCATCGAACCTCAACTCATTCATATTTCTTATTTTAGCATAAGACTTTCCAGAACGTAAAGATTTTTCCTGCAAATAGCCGCCGCTATGCTTAAAAGTCATATAATCGACATGCCGGTGATGCAAAAAAGTCGAAATTCTCAAAACATAAACCTGGTTCGAGACAAAAATGCCTCGCCTCCTTTTATGAATCTTCGCAGGACTTTGCCTTCAACTCACCACAAAGTCCCTTTTATTTTGCCAACAAAAGGGACTGATAGTACACAAAAGGTTTTTATGCCTTAAAAATGCGTAGCCCCGACTCAGTCGGGGCTAAAAAGCGCGTTTTGGTTTTTTCTGGTTTATAGGTTGGCGAACGCAGTGTTCGCCTAGACCTCTTGGTCCTGGGTTTGTATTTCTGTGACTTTTCGGATTTCAGATTTTCAGAAATGGAGTTCTTCCGGTCAAAGCTAAAGGTGACGGCGGCAGTGAAGACCGCGGCAGCGTTCATTGATGAGTAGGGCTAATTGATAGACCAAGCTATCATACTCACAAAAACACTCCGGCACACCCGCTTCTCGAAAACGACCTCCCAACCTCGCACAAGCATCTCCAACGTCCGAACCAGAAACGGCAATTATAAAATCGCTAGTTCTAGTAATCGGTTCGAAGTGCTGTTCGAGTTTGCTATACGGAATATCGTACACATACTGACGTACCTGATTGCAGATATCGGTGGTACTTTCTGTACGCGCTTCCGAAGTCGCTCCTTCCAAATTTTTACTGAAATTCTTCATAAAAACATACCTCCCAGGTTGAACTTCGGGGTAAAATATCCCCCCATGATTCCATTGTAGCACACATTATTAAAAAAGTCAATACTAATATCCAAAAATAGCCAAAAAACACAGTTTTCATTATAAAAGAAGCGAAAAATTGCAAAAAATTTCATAAAATAGCCTAGTTTTTGCTTATTTTTGGGCTAAAAACCATCAGTATGATGTAATAGAGCGATTTTACTCTTTCATGATGATCGAAAGGATATAATAAAACATACAAAAATCAATGATTCTCAAGGCGGCCGAACTGTGTTATAATTACCGTTAGGATGGGTCGTCGCCAAGTGGTAAGGCACTGGGTTTTGGTCCCAGCATTCGCAGGTTCGAATCCTGCCGACCCAGCCAAGAATAAACACCTCTACCTCTGTAGGGGTGTTTATTCTTCTGACGGTACAGCGATTAGAAGGTTTTAGGTTCGTTATCCGCCCGGTTGCGAAGCAACGACGGCGCGGATTGACTTTCCTGCCGACCCAGCCAGCACAAAATATTTCCGCCTTTACGAGAATATTTTGTGCTGTGGATATTTTGAGCAGGATAAGAATTACGACGTTTCGCAGCGGATTCGTATATATCAGCAGCGGTCGTTTGAGACTCTCTGGCATCGACGGTTACGGATGGTCGTCCCGAGCTAATTCTTCTGATCTTCGTTATGCATATAGTCTCGGCTTCTATGTATCTGACGTCAACTCATCCGGCGGTAACAATCGCTGGAACGCTTTCCACCTGCGATCCTGACGAGAACGGGTGGATGCGTTGTTACTAACTGCGACTACTCCTTTGTCGTACTGTGTGGTACAGCCTAAGTCCGTTGCTCGTTAGTGCCTAGCATCTCCTCCGCTCTCGTCAGGATTAGCCCGCTGCTCGAGTGTAGACAGTAATAAGTATAAATTCAGTTTGGGAATAAACCTATTCGTATGAAAAATATAATATTATTTTTTTACCCCAGCTCTAGGTGCATTATCGTCACGTTCGCGCAGATTTGGCAATTCTTCTAACAGGACCTTGAGGCAGCCGACGATCGGAATCGCTACGATTGCCCCGATTAAGCCGAAGACATTCATACCGATGATAATCGATACTAAAATAATCGTCGCTGGCAAATTGAGCGCGCCACCCTGCACTTTTGGTGCAATTACATTATTCTCAACTTGTTCATAAATGATATAGAAAATCAGAAATGTAATCGCGGCCGGCAGGGAAGTAAACATGAGAATTAAGGGGATCAAAATACAACTAATTACCGGGCCAAACATAGGAATGAGATAGAAAACCATGGCGATCAGGCCCATTGGCAGAGCTAACTCGCCAGAGATTCCGAAAATCAGCGACAGCATCAACACGGCGATTACTACTACGCATCCATCCAGCACCGCAACCATCACTTGGTGTGAAACATAGGTGGAAACCACGTCAACCATGCGACCGACCAAACGTTGATAAGCTTTTACGGTTTTACCCTTATATTTATCGGACAAAAGCCTCCAAAACGAAGCCACGATGCTAGGGCCTTCGATCGAGAAAAAGAGCGTTAAAACGATGATTAAAATAATATTGGTAATAATTTGTGCCGCTGCACCAACGCTTACCATTAAAACGCCGCCCAAATTTGCGACGAATCCGCTCGAAAAGTTTCGCACTGTAGCAATAAGCTGTTCCTGCAGATCGTCGACGCCCAGAGTACGCCCGAAGTCATTAATACTATCCCAGCCTACAACGTTACGATCGAACATTCCCGGTAACTGTCGCGCGAATTGTACCGTTTGTTCAATCACGACCGGTCCGACGATCGCCACGATAAAACTTAATGCCCCAATCACTAATACGTAGGCTAAAATCGAGGAAGAAGTAGCGTGCTCCTTGTGCGTCAAACGATCAATCCGCTTAGCTAAGGGGCGAATCGCAATCGTCAGAAAAAGCGCGATCCCCACGATCAGTAATCCACTCCAAGCTCTCCAGATAAAAAGACCAGCCAAGCCGAATCCCAGGATTACCAGCCAAAAACGCACAAAAGTCCTTGTGTCGACATCAATCGTCCTGCTTGTCCTGCTCATATTCCTCCTTTTCTTGTTCTCAATTATATCAAAAAAAAGATCAGTCGACAAGAGGGGCATAATTTGACATTGGTATCAAAAGAGTTATAATTGTAGGATAAGATGGAGTTTCGAGTTGAAAAAGAGATAGTGGGCGGTCTAGGGCGCGCTGGCGTGATCAAAACTGCGCACGGCGAGATCAAGACACCGGCCTTTATGGCAGTAGGAACCAGGGGTTATGTGCGCTTTTTGTCGGCGCAAGATTTGCATGAAATTGGTGCGCAAGCCATGCTCTCTAATGGCTATCATTTGCGGCGTCAGTCTGCCCAAATCGCTGATTCTGGTGGTCTCAGCCGTTGGGAGCCGTACCAGCCCGCTACGGGGGCAGATAGGCCTCAGAACGGCTCTGGTGAGCCCACGGTGCAAGATGCTTCCAGAAATGACACCAAAATGTCCGAAAAACCGCCGATTTTGCGTCCAGACGGCCTACTGGCTAACCCTTGGGGCGGTCCCACCATCACCGATTCAGGCGGTTTTCAGGTCATGTCGCTGGGCTCAGGCCTGGGAAAAGTAGTCTCTATGGAGAAGGAGCGCGGGGTAGTGAACACTGCGCATAAGGAACGGCTGGCGCAGGTAAGCGAGGCGGGGGTTGATTTCACTGATCCATTTGATGGGCAGCCGGATTTTATCGGGCCGGAAGAGTCAATGCGGATTCAATGCCAGATCGGAGCCGATATTCACATGGCTTTCGACGAGCTAACTTCGCTCGCCGACACCTATAGATACAATATTGAGGCTATGGAACGCACTGAGCGTTGGGCGGAGCGGAGCTTACGCGAGCACATCAGACATCGTGACGAGCTTGGTTATCGGCAAAATCTTTATGCTGTTTTGCAAGGCGGACGCTGGGAAGACTTGCGCCGACGGACGGCACAGAATTTAGCTAAAATGCAGATCGGCGGGGTAGGCTTCGACGGTTTTGGGCTGGGCGGTGCTTTTCTGAAGGAGAATTTGGGCGAAATTTTGCGTTGGTGTAACGAGGAACTGCCGGCCGAAAAACCGCGGCACTTGCTTGGGCTTTCGCATCCCGATGATATCTTGATCGGTGCCGAGATGGGCGCGGATACTTTTGACTGTGTCGCTCCGACTCGCGAGGCGCGCCATGGCAAGATTTATACTCGGGAGGGAACGTTCAACTTGCGAAAATTTGCGGATTCTGGTAAAACATTAGACCAAAACTGTGATTGCCCGACTTGTCGCGAGGGCTGGACGCGAGGTGGGCTGCGCGCGCTCTGGCGTTCGGGTAATTCGGAGCAAAAGCAAAAATATTATCGTCTCGCTTCACTGCATAATCTTCGCTTTATCATTCGCTTAACCGAGGAAATCCGCCAAGCCATACTCGAAGGTAGTTTCGCGCAGTATCAAGATGAGTTTTTACAAAAATTCTATCAAACATGAATGATAGACATTTAACCATAATTACAAATAATCATTAGATCCGTTCTCCTGGCCTAATTACTAAGTACTTTTGTTTTAATCGATTTAGGATTGTTCGTATAGACCTAAGGCTCAGGTCTTTGGGGCTTACTGATGGAATTTTATTTATGGTTTTATTATACATTATTACTGTCTATGCTCGAGCAGCGGAGGGGGAGACCGATCCAGCGATTGTCGCTGCTGGATGAAAAGACGTCAGATGCATTGAAATATAGGTTGTATGCATAACGAACACCGGAAGAATTACTCCGTGACGACCATTCGTAACCGTAGATGCTAGAGCCTCTTAAACAACCGATACTGATGGCGGTAACCCCACTGCGAACGTTATTATTACTGTCTAGCTAGGCAGCGGAGGGGGAAGCCGATCCAGCGACTATCATTACCGTTTGATGAACTAACATAATCGTTGTAAACCCCAAAGTAAAAGGCAAGAGTCTCTGCAGACGTAGATGACCATAAATAGCCTCGCTCTGCAGTAAACGCTATTTTACCCCATATTGCATGGATTTCCCCGCTGCGAACGAGAGTCCAAGAAAATAACCCTCCAAATGGAGGGTTAAGCTGGAATACATGATGTATTCCACGAAATGATTAAACCGTGCTACTTTGACCGCGACTTCTTAGTCTTTTTCCAACCACCGAACCAAGAGCCACGCTTTTTTGTTCCCTCTATCGAGCCTTTTGGCTTGCCTCCTAAGCGCAAAGCTAAAAAACGCGTTAGCGGCGCGAAAATCCCCTCCAGAACTAATCCAGCGATAAGCGCAAATAATATTTGCTTAACGAAGTCCTCTGCGCTCAATTTCCCGAAAAACGCGGCAATTTCGAAAATTAGCGCATCAACAAAGTGCGCTGGAGCCGATGAAATTAAGGCTCGGATCAAAAAATCCCTCTCGTCAGCATATTTGCGCCGCAACAGTTCGAATACGTAATTATTTACGATTTGTCCGACGAAAAAACTGATCATGCTGGCGAGGAAAATCTGCCCCATGGCTGACTCCACGACCAAAAAAGCGCTATTGTCCGCCCCCGGAAAATCCGGCAACAGATAATCTACGACTTTTAAGACGCCACACATCATTACGCCCAGAAAGGCGATCAGACCGGCCACGAAATCGGACACTTTTTGCCCGAAAAACTCCACCAGCAGATCACCGACGACATAGGTGACTGGAAAAATCAGGATCCCTCCGTCGACCGGTATTTGACCGGCCTTCCAAATTTTCAGTGCCGAAAGATTCGCCGTGATCAAGCTAACGCTCAGGATGATGGATAAAATCACCAAAAGATGAATCTTATCCTTAAATGCTCGATCGTGCGCAATTTGCTTGCGTGCCGCCTGGACCTGCCGCTTACGACCTTCCAGCGCCTTCTCCAGTTCCTCCACGTACTTGGTCAACTCCGCGACCTTTTCGGTTAGCTCCCTCTGTTCAATCATTTTTTATCCCCCTCTCTTTTTAAGGAACACTAAAGAGCAATAATGGCTCAATTTCCTGACTATATAATTAAAAGCCGAAAAACAGAGCCCATGCCTCCATTATAGCACACTTCACTTAAAAAAGCAATAGAAAAACGTCAAAATATTGATTTTTAGCCTCACATCGCCCTAAAATCGTTATAAAATACGAAATTTTAAGCTAAAATTAAGGTCAGAAACCTAAAAATAACCTAAAATTCGCCTTTTTTGTGCCTGTAGTACCCTTGACCGCAATAAAAAAACGGGTTATGATGAGAAAATGCTAAAAATGTTTAAATATCTGAAGCCCTATTTTTTGCAGGTTATGGTGCTGTTTGTAGTAGTGGCTATGCAGGTGTGGGCTTCGCTGCAATTGCCGTCAATGATGGCCGGCATTATTAATGACGGGATTATGAAAAACGATTTGGACTATATCTGGCGGACCGGAGTGGGCATGGTTGGCTTTGCGATTCTGACTTCTGTCTGCGCGTTTTTGAGCAATTTTCTTTCTGCCCGGATCGGGACCGCTTTTGCGCGCGATGTGCGGGCGGACTTTTTCCAGCAAGTGCTGAGCTTTAGCATTTCCGATATTGATAAATTCTCGACCGCTTCTCTGATTACGCGTACGACTAACGACATTGCGCAGGTCCAACAGGCCGTGGTTATGTGTTTATCGATGGCAATACGGGCGCCGATGACGTGTCTCTTGGCGATCGGGCAGGCGATTGCTACGGCGCCGGATATGACTTGGATTATTGCGCTGGCAGTAGCGATTATTTTAGGGTTAACGATTCTGATTATGTCGATTGTTATGCCGAAGTTTAAGGTAGTGCAAAAGTTGGCCGACCGGATTACGTTGCTCACGCGCGAGAACCTAACTGGTTTACGGGTGATCCGGGCTTTTAATAATGAGGGGCACGCTAAGCAAAAATTTGAGCGGACCAACACCGAGTTTTCGAAGTTAAATGTAGTGATTGACGCGATTCTGTCGCTGGAAAATCCGCTGGTGAGCCTAGTTTTCAATGGCACTACTTTGCTCTGCATTTGGATTGGGATTTCGCTGATTACGACAGATTTTGCTTATCTTGGCAATATGACGGCCTTCATGCAGTACGCGATTCAGGTGGTGATGTCTTTCCTCTTTATGACTATGCTTTTCATTATCCTGCCGAGGGCCAGCGTTTCAGCCAAACGTGTCAACGAAGTGCTGGAGACGCACCCGAAAATCACCTGGAAACCGGAAACAAATGGCAAGCCGGAGTTGCGTCCGTCGCTCGAATTCTCGCATGTTGATTTTTCCTACACAGGAGCAGAAGAGAAGATTCTGCAGGACGTTTCCTTCGTAGCTAAGGCTGGCGAAACGACGGCCTTCATTGGCTCGACTGGATCAGGGAAATCCACCTTGATTAATTTGGTGCCAAGGTTTTACGAAGCCTCGAGCGGCGAAATTAAGATTAATGGTATCAATATCAAAGATTATGCTCAGCGCGACTTGATGCGGCGCATGGGATACGTTCCGCAACGGGGCGTGCTATTTAGAGGTACGGTGAAAAGTAACATCACCTTCGGGGCACCTGAGGCGGATGATGCGCGCATCAAGCTGGCCGCCAGAGTCTCGCAGTCGGAGGAATTTATCGAAAAATTGGACAAAAAATACGATACGCACATTGCGCAGGGCGGGACCAACGTCTCTGGCGGCCAGCGCCAGCGGCTCTCAATTGCGCGCGCAATCGCTAAAGATCCAGATATTTATATTTTTGACGATTCGTTCTCGGCGCTCGATATGAAAACCGATGCGCGACTGAGAGCCGCCCTTAAACCGATTACTCAAAATGCCGTTACCTTGATCGTCGCTCAACGCATTAGCACGATTAAAGATGCAGAGCAAATTGTGGTGCTTGACCGCGGGAAAGTAGTGGGGAAAGGTGGTCATTACGAGTTACTGAAGAAAAGCAAGATTTATCGCGAAATTGCTCGCTCGCAACTTTCGGAGCAGGAATTTGCTAGCGAGCTGGAGGAAGCTAATCAATTTTGCCAGCAAAAAGCAGCTAACCAGGAGGTAGACCATGCCTAGACCGATTCAAGTAGCCAAGCCAAAGCACTTTGGCGTAGCGCTGAAGCATACTTTGGCCTCGCTTAAGCCTTGGGTGATGCCAATTTTGATTGCGATTATTCTGGCGGCAGGGGCGACAGTGCTCTCGATTTTTGGTCCGAAAATTCTGGGACAGATGACCAATACGGCAGTCGAGGATTATCAAGCGGCTTATGTTGCGACTGGCGGCCAGCCCACGCCGGAACAGCTCAGTCAGGCGATTGACTGGGGTAAGCTGGGTAGCTTGGCAGTTTTGTTAATCGGGCTTTACTTAGGCTCGGCAGTTCTGAATTATATCCAGGGCGTGATTCTCTCGGTGGTGTCCGCTCACTATGCGCGTAAAATGCGCTCGCAAGTCATCGAAAAAATCGCTAAGCTGCCGATTGCTTATTTTGACCAGCATCAATTCGGTGATACCTTGTCGCATATGAGTAATGATGTTAGCACCGTTGCAAATACCCTGGCAAATGTTTTGTCGCAAATTATTACCAGTATTACCATGATCGTGGGGATTCTAATCATGATGCTGACGATTTCGCCGAGTTTGTCCCTGATCGCCCTGGTTTCAGTGCCGCTTTCGGCGATTTTCGTGAGCTTGGTAGCCAAAAGAGCCCAAAACTTTTTCCGCTCGCAGCAAACTACCTTAGGGCACCTCAACAATATAATCGAGGAGGATTATGCTGGACAATCTATCATTAAGGCTAATTCGTACGAAGAAACGGCTTTGCAAAAGTTCGCAACCACCAATAATCATCTCTATGACGTTTCTTGGAGGGCGCAGTTCTACTCCGCTCTAGCCTTTCCGATCACGAATGTGTTTACTAATTTTGCCTATGTGGCGATTTGCGTAGTAGGCGGCAAAATGGCGATCGACGGCGTGTTGCTGATTGGTAGCGTACAGGCCTTTATTCAGTACGTTAGTCAGTTCAATCGTCCGATTACCGAAGTTTCGCAAATTGCGTCTAATATTCAGCTTTCACTAGCGGCGGCCGAGCGAATTTACGAATTCCTAGAAGAGACGGAAGAATCGCCTGATCCCGATCCGGCGCACCAAGTTGCTGAAGTCGAAGGCGCAGTTGAATTCCATGATGTGAATTTTTCTTATCGTCCCGACCAACCTATTATTCGCGACTTTTCAGTTAAAATTAAACCAGGTATGCAGGTTGCAATTGTTGGCCCGACTGGAGCCGGCAAGACCACGATTATTAATCTGCTGATGCGCTTCTATGATCCCGATTCGGGTTATATTACGATCGATGGCGTGCCGACTCGCGAGATGAAGCGCGCTGACGTCCGGCAAAAGTTCGGTATGGTACTGCAGGATACCTGGCTATTCTCCGGTACGATCGAGGAGAATTTGCGCTATGGGCGTGCTGGCGCAACGCACGATGATGTCCTATCGGCTACTGAAGCCAGCCATATTCATCATTTTATTGAATCATTACCACACGGTTATCAAACTCATATTTCTGAAGATTCTGACAATATCTCCGCTGGAGAGAAGCAGCTTTTAACCATCGCGCGCGCGATGGTGGCGAATCCACCTATGATGATTCTAGACGAAGCAACTTCAAACGTCGATACGCGGACTGAGCAACTGATTCAAGATGCCTTTACTAAATTGACCCGTGGGCGCACTTCTTTCGTGATTGCGCACCGCCTCTCTACCATTCGCGATTCCGATTTGATTCTGGTCATGAAAGAGGGAAATATCGTTGAGCAGGGTACTCACGATCAACTTCTGGCACAAAATGGCTTCTATGCTGAGCTCTATAATTCGCAATTCGCGGACGTCTAGGCTGATCCTGCTCCCTCATGCAGAAACTGACCAACGGCCAATAATTTTGTAACCTTGTGCCTTTCTATGCTGTATATATTATTACTGTCTAGCTAGGCAGCGGAGGGGGAAGGCGAGATGACGAAAGTTCGAATCTGCTAGTGTAACTCTTGATTGATCAGAACGAATAAAGTACGCACCAATTAAATCTGTGCCAGTACTCGACCATAAATAACTATTGGCGCCTGCAGAGTTCATAGAAGCCTTATTAATATTATTCCACCCGCTGCGGAGCGCTGCTATTTTTGCTTATGCCTATTATTACTGTCTATGCTCGAGCAACGGAGGGGGAAGGCGTTATAGCGATTAGTTTCATTGGACGATGTAAGACTATGCTCGTAAATACTGAGAGTGTATGCAGTGCTAATGTTGGCAGGATCAGATTGAGATGACCAACCACCGCTAACAGCACCAGCGCTCGTGAAATAACCACGCCCAACGGTAACTCCCCCGCTGCGAAGGCGTTTCATATGGCCTGATGATTACGACTTGTCAATACTTTTGTTGTTAAAAATACAATATTCCCAACAAAAACCACCAAAACTGAACAAATCTAGTGTTCAAAGTCTGGACAAAAAATGAAAAGTGTGCTATAACGGAAGGATAGGGGTGCGATAAAAGATTCAAAACGCCATATATAGTAAAAATAGGGAGAAGAAACGACATGCAGCTCAAAATTGACCATGTGCCGCCATTGCCGACTCTGCAGGATGAGCAGGGGCGGATTATTCCTCCTCCTTTTACAACCCAGTTCTGGGATGTTGATCAAAATTTAACGATCAATCTTGACAAATTCAAGCTGCAAGTGATTGCGACCGGTAATGACGAGATCCAGGTTCTGTGTTATGACAACCGCGGCGTGAGTAGTAAGGATGGGGCCATCACTCCGGCTAAGAAGGAGGTCTTTTTTACGCTAAAGCGCGGTAAGCCTTATGGTATTTACTCGAATTTGCAGCCGTTGATAGAATATTGGCGGATTGTTTTGCGGCCATAAGCCTTGACGAGCCTAGCCAAGCGTCGATTTTTTTGCTAGTTTGAAGAAGATATGTTAAGATAGAAGATAATGATGGATTTTACGCAAGCGAGTTGGGAACGGGAAGAATACGCCGAATTATTGGCTTGGCTGAAAAATGAGAGTGAACCGGAGTATGCCGCTTTTACTAAAAAAGGTATTTCCTCAAAATATCCGATTTCAGGTGTGCGAATTCCGAAGTTGCGCAAGCTCGCCACGCAGATCAGAAAGGGGAATTACCCCGCTTTTCTGGCGATTTGCGATCAAAGCTTTTTCGAGACAGTATTACTGCGCGGGCTGGTGACGGCCGGGATTAAGGACTTGGCTGAGCTCGAGGAGTATTTTTGGGACTATGCTGAGTTGGTTGACGATTGGTGTCTTTGTGATACATTTTGCAATAGTTTGAAAATTGTGTCAAAAAATCAGAAGCATTTTCTGCCGATGATTGAAACTTTAATCGCGACGCAGCAGGAATTCAAAGTGCGGATTGGGCTAGTTTTGCTTTTGTGCTATTATGTCGATGCACCGTATTTGGAGTTGATTTTTAACTATTTGCGCCGAATCCAGAGCGAGGCCTATTATGTGCAGATGGCGGAGGCTTGGCTGATTTGCGAAGTTTTTGTCAAATTTCCTGAGCTCGCGGAGAAATTTTTGGCGGAGCGCAACTTGCCTAAATTCGTCCAGAATAAAGCCATTAGTAAAATTCGTGACAGTTACCGTGTTGATCAAATGACCAAAGATCGTCTCGTTAAATATCGAATTTAGAGTTGTCTGCGAAAAAATCTGGGTTGCAGGAGATTTGGATATCAGACGGCTTCAATGGCATGAAAAAGCGCTCCATGACGGAGCGCTAGAGAGTGCAGGCTTCACCATATGGGACTTTAGCGCCGTTAGTCAAGCCGTCATGAAGGGTATCGAGGCGGCGATTTTGGTCGATCGCAAAATGGATGAAACTCTAGCCGTTTATCAATTATCTCTCTAGGATGCGAGGCGTCCACATATGTGTGCTGAGGCTGTCTTTGCTGCCCTTGAGTAAAGACGTAAAATCACAATAATAATGACCGTTAGTCATTTTTATGTTGAATCTAAGGGTAAAATTACCGACTATTGATCATTTTTATAAAGATGGGGTTAAAACAGTCTAGATATCCGATTGGTCTTACACTAAAACTCTGTCCCGAGATGATTGCTGTAGCTCCTGCGCTATGTTAAGCTAAAAATATGATTTATCGCGTTATGGTGAAGCCAAATTCGAAAAAAGGTCCTCTGGTAGAAGTCACGAATGAGGCGTCGCGCGAGCTGACAGTTTACCTGCGCGAGAAGCCGGTTGAGGGCGCGGCCAATGCAGCACTTCTGAAGATTCTGGCGCAATATTTTAGTCTACCAAAGACGATGCTCTCGCTCAAAAGCGGCGCCCGCGGCCGCATTAAATTAGTGGAAATTCTCGAAAAACCTTAAATTAACCAAAAGTATAGTATAATGAGGGTAAGTGTTAAAATAAGTGAGGTGAGAATGGGAGAAGTGAGTTTTCGCAAGGCGGCGCTGGAAGATGTAGGCGAAATCGTTGCGCTGACAAACGAATGTTTTGAGGAGTTAACGCCGCTGGAATATGCAGAGCGAGTTTTTCAGGAGACGGCGAGCGACCGGAACCAAATTTATTTGAATGGCTATCTGGATGGCAAATTGGTTGCGCATGCCAAGATTACGATTGTACCAACGATTTATCAGCCGATGGGTACTTTTGCGATCTTGAATCACGTTTGTGTAAAGCCAGATTTGCGGCGACAGCATCTAGGAACAAAATTGATGGAAGAGATTTTTGCGGTTTGTCGCGAACAGGAAGTTGACACGATTAAACTTTGGTCGCGTAATTTCCGGGTGCCGGCGCATACGTTGTATCGCAAGCACGGTTTTGAAGTTTTGGATGCGAAATTTTTTGAGAAAGGGATCTAAAAGGGAGGCAAGATGAAAATCAAGAATATCTACATCGGTGGTTGGTTCCAGCGCACTATGCTGCAACTTTCGGAGGTATATGACTTTCTGCGAGATGCCGAGTCGCAACTGAAGCTGAATAAGAAAAAACTCCAGGAATTGCAGAAAAATCTGGGGATTGGCAGCGTTGAGTATGGCGTGGCAGGCGAGGAGTTTATTCTATTTAATACCAGCGATAACTTGCGGGTGAAGATTTTCGAAGATGGGTTGATCGTGGTGAGTTCGGACCAAGTGAGCGAGGGAACGCTGTTTGCCGATATCGGACGGCTGAAGGATTATTATGAACAGAAGCTGACTCCGGCGATTAACTATATTTTTAGCCTAGGGGCGCCAGTGCCGAAGGAATTAGCTAATATAGAGAGTATTTATCCGTACTTCGTGATTTGCGACCATGCTACGCGTGAGGATATTGCAACCTTGCTAGCAAAGACCGAGCGTCAAAAGTATTTCGAATTCGATAACAAGAATTATAGTGTATTGCGTGGCGATAAATATTATTTTATCAATAACAAAAAGACCTCCCAGGCCAATATTGAGCGCTACGTTGAGGAGCAGATTTTTATTCGCGAGTTCAAGGGGCAGCTTCATCGCTATCTGAATCTGCACCGGATTATTTGGGAGAAAATTGACGCCGTAAAAGATCGTTCGCGGGTTAAGGGGAGCGATGTCTTAAAATTTACCACTAAATTGGAAGGTTATGCTAAAACTGTCAATTTGATCGATACGCGTATTAAGCAGATGTCAACTTATATATCAACCCGTGAGCGAATTGCGAAATCAGATCAGGACTTGGCAGATTTTCTGGCAATTTCTGGCTATCGTTACGAGACCTTGCGCGATACGCTGGAATATATCGAGGATCTCTGGGTGATGACCAATAATTATGTAAAGTCGACGCAGAAAATGTTTGATAGCATTAAGGAAGATATCACCTCGAGCTCAATTAATAATTTGACTATCGTAACCTCAATGAGCGCGGGCGCAGCGATTCTGGGCTTGTTTACGGAGTCGGAGCCGAGCTTTACGACTTTTGGGTTTATTTATTTCTTCGTCCTCGCCTTTATTGGCTGGGCGGCGACCAAGGTTTTGTCCTATATTGCCCAAAAGCGTCGATATGAAATTTCTGATATCGAATACGACAAGAATATTAAATAAGGGAGTAAAAATGAAGAGAAAAATCACCGGATTTTTAGCCGCAGTCTTATTCGCGCTGGCTGGGGCAGGCGGCCTTACAGCTGCGGTTTGGGCGGAAACCGGCAGCACTGGGCCGACGCGATCAATTGATCCAGAAACGAATTGCACAGACGATGGAGATATAAATTGCGCCGAAGACGTGGATGGTGCAGACGAGGCGAACGACCCGGACGCTTGCTCGGGGTTCATCGATGAGAATAATGATTGTATCGAAGGGCACACTACGCCCGGCGGCAGCTTTACCGAGGTGGCCGACGCGAAAGATGGCTTGACTGGCCTTCGCATGGGTCAAAATCTTCTGCTAGCTGGTAACGACGTCAAAAGCTCCGCTAGCATGAACGGACTACTATTTGTAGCAGGTAATCGAGTCGGGTTGACCACGGATAGTGATTATGGCTTCGTGGCTGGAAACATCGTCAATATCTCCGCCTGGACTAACAAAGACCTCTTCGCCGCAGGGAATGTAGTTACGCTGGAGAAGGAAGCGAACATCGGCCGAGACGCTTATGTGGCTGGCAGCACCGTGATCGTGGAAGCCGATCTTGATGGCGATCTTTCAGTCATGGCAGATACGGTGGAATTGCACGATGTGCAGATCGAAGGTAACCTCAATATCGAGGCCAATAAAATCTTGATCAAGGGGTCGACCGCGGTCGAAGGCGTGACTAATTACAACAGTAATGCGATCGTTGAGAATCTAGATAAGCTTGATTGCGACAACATCGAAGTATATCAGCAAAAACAAAACGTTGCCGAGAATATGGTGATGGTTTGGTCAGGTAAATTCTTGAGCATGTTGATGCTTTTCCTTTGCACGATCATTATCCTGGCGATTTTCCGCCATCTCTATTCGCGCTTGGTGGCAGCCAGCGATATGACCCAATTTGGCAATAATATCGGTCTAGGAGTCGCCGTGCTGATCGCTATGCCACTACTCGGTCTGATCGCGCTTTGTACGATTCTATTGGCGCCGCTCGGGATTAGTATCCTGGCGCTTTGGATGATTGCGATCTATCTCGCGCAAGGTTTCGCCGGGGTTTGGCTAGGGCATTTGTTGGTGACACATGCGCTGAAGAGCAAAGGCGGTTTTGTGATTGATGCGCTAGTGGGGATTTTAATTCTGGGCGTCTTGTCACTAGTACCTTTCGTTGGTGTCGCTACCGGCTTCTTGGGTCTGGTGCTCGGCCTCGGCTTGATTGTGCAATGTTTGCGCCGTAAACCAATTTTAGGCCAAAATCAGCCACAATCAGATCAGACAGACCGCACGGATAGCGATCGATCTGTCTCCAAAGAGCTGGAATCGGGCGAAAAACAATCGGCGAAGCGGAGAGAGCGCAGCCAGAATGCTGGCAGAAGGAACGCAAAAATCGAGCCGAAGTCTCGACGCGATAAAAAAGGTAAAGAAGAATAGATAAAAATGCACGAGAGCTGGAAACCCTTCCTGGATTCAGAATTTGCTAAATCATATTTCCGAGAACTGAGCGCCTTTCTTCATGTCGCCTACGCCGAGAAACAGGTGTTTCCAGCTAAGTCACAGGTCTTCCGCGCCTTTACCACCGATCTTGCGGAGGTTAAAGTGGTGGTGTTGGGGCAAGATCCTTATCATACGCCGGGCGCTGCGCATGGACTAGCCTTTTCTGTTCCGGATTCGCAGACAATCCCGCCTTCGCTGGTGAATATCTATAAAGAAATCGATGCGGAATATGGGCAGCACGCTAACCCGACTGGGAACCTGCGTAATTGGCAGCAGCAGGGCGTTTTGCTGCTAAATAACGTTTTGACGGTTGAAGCGCATAAGGCTGGCTCGCACCGCGGTAAGGGCTGGGAACAATTTACAGAAGCGGTGGTACGCTATCTCGACGCTGAGCGGGAACACTTGGTCTTCCTGCTTTGGGGTCGTGACGCCCGGAGCAAGAAAAATATGATCGATGTAAATAGACATCTAATCTTAGAATCGGCGCACCCCTCACCGCTTTCGGCTCACAATGGCTTTTTCGGCAATAGTCACTTTCGTCGCGCTAACGATTATTTGGCCAAACATGGTGTTGCGGAAATAGAATGGTAGATTCTACGCTCCTATACGAAAGCCAGCGTAAAATACCCCATACCTCTATTATAGCACACATCCTCAAAAATGTCAAGAGTTTTTTCTACGGCCTTGTTACACAATTCAAGGTAGAACGATAAAAAGAATAGTGTTATGCTTGC
>CANENS010000003.1 GCA_947428935.1 uncultured Candidatus Saccharibacteria bacterium | reverse complement strand
CAACGCTCAGTTTTCTAGATTTTTCTGAAAGAAAAATCTAGAACAAGGAAATAGTGCATCTTGGGCTTTATTAACTTAAGATTCCATTATTTTTACAGAGGTAAAAACGCGTTGAACTTGTACAGGATGTACAAGTTCAAACGTAAAAATCCTTGTTTAGTGATAGTTTTTGTTATGAAAAATCCCCCTAGTTGAGCTAGGGGGTAGCGAGTTTTGTCATGTTTAGACCGACCCAATACCATATAAGTTGATCCAGATGCTGGTTTCGCGCAGCGTTTTTAGTGGGGCCAAATCGTACGTATATAGGTTTTTCGGAAAATGGTGATCGAGAAGCTTCTGCAGTTCGCGGAAAATCGTAAAGGCGAAGAAAAGATCTTGCCACTCGATGGCGCCACTGAAAGCAATTAGCACTTCTCCGGCGTATGGATATGAATCGGCCGATATACAAGCGAATGGTATTCGAATACCACCATAATAGGGTGAGATTTCACATTGATCGCGCAGCCATTCTCTGAGTTTGCCTTTGATGCAACCAGAATGTGGAAGGTTGCACAGCTCGGAGAACATTTCTGTCTGGGAGTGCTTTTGTCCGCTCTTCCTGTCAATCTCCTCGACCATTTCCTTAAGGTCTTTAATGGTTTCTCCGCCGGTTGCGTTGATGCTGGGAAAGCTTTCCAGAGTTTTGATTTTGGCCGGGGCAAAGCTGCCGCCTCCGATATCGCTCTGTAAGTCCAGTAGGTATTCGAATCCAGTCGGCTGTTCGGTGAAACTATGTATTTCGATAATTGCGCGCCAACCGTTTGGTAATAAATATTCGAAATCAGAGGTTAATGATGCAATCTGACGCATGAGTCCTCCGGTCAACTCGTTCATAGTCGGTTGCATCTTGCTGTGTAGCTTTCTCATTGTAGCTACCTCCTTTTTATTTCTCTGCGGTGAATTATCGCAGGATGGAAGTCCACCCTTCCTTGCTTGGATTGATGAATTTTTCATCCTACGATAATTGATGACAAAAAACGCTATTAAGGTGCCTCGTTTTGTATTATATATTAGATTGGTTTAATGTCAATAGTTGTATCAGTGATTGGGACTTTTGACGAGTTCACGTATTATAAGCTTTGGAGAAATGATGTGAACTTTGGCGTGACATGGAATTGAAACTGTGAGATTTTCGATATAATAGGAAATTTTGGCGAAAAAATATACTTGCATATTTTTTCTGAGGTGACGCAATCATTTCTAGAGCATACTTCTATGATATAATAAGGTTAAGTTAAGCAAAAGGAGATAAGTGGTGGGAGTTTTTGGTAGCAACCATGGAAGGCGACGTGGGGCAGAAAGAGGCTATGATGCGAATGGTAGTGACGACGAAGCGTCGAACGCGTGGTCGGATTTGGGGCAATATGCGGGCGATCAGCATGTGTCGTGGGACGATTTGAGCAAGGAAAAGGATTTCGAAGAGCGTTCTGGTACGGAGACGATTGATTCGTCGCAGAATATTCTGCCGCGTTCGGTATCTGCTGAACGCGTTTCTGATTTTAGTAGTCAGATAGGGGATTTTGTCGATCCATATCAGCCCGAGAGTGGTGTAGAGGCTTTTAATTTTGCAAAAAGGCAGCGTAAGATCATCGCAGCTTTTGAGAGCGAGGCGGGGGCAGACGCGATGAATGCGAGCGATGTGGCCGAAAATCCATATTGGCGAGGACAGTTTTTACAGGAAGTAGCTAATGGCACAATTGATGAAGCGGCGGAAAAGAATTTTCTGTTGGCGATTCCGTCGGATATGGAAAAGCGACCGAAGAACGAGACGTTGTCGCGTATTGTTGAAGATTTTGAGGCACAACAGGCGTTTTGGAATTTGAGTGGTGGACATATGAATGAAGAAGGGTTGCGCAAGCTGAGTGAGCCTAATCCTGGTGTAAAAGATTATCGGACGCCACTAGATTTTGCGGAATTTCAGGCGGCATATTTAAAACGATTCGACAAGGATGATCAGAACTATAAAAAGGCGAAAGATGGCGTGAATAATCTGAAAAAGATTCTTTATGGTGAGGAGCAAATTGGATATTATGAAGCTTTTGAGTCTCTGAAACAGCGGGCTTATTATGATCAGTATCGGGAGAATTTAGAGGATCAAAAGAGTGATTTTGCCGGAATGGGTGATCAGTCTGTGACGTTGGGTGGGGAGGCGACTACGTATACGTCGGACCAGTCACAGGATGCGGTTACGAATGAGAATTTACGTGACGAAAAAGATGCTTTTCGGATTATGTCTAAGGTGGAATCTGAGCAGCTGATGAAACAAGCGGTGGTTGATGGGGACCCCTGGAAACAGAATGGCGTGGAATACAAATTGACTCCGGAGCTTTTGGGGCAGTTGGATTTGGGTCCGAAATTTGAAGTCGAAATGAATGGAGCGCGAGTGTGCCTTTCGGAAACTTATCGATTGGCGGATAATCGTAATGCGGCCGTAGGTTATGTTGTCACGGAGCAGGGTGTTAAAGTGCGGAGTTATTATCTTGATGATAAAAAAGGTGCTTGGAAGTATTTACCGGATTATTACATGAAAGATTTGGAGAGCAGTCGATATGTTGATGAGTTTGAGTTGGGTCAGGGTTATGATGAAGCTTCGGTGACTTTGCCAGCTAAGTTGCAAAAAAGTTTGTATGAAATTTCCAGTGTTGGCTCCAAGTCGATTAGTCAGAAGACCAATCCAGCGTTTGTTTTCGCGGGAACAGCACAACGTTATAGTTCTCAGTTTGAATATGCGAATAGTTATTTTAGTAATCAAATGCGGGGAGATTATTACCGGGAAGCGAGCAAAGAGGCATCTTTTGCTGATTTGGATAATGAAGCGAAACCGAAGCCGGAGCAGATTACGATTGAAGGTGGGTCGGTGCCGGATTTTGCGAAGGAAGTTTTGCGCTATGAAGGTAGAGATGCGGTGATGGGCAAGTTTGAGGCGGAGAGTTTTCGTTCACTAGATGATGAGTTGACTTGGACTTTTTATAGTAAGGGTAACAAGATTTGTGTGGGATATGTTGACGTAGAAAGTAAAACAACTTCTACCGGCTGTAATCAAGAGTGGGCGTCGCTCGGCAAATTAGGTACACGGATTTACGAAGAATATTATCCAGGTCTGCTTGATGAGCACGAAAGTTTTCGGTCGAAAGTCGATTATAATGATCGGGTGAAGCTGGCGGACGGAGAATATATTGGAATGTGGCAGAATTATTTGCGCAAGATCCCGGTAATTCGTGAGTATCTTTATCAAAGACTGAAGCGTCAGTAGAGTAAGAGGATTTGACTGCATACGGGATGTTTTATCTTCTGGGGCTGGATGCAATGCAATACGGGCGGAAGCTTGGTTGAGAGATGAAAAAGAAAATGCTCGCATTTTTTGAATCGACGCCCTTTAGCGGAGTTGCTTTAGTAATCTCCGCAGGCGCACGACTATTTTCTAGTAGCGGCAAAAAGTGTGGTATAATAGGAGCGGAAGCGTGGCCGAGTGGTTGAAGGCGCACGACTCGAAATCGTGTATGCAGCAATGTATCGGAGGTTCGAATCCTCTCGCTTCCGCCAGAAAGCGAATAATTAAAATACGTCCCTAAAGGGACTATTTTAATTATGTTCTCCTTCGGAGAACGAGGATTCTAGAACATCGGGCGTCGACTTAGAAAAGAAAGTAAACTTTCTTTTCGTACGTCTCCTACGATGAACGAATCCTCTGATAATGATCGCGCTACGCTTGAAGGAAGCCAGAATAGTTTCGTTTTTGTTTTGAATGGTGATAAAATATGAGAGGATGAGAATCAAAACACGTTAGTGTTCTGTTCGGTCGCTGTAGGAAGCGAGTAGAAAAAGTGTTTGCACTTTTTGTTGAACTGACGCCCAACGAAATGGCCTGCGTTAGCAAGACATAATCCTCTCGCTTCCGCCATTCAAGCAAATTGTAAAGCGGAACTGGCGAGATAATAAATACTGGATTATTCTGGAATTATTTTATGATATATAGAGCCATTTGAAGATAAGCCATGGTTGTTGTTTGTACATTTTTATAATTGTGCTATAATATATAAAAATAGAAATGAGGTGTAGAAATGATTAATTATTACGATTTGCCGAAGGAGAGCTTGCCGATGTCGATGCGCATTTTGCGCGAAATTTTGAAGGAGCGAGGTTGGAAAGCGGAGAAGTTTTGTGCGGAAGGTTTGAACAATCTGGTTTTAACACGTCCGGATGCAAAGCAGTTGCGAGTAGCTTCGAGCGCCCCGCCAACCACGAATGCTTTTGCTATGCGATTAGCTGATGATAAACTGGCGACCTACGCCGTCTTGCGGACGATTGAGATTCCGCAGCCAGAGACGGTGGCAGTGTACCAGCCCGAGGATGCTCTTCCGCTTTTGCAAAAATATGGTCGTATCGTTATTAAACCGGTGGATGCTTCGCATGGTCATGGGATCACGATGAATATCACTGATGAAGCGCAACTAAAGAAAGCGGTGGAGGCGGCGATAACGCAGTCGACTGAGCTCGGTTATGCTTTGGCTCAGCCACAGTTGACTATGAGGGGGCCAGAGTTGCGGGTAATTTGCATCGATTATCATTTTATCGTGGCGATTGCGCGAATTCCAGCGACGGTGACGGGCGATGGTGAGCATACCGTAGAACAATTGATTGATCTTGAGAATCGGACTTTGCGTGCGGAAGCCTATACCTCGAATTTAGCCTATATTGATCGCGAGAGTGCTCTCGTGTATTTGGGTGAGAAGGCTGCGTACGTCCCGGCGCAGGGTGAGAAAGTGCAAGTTTCAGCGATTTGTAATGTTGGGCAGGGCGGAACAGTCGAAGACCATTCGGATCGAATTACGCCGGAGCAAAAGGCGCAGGCGGAGTTGATTGCGAGGACTATGGAATTGCCCGTGATCGGTATTGATTATTTTGGCGACCAAGTGATCGAGGTGAATGCTTGCCCGTCGCTACATTATCCTTTTGCGGAGCCGGAAAAAGCGCGGCGTTGTATTGAAGAATATGTAAATTATTTAGAAAGGCTATAAATGGCAAGTATTTTTACCAAAATTATCGAAGGTGAGATTCCCTCTTACAAAATTTATGAAGATGAAAAGACGCTAGCGTTTCTAGATATTCATCCAGAAACTTCGGGGCATACTTTGGTGATCCCGAAAGTGGAAGTCGATAAAGTGTATGATCTGAGCGACGCAGATTACCAGGCTTTGATGATGACGGTGAAAAAGGTGGCGCAGAATATGGAAAAAGTTTTGGGTAAGCGTGTGGTTGTGAAAGTGATTGGTGTGGACGTGCCGCATGCGCATGTGCACGTCATGCCGATGGATGATAATTGGGAGCATGGCAAAACATTCTCTCCATCAGAAGATGAAATGCGGACGATGCAAGAAAAATTACTGATTAGCGACAAGGCCTAATAGTTTTAGGCGGCGGTTGCTTCGTTTTTGATATCGTCGTAAAGCTCTTTCCATTCCAACGCTAATTCGGCTTTTTGGAGGTCCTCGCGTTCGAGCGCGGCGCTGGTGGCGAGTTCGGCTTGTGTAGTATATTGCTCGCTGAGTTGATCTAGCATTTCCGGGACACTGAGTTTGTTTTCTGGCGTGGCTAGGTCGATACTGATTTGACTGAAAATTTCGGTGATCTGATCGAGTTCATGGTGTTTTTCGTGATCTTTGGGCTGATAGCGCTCGTGGTCATTGTTGATTTGCTCGAGAATGTGGGTAACGATGGCCTGGTCGGATTCGGTGTCGAGATCCTCGGCGTTGAATTCTGAGCCTTCCGAACTTATGGCTTGCTCCAGGCTTTCGGATTCAAACATTGCTTCGACTGGATCATCAAGCAAGTCTAGGTCGGGCTTAGGTGGTTCGTTAAAAGCTGCATTGCGCAGTTCCAATGAATTGGGATCCAGTTCGTTTGTGGTTGTTTCCTTACCTGGATAATCATGTGAAAGGTCTTTAATTTGGCTTAAAGATGGGATTTCCGCTTGGCCGAAACCTTGCATTAAATCGGTCTCTAGAATTTCGTCAGGTAGATCTGTGAACGATTTCGGGTTTGGGATTTTGGGTTCAGTTGTTTGGTCCGAAAAATCTAGGTTCGAAGTTGTATCAGAATTTGTAAATTCGGTCTCAGGTTGGTCGTCAGTTAAAACTTCGACCACGCCGAGTTTGGGCTTTTCAAAATTTGGAACGGTTTGATTAATGATGATCTGGGAATCATTATTTTGCGGACTGGGCAGTGGATGCGACATTTCGAGCCATGGGTTAGCAATGCTATTGGCGTCGAACTGGTTGTTTTCTGAATTGGATGACGAGGGATAACGCTCTTTCATATTCGTATTTGTCCTTTTGGTTTTGGGTTCTTTTATTTATTATATCATAGACCGTGTTCTAGAAATAATTGCATTAGGTTGGAGCACTATGGAGACATAATGTTCCGCTTGCATTTTTTCTCTAATTTTGGCTAAAGAAAAAGTGCTCTAATCTGTGCGTTTGCGTTCGCAGCGGGTACGTCGCTATCGGTAACGGTCGTCTGAGGTACTCTGGCATCTACGGTTTCGGATGGTCGTCGCGCAGCAATTCGTCTAATATCTATTATGCATACATTCTCAATATCAACGCCAATGTTGTCAATCCTTCTGATTATTACAATGGCCGTAATCTCGGCTTCCCCCTCCGCTGCCTAGCTAGACAGTAATAATATGTAAATAAGTGTGATATTTTATTATATCGACATAGCTAAGTATTTGATACGGAAGACATTCTGAGCTTCCGATTGGATTTAGTAGTGAAGTTTACCGGCAATGTTCTTCATGGAGATTGTTGGCTTCGACAGCTTCAGGTGTGGAAGTGCCGAATTTTTCGGTTTCGATATTTTCGGCGCGGTTTTCGTTATATAACGTTCCGCTGATGTCGACGCCGTCATCAAGCGTACCCCAAGCTTCGTCGCGCGTTGTATTGGGGTCGTTTTGTAGTTCTTCGTAGGCATCCTTTGCGGTTTGTGATGCAAATGAAATTTGATTGTTTTGTTTTTGCATTTTTTGTTTTCCTATTTTTATAATATCAGTGTAGCACAGCTTATGCTTTTTGTCAATAGTACTGATATGTTTTCTCTTCCCTTCCCTCCCCTTCCCTCCCCTTCCCTTCCCTCACCTTCCCTCCTTTTAATATAATGGTTTATTAACTCGAGGATCATCAATTTCACCCCTGGAAATCTGTAGTTGAACTTGTACGCTATGTACAAGTTGGGTAAAGTTTGCTATGATGATAAGAGCAGTATTCAATGGTGGAGGCGCATGATGGATGGGCAGATGATGATTTATGAAACTGGTAGTAAAAACGTGAAGTTTAGTCTTGATCGGGAGGCGGAAACGCTTTGGGCTACGCAAGCGCAGATGGCGGAGTTGTTTAGCATTACGCCACAGACTATTGCGAGGCATTTGAAAAATATTTATCAAGAAGGCGAATTGGAAGAAGATCGAACTTGTACAAAAAATGTACAAGTTGCTTTAGAAGGTGGGCGCGAGGTGACGCGCATGGTGAAGCTGTACAATTTAGATGCGGTGATCTCGGTGGGCTATCGGGTGAATTCGCGAAAAGCGACGGATTTTCGGATTTGGGCGACCAAGATCTTGCATAAATATATTGTGGATGGCGTGGCGGTGAATGAGCGCAGGTTGGCGGAATTGACCAGTAAACGATTGGCGGAAGTGGGCGGAACCCTGGATATCGTGAAGCGGTTGATAGTGCAAGCGGAGTTTTCTGAAGATGAGGCGAAGGGCGTATTAGAGGTGATTGCGCAATATGGTATGACTTTTCGGACGTTGAGTGAGTTTGATGAGGGATTTGTGCGCTTTGAGGATAAGCGGAAAGCGCGGCGTGTGCTGGAGATGGACGAGTGTATGGAGATGATAGTGCAGCTGCGGGAATGCTTGCACGCTAGTGAAATGTTTGGACAGCCGCGCGGCGATGCTTTTGATGCGACGCTTAGAGCAGTGTACCAGAGTTTTGACGGCGAAGATCTTTATCCGACATTGGCGGAGAAAGCAGCGAATTTGCTTTATCTCATTATCAAGGATCATCCTTTTTTCGATGGTAATAAGCGGATTGCGGCTTTGCTATTTATGATTTTTTTGACCGTGAATGAGTATCAGTTATTGGACAATGGTCAACCGAAAATTTCTGATCGGGCGTTGACGGCTTTGACGCTCATGATTGCGGAAAGTCAGCCGCGAGAGAAGGGGCTGATTGTGGCGGTGGTGTGTAGGGCGTTGGAGGATTAAGGACAAGTGATTTTATTAACCTTTAGCCCGGGATAATAATTCAAACACGAGATTTTAGCTTTTGCTAAGATGCTAAAATGTCAGGTTTGATGATCGGAAGATTTGCCGATTACAAGTTTTAAGATTGTGGACTTATTTAATTTTCTGAGGTCGTAAATATTGCTAGTTCCCTCTTTTGGTGCAGTCATGGTCTCGTAGATGTCATTCAGCTTTAAGGCGCTTTCACCACGGAGAAAAAGTGTATCCATGGTAATAGATCTTAACTCATGGTCGGCACTGACGTGACTTTTGCCATGGGATAGATTAGCAAAGGTAAAATAACTGCGTCCATCATATTGCCGATAGTATCCTAGCATTTGGCTACGATTTTTGATGTCGAGATGAGCACTAAATACGATTTTGTTAGGATTAACAATATAGTCTCCTTCAAGATGTTGCACGAATTCTTGTTTAGAATTCGTGCCAATAAAGAAATCGAGTTCTCCTTGTTCAAAATTATAAAGGTTAAGCATAATTAATGCTAACATATTACCCCTAAAATATAATGCTTCCGCTCCGCCACGCGTGCAGTCACCAGAGTATAACACTTGGCTTGCTTGGTCGTCCGATTGATATTTGTATAAGCCATTCCAACCTACTTTGGCGCCAGTACCTAAGATAGCTGATAGGTCAACGTCGTCTTTTTTCCATGACACGCCGATGACATTAGCTCCATTAGGTGCTTCGATTTGAGAATATAGCGGTATATTACCGATGAAAGACTTTTCTGATGTCGGTAAGGTTAAGGTTAAATATTCGGGTAAGATGAGTTTAATCTGGTTGTTTGGATTTAACCTATTTTTGATGAGTTTTTTGAGTTTTTGACAAGCATCTTGGGTATTCTGGGTAGTCTTGTTGGTGATTTGACGCGGCGACGACAGAATGAAATATTTGCCATTACGCACCGTGAAGATATCATAATATTCTCCACCATAATAATTATTTGCTGCTTCAACGTAACTCAGCTTGTTGTAAATTTTTATTAAATCAAAAGTTCGGAGTGCTTCGATTCTCGCCAGATATTCATCATAGCCAGATTGCATAATTCTGCGTGAGAGTGGAGGCTCTATAGTTTTTGGTTGCCATAATTTGTTTGCAAGGCGACGAATACGGTTTACTTCGGTATTAAAGCCAAATTTTTTGATTACTAACAATAGTTGTTTGTAGCGGAAAAACACTGAGGCTAGTTCTCGTTTGCGAGTTGTCAAGATACGTTGCAAATATTTCCACTTAGCCGGAGTATTAAATGGTCCCCATCCATAAGCAGCAATTTTACTAAATTCGTGAAGGTTGGAGTCTTGGATTAGTAGAGTTTTGTCAGTCAAAAGATAGTTAATAAGACGAATAATTTCTTCTGGATTCCTTGGAATAAGTTTCTTTCTTGCAGTGTAGAGAGTTTTTAATTCTTTATTCTTGATTTTCGAAAGTTCTGGATGAAACCGAACGAACAGGGTAATCGCGAGGTAGTCTTCTAGTGTTTTTTGGGATAAGGCGATTCCGGAATAAAAAACGTTTTCGAGGATTTTTATGGCTTCCTCGTCGCTAATTGTCTCGATAATCTGAAACTGATTCAACTCTGGTGGAAGCGATAGCTCTTTTGGGATGTAGCCCTGCGGAACTCGTACAATTCCATTCGCGAGCTCTGGATGCTCTGCCAAAATTTGATCAATACCATAAGTAGTGAAATAATGTCGGGCTGTTTGGCGCCATAACCATAGTTCATTGCTGCCTCGAATCGTATCCCAACTTTTGTGAAAAGTTTTATTGAATTCAGATATTTTTGGATAAACTTTTTCTAATAATGTAACAAAATACTCGTTGCTAAATTGCTGGAGCGGATAAAAAACCAGACCAAAATCTGAATTCACTACAATCCCAGCAGCCTTGTTCACTAAATCTTCTGGAATTCGACCCGTAGTACGCAAAAAGGCGATAATTATATCAGCTAAACTATATTCCGTGATATACTCTACGATATTTTCCATGTTTCTCCTTAAAATCTCCAGCGACTAGTAAAAACAATAAGCAATCGTAAAGGCACTAGTTATGCCGGAGATGTGTATAAGATAGCGAAAAGTATATATAGAAATCAAGTCTTTTAAAGGCACTCCTTATGCTACCTAGTTTTATTTTAACAGGTTTCTATCAAAAATGTTTTGTGAAATAAAGTTTATGTTTTTATATTTATGCTAAGTTGGGGCGAAAAGGACATAAATCTATAGAGGTTGGCTTAAGTATTTCATTTCCCAAATTAACAAGAATTGTCAAAATGGGAAATGAAGAACCTGATTCATTTCCCAAAACTGCAAAAAATGTAGAAATGAGAAGTGAAATGACGGTTTCATTTCTCAAAATGACAGAAAATGTGGAAATGGGAAACGGTTGTGATATAATGAAGGGAGAAAATAGGGTGAAATAGAGTAAGGGGAGAAAAATGAGGACGATTAAACGGGATTATCTAGAAAAACTGCAGGCGGCGATGGGAAGCCCGGATATTAAGGTGATTACGGGGGTGCGACGGAGCGGGAAGTCGATCTTATTGTCGGATTTTGAAGAGTATGTGGCGCAGGCGGTGACAGACGCGAATATTATTCGGATTGATTTTAATGACATTCAGTTCGAAGAGTTGCAAGAATACCATCGGCTACATGAATATGTTGAGGCGAAGTGGCTGAGCGGGCGGAAGAATTTCCTATTGATCGACGAAGTGCAGATGTGTGCAGGGTTCGAGAAGGCGATCAATAGTTTGCATAGTTATATGAAGTATGATATTTATTTGACCGGTTCGAATGCGTTTTTGTTGTCGAGCGATTTGGCGACGCTGTTTGGCGGTAGGGTGCTGACGATCGAAGTGTTTCCCTTTTCGTTCAAAGAGTTTTTGGCTTATTATGGCGAAAGCGACGATCGCTATGCGGATTTTGAGCGTTATTTGATGGAGGGGGGCTTCGCTGGGTCGTATATTTATGATGATTTGCCGGAAAAATATCGTTATATCGCGAATATTTACGACGCCATGATTATGCGCGATATTCAGCAGAAATATAGTGTGCAAAATGCACCAGTGTTGCGAGGTGTGGGTGATTTCTTACTTGATAATGTGTCGCGGCTAGTCACAGGGCGGAATATCGCGAATGTTTTGAATGCCAATAACCAAGATACGAATAACAAGACGGTGGGGGCGTATTTGTCGTATCTCTGTAATGCCTATGCGTTTTATAAGGTAAAGCGTTATGATGTGCAAGGTAAGAAATATTTGTATTCGCAGGACAAATATTATCTCTGTGACCAGGCGATTAAATACGCGAAGCTGGGGACGAAGAATTTGAATTATGGCAGTATGTATGAAAACGTGGTGGCGATTGAGTTGTTGCGGCGCGGTTATGAGATTTATGTGGGGGTGATGCGAGAAAAGGAAGTGGATTTTGTGGCGATTAAACGGGGTGAGAAGCAGTACATTCAAGTGTCGTACGATATTGAGAATGAGCGGACTTTTGAGCGAGAAATGGCATCGCTATTGGCGATTCGGGATGCGTATCCGAAGACGCTGATTGCGCGGACCAGGCAGCCGGAGCGAGTGATTGAGGGGGTTAAAGTCCTAGACATTGCCGATTGGCTATTAGGATGATTTCTCAGAGCGAATTGCGGCGTCTGAAGCTGCGATTGCTCAGTCGACGTATGTTAAATACGTCTTCTTCCACTACTCGCTTCATCTTTGCACTTCATCTCTGATAATCTCATCCTAGTAAGATACTCAAGTTTGTCTCGTGCTAGCGTTGCCCTCGAGTTGCGTGTCAAATACGTCTCCTTTCGTGCCAACGCTACTGACGTAGCTACCGCCCGGGCGTCGGTCCAGAAGAATGAACAAGTTCATTCTTCGTCCACACTCCTACGGTCGATGAATCTTCCTTGTACTCATCTCCGATAACGTCGCCTTGGCGTTTGATTGTATATTGCTGTCGCCATTTGCATAAAATTTTTTATTATAAGCGTAAAGCACCCTCGGTTAAGGGGTGCTTTCGAGAACTTTGCTGTTGAAAATATGTTCGCGAGAGTGATTGTTATAGTAACCAACGGGAAGAAGCTGCGTTTCGATCCAATCGTACTTTTTAATATAGTGGGCAAATTGATTTATTTTGTAATCTGCAATTGTAATCAATGGACTAGTTGTTCCCAACCAAGCAAAAGATTTTTCTAGGATTTCGGTACCAAGTCCGCATTTGCGGTACGCGGGATTCACATAGAGTGTGCTAATTTTTTGCTCTTCGTTATCCTTTTTAAGAATTGCGACTGCTGCGATTCTAGCAACGATATAGCATACTATAATTTCTCGCGTTCCGTTAAAAACGCCGGGGATATATTTGCTGAAATAATGGTTACAATGATTGGGGTAATCCCTGCAAACCCATTCGGTGGCCATATAAGCCTCTATAATAATCTTTGCAAATTCCTTATCATTTCCGGTTTTGAGTAAATTTGAGGCTTGATAAAACTTACTATCGAAAGGCATATAATCACTCCTTTTAAAGTGCAATGTTAATAGATAATCGTTCTATCCATACTATAATGTGTATATGTAATAAAAATACAGTATTAATAGTAGATTTGTCAAGATCTTGGTCTGATGACTTTATTAACCCAAATTTTAGTATTTCTACCCCTGAAGTTTTGAGTTTGAACTTGTATGCAGTGTACAAGTTGAGGTAAACAATCTATGGTTCTACAGAGGCAAGCCTAAACGTTCCATTTCTCAAATTAATAAAAATTGTCAAAATGGGAAATGAAATGGTGGTTTCACTTTCCAAAACTGCGAAAAATGTAGAAATGAAAAGTGAAGAGGACGTTCCATTTCTCAAAAGGTTCGTGAAATGGATAGTGGGCTCTATAACCGAGGTGTGGTATAATGAGGGGAAATAGAGTTGGAGTTGTTATGAAGTTTACCAAAAGTTATGGTCCCGAGGAGTTTGAGCCGCAGATTTATCGGGAGTGGGAGGAGAGCGGGGCGTTTTTACCGAAGAAACAGGCGATTCAGTCGTGCGAGGATGAGACAGACGGGAGTTATTCGATTGTTATGCCGCCGCCGAATGCAAATGGCAATTTGCATATTGGACACGGTTTGACGATTGCGATTGAAGATTCCCTAGCGCGATATTATCGTTTGCGTGGGCGTTCGACTTGGTATATTCCGGGAGCGGATCATGCTGGTTTTGAGACTTGGGTGGTGTATGAGCGGGCTCTGGAAAAAGAAGGCCATAGCCGGTTTGAATATTCGCGCGACGAGCTTTATGCGCGGGTTTGGGATTTTGTTGAGCAGCAGCGGGGGAATATGGAACTGCAGGTGCGAGCATTGGGGGCGAGCTGTGCGTGGACGGATTTGACCTTTACGCTGGATGAGAATGTGGTTTCGCGGGTGTATCAGACGTTTGAGCGGATGTGGAATGATGGAATGATTTATCGAGGAGAGAAGTTGGTGAACTTTTGTCCAAAACATCAGACGGCGTTTGCGGATATTGAGGTGGATTATCGCGAGGAAAAAGCGCCGCTATACTATATTAAATATGGTCCGTTTACGCTGGCGACGACGCGGCCGGAGACGAAATTTGGCGATACGGCGGTAGCGGTGAATCCAAATGATGAGCGTTATCAGGAGTGGGTTGGTAAAACGATCACGGTCGAAGGGGTGAATGGACCATTTGAAGTTGAGGTGATTGCGGATGAGATGGTTGATATGGAATTTGGGACGGGGGTGGTGAAGATTACGCCAGCGCACGATTTCAATGACTGGGAAGTGGGGCAGCGGCATAATTTGCGCGTAGTGCAAGTGATTGACGAAGAAGGCAAGATGACCGAAGCGGCGGGGCGGTTCGCTGGGATGCCAGTGCAGGAAGCGCGCAAAGCAGTCGTCAAAGCGATGAAAGAAATGGGCATGATTGTCAAGATTGATGAGAATTATGTGACGAAAGTTCCTCATTGTTATAAATGTGGCGCGGTGATCGAGCCGATGTTGAAAGAACAGTGGTTCATTGATGTGAAGAGATTGGCGCGGGAGGCGATTAAACATCTTGATGATAACGAAATTAAGTTTTATCCGAGTAGCAAGAAGCGGGTTTTGATTGAATATTTGAAGAATTTGAAGGATTGGAATATTAGCCGTCAGATACCGTGGGGGATACCAATCCCAATGTTTAGGAAGACGGCGCTTGCGTCCTCTTCGGCTTCTTCTTCGTCATTGGATGCGTTGCTCAGTCGACGTATGTCGAATACGTCTCCTTCCGCTACTCCCGATTCCTTGAATAAGCTCGAAGACCAACGCAGGTTTTGTGAACAAGAGCATGCGCCAGATGCTCCAGAGTGGATTTTCGATACGCGGACGAATTTGCCGGAAATTGAAGTTGGCGGCGTGAAATATGTGCGTGATGAAGATACCTTCGATACTTGGTTTTCATCATCGCAGTGGCCGATGGTCTGTACAGACTATTTGGAAGGTAGAGAGAACGCTTATTATCCTTTGAATGTGATGGAGACGGGAGCGGATATTCTGTTTGCTTGGGTGGCGCGAATGATTATGATGGGGGTTTATACGACGGGTGAAGTTCCCTTCCGCGAGGTGTATTTACATGGTCTTGTGCTTGATGCGCACGGGAAAAAGATGTCAAAATCGAAAGGTAATGTAGTCAATCCGATTGAACTAGTAACAAAATATGGGTCGGATGCGTTTCGGCTGGGAATTTTGCGCGGACGGAGTGCGGGGATGAACCAGGCGTTTTCGGAAAATTCAGTGGTAGCAGGACGAAATCTTTGTAATAAACTTTGGAATATTTCAAGATTTATTCAAGGAATGGTAGATGAATCGAAGAGTGGTAGCGTCGAGGCGATGGAAATTGCACAGGCGGAGATGAAAGCGGAGATTGTGAATGAAGGCCAGGTGCGCGCGGGGGCGGAGCTTCCCTATTCGACGGACAATATGGGTGAAGATTGGATTTGTCGACAGTTGACGGCTTGTAAGGAAAAGCTCGAAGACGATTTTGCGAATTATCGCTTTGCAGAGGCGGTGGAGCGGGTTACGGCAACAATTTGGGACGAATATGCGGATTGGTTTATTGAAAGTCAGAAGATTTATAAAAACATCCCGCTTTTGAAAGTGACGCTAGAGATGATTCTGAAGATATTGCACCCGTTTGCGCCGTTTGTGACGGAGGCGATTTGGCGCAGTTTAAGCTGGACAGATGGACTTTTGATGATGCAAAAATGGCCTCCTCGGCTCAAATTTGACCCGATAAGCGCGGAGAATTTTGATAACCTAGTGGCAGTCGTGGTTGAAGCCAGAAGGGTCTTAAACGAGCTCTCCGTGGCTTCTAAGGGCAAGCGTTATGGACTGTTGTATGGTGACGATGCTTTGGTGGATGATAATGGGCTCTTGGTGGCGAGTTTGGCGAAAGTTCCCTCGATCGCGTCTTGCGAAGGACAGCCGAAAGGTTTGCGTTTGGCAGTCGCGAATCATGAGGTTTATCTTGATGTGCCGCAGGAAGTGGTAACGAAACATCGTGAAGTGCTCGAGGAGCGAATTCTGGCGGTGGGTCGCGAGCTTGATGCGTTGAATTTGCGCATGACGAACCCGAATTATGTAGATAAAGCCCCGGCGAAATTGGTGCAGCAGACTCGCGACGGGATTAAGGAAAAGGAAGAGTTGATTGCACGGTTGAGAAAAGAATTAGAGGTGATTTAGATGATGAAGGGTGGTGAAAAACCGGAACTTAGAGTGGTTGATAGAGTTTTCTTGATTTTGTATTTGGTTTTGTTCGTGACTTGTGCATTGATGATTGTAATGGACGTGAATTTTGTGAGTGAAGTGCTGTTTGGGTCGTATAGCGATGGTAGGGTTGATGGTTTTTGGCATGATCTCTACTTTTCACTTCCGAATCTCGTCGCTTTATTAGTGATTTGGCTGGTGGCCGTGGTAATTATGATTTTGCCACAAAATCGATTAAAGCATAAGATTGTTTGGTCGATTGGCTTAATTGCGTTTTCGCTTCTCTTCGTGCCTGTTGGTAAAATTCGCGAGACCGGTGGTCTTGCTGGAAAAACTTATGTGCGCGGTGTGGGTGTAATCGATTTCTATAAAGAGAAATCATCGGGAACATGGAAGAAAGGCAGGGATGCTATCTCTCGCCTTCCGTCCGGGCCTGACGTAGTTGATCCTCGGGACTATTAAGCTAGAGTGGTTCTGTTCTGAAATACTAACTGTTGAATAAAACTAGAACAAATCTTTGTCATCCTGTTCGCCGGCTTGTTCAATTTCGGCGCGAATTTTGTTGTAGTTCTCGTCGAAGCTTAAAATCTCTTTTAATTTTGCGATTGGTTCCGGCTCTTGATCGCTTGTTCCCTTGATTTCTGGCTGCCCGTTATACTTTACGATCCAAGTTTCCCATCTTTCTGGGCCTTCGTCGGTCGAATAATCGGTCTTAAGATTTCTAAGGTCGATGGCTTCGAATGCTTGAATAACTTTCGGATCACTAATCACTAAATCTTTACGGCTTTCTAGTTGGTCACGTCCATTTTCCCCGCGGAAGCGATGAATGATTGTTTGACTAAGGGTGGGTGTAGCTTCATCAGCTTCGATAGTCACTTCGGTTGAAACCGGCATAAGTGCATATGCTTCCCCAGTGTTAAAATGATTTAAAGTATATTTTATGTATTTATTTTTCATATTTGTTCGATTCTAATTAGAATTTTTATTAATTAGCTTAGGCTGTTTTTATTGTAACATGTTAGATTCATAGTTTGTGTTTAAAATTTCGAAAAAAAGTGCTTGTTTTTGGAAAAATCATGGTATAATAAGGGTAACGAATTATGGGAGTTGTGTAATTCGGGTAGGTTTTGGCAAAGATTATTATAGGGGCGATGGCGAGAAAGGTTTTACACGATTGGTGAAAAACTTTAGCAATATGATAATGCTTTTGTCAATTTATTTCACGTGTTTTTGTTGTTTTTTGTGCATTTAGAATATCGCTTCAATAGAGTTTCTGTGGTTTGTTTGTGATTGATGGCTGTTGTACGAGACAGTCTGTTTTATTAAGCACTATCGGGGTGATTAGCTTTAAGCTTCAATACGTTTTGACGTTATTTTAGTAGGGAATTACGATTTTTAAGATGTGATTGTTGGTTGTCGGTTATTTGAGCTGTTTGCTTAATTATTAATTTTAAGTAATGAATCGTAATTTGTGGTTTTTGTAGGTTTTCTGGGGATGTTTATAGTTGAACCTGCCCTTAGAACTTCTAAATTAAAAACATTGACGTTATATTCGCGTTGTTTTTTACTCAGGTTGAGTCCAGTGTTTCGCAGCAAGCTGCGGGGTAGTTTGTTATTGCTGAAATCTTTATAGCTTTAGGCTTATGAAAACGATTTGGATTGAAGTCGGGATAAAAATTTAGTAAATTGGGTTCACAATGTAAGTAGTAATGATTATTTGTGTTTATGCCTAAACATTGCATTTCATTGATGAAATTTGTGTCTCAGCTTCTATAGAAGATGTGTATTCTTGAACTGAGCTTTTTTTGGAAGAATAAAAAGGCGCGTCAAACTAGCGCGCTTAGAACAAGCTGCCTAGAAAAGCTGGGTTGAGGAGCGGTTCTAGAAGAAAAACTCAGTTTGGGAATAACCTATTGCATAGAAATTATTAACACGAAAAGTTTACGTTTATTATTACTATCTATGCTCGAGCAGCGGAGGGGGAAGCCGAACCAGCGATAGCCGAGGCTGCTGGACGGGTAGACGCTAGATGTATCGAAGGCGAGGTAGTATGCACTATTAATATCAGAAGAACCAGCCCGTGACGACCGCCCGTAACCGAGGATACCAGAGTTCCCCAAACGACCGTTGCTGATAGCGACGAACCCGCTGCGAACGCTCGAGATTTTAATTACGTTAATAAAAAATAGAGATCCAAGGATCTCTATACCCTAGCCAGGAGATTAACTATTTTTTACGGCGTTTGCGATTGATTTTGCGAATTAAACGATAAAGACGATAGTGCAGGGAATTGAGTGGGAGATCCCATGTGCCAGAAAAGTCGATTTGTTGACCACCAAAGGACTTTTTGTATGCCGTGAAGCCATACCAAGGGTGATTTGGATCTTTGGAAGTGGTAATACCCCAGAAGTCAAAGCTTTCGAAACCTTGACGTTTGGCATCGACAATTTCTTGAATTAACACCACAGTGCCGGCGGAAAGTTTTGAAAGTTTTTTGTTTTTGCGGCTAGAGGCGGAATGAGCATAATAGCGGATGCCGTTATGATCGTAAATCAGGGAAGCAGCGAGCGGTTGGCCGTCGTATTCTGCAATATAGAGAGTGGCGAAACCAGATTTGAGCTGATTTTTAAGATGGTTTTCTTCCTGGGGATTGAAATGATTCTTTTCACTAACCTCTGCGAGTAGGGAAGTAAGGACGGTGATTTCTTTTGGGTCCTTGGTGGTGCGCAGTTTGAGGCCCTTTTTCTCGGCGCTGTGCCAATATTGTATGCGGGAATAGGGCATTTCGTGTAGCAAATCTTCTTCGCTTTGGCTTAGATCTAGCGCCCAGGTATGGGCTGGTTCGATATCGTGCGATTTCTTCAGGCCGAGGCTGCGCATAAAATCTGGCGTAAAGACACTTTCATCGTTCTGATCTGTGTTATTGGAGAAGGGAATGGTTGGCTCGATGCGTACAAAGAAGGCTTTTTGCTCCTTGGCGAGTGTTTTTAACGCTTTGAGACTAGTGCGTAGAGAAGCATGCGGATTTTCGCCCAAGAGATTGGGGCCATATGGGCAAAAAAGGTAATTCCCGAGTGGCGTAGTCTCGAGGATCGCCATAGCTTCGAAATCGGGAGCCTCAAGGCGAAAAGTTGCCTTTCCTTCTAGGTTGATGTATTTTTCCCAAGCGGTAGACTGCAAAAAATGTTTGCTCATAGCTCCATTATAGCATAAAAACCGTTGTTTTCTCGGGGTTTTGTCTGTAAAGTGCCGTAGGAACTTATGTTTGCGATTTGGGGTTAATAGTGGGGTATGATGGCTCTTTGGGGTTTGAAACGTGTTAGCGGCGGCCGTATGGGCTTATGCTTGTATTCTAAAATGGTCCTAGAAGGCTCCAAAATCGCTCAGAATGGCTTTCTCATCTCCATGTGGTATACATAAGCCTTTTGAGCCAAAAAGCTCTAAAAACGGGCTTAAAATGCGTCAAAATGTCTTTTTATCTAAAAATTAGGGGAAAAAGGGGTTGATTTTCTGTAAGTCTTGAGGTATAATCATATTGTACTCTTTTATAACTCGAGTTGCATAGAGTGCTGTAGCTTTTTGTTTAGTGACTTCTAGTCCTTTTTCGCGATTTTTGTTTGACGATGGATTCTCGGTTTGCTTTGTTTACGTTCATGCGGAAATGACTGTCCTATGTGTTCTCTTAGCCGAGATTTGTACGTTGGGCGAGGATTGCGGGCGCCAATTTGCTAGATTTCACTATTTTGTTCCTTAAGAAAGGGGTGATTTGTGATGGTAAGAACGCCACCGATTCGGGCAGATCCTGGGTAATTTTCAATGAATATCATTAATAGAAGGATTGATGTTTTGATGGGGGACGCTACCACTCGACGGGGAGCGTTGGGTGGAAGTATTATCAAAATCTACATTCGTTTTGTTTCAGACTGCACCTATATGCGTACTAGCTTTGCGATTGTAGCTAGTCAGGCATATACGGCTATATGGTAACACTACACGATTTTTTTGGCCGCGTCGCTATTGGCGTATCTCGGATGTTGTTGCTTGTGGCGGTGCGGTGCTCTATATCCGGTGTGCTTATCAACTCGTAGTGCTTCGGGTATGTGTTTTAACCGACTGATTAGGAAAATCTATGGTCGGCCAGTATCACTCTTTTATCATTTTAAGGTCGTTCTATACAGAGCGGCCTTTTTTAAGTATTCTTGTTGATGTTTGCGACTTCAGATTTGATATTTTGTCAAATGTATTTTTGGATATTTCGCCTGTTTTTTGGCTAATTTGGATTTTGTGTATATTTAGGTTTAATACTATTTTTTGTGTATCTATGCACCTGTTCTCCCAGAGAGAAAACTACGGATGATTTTAATTTTTAGCCCTTTCTTGGCTCCTCAATGATGGTTAAGTTTGTGTTTATTTGAACTTGTACAGGTTGTACAAGTTCAACTCATTTTTACTTCTGTAAAAATGGCGGGATTTTCGGTCAATAAAGCCTAAATCGTTCTGTCTTTCTTTCAGAAAGCCAGAAAAGCCGTCGTCGCCTCGAAAAAGAAAACAAGTTTTCTTTTTACTCATCTCCTAGCCTTTTCGCAGCGGGGACGTCGATATCAATAACGGTCGTTTAGGGTACTCTGGCCTCAACGGCTACGGACGATCATCGCGAGCTAGTTCTTCTAATGTTAGTAGTGCATATAGCCTCTACTTCTATGCGTCTGGCGTCCGCCCGTCCGGCAGCAACGCTCGCTGGAACGGCTTCCCCCTCCGCTGCCTAGCTAGACGGTAATTAATATATAAGCGTAAAAAAAATTCTAAAAACATTCGTTCGAAAATCAACATCCCTGGGGAATGAAGCCCGGATAATGATTTAACCATGCGATCGTGAGCTTGACAAAAGTTATGATGTATGCTAAAATGGAAGTAAAGGCGGATTGTGACTTGAGAAAATGAGCGATCTGACCTCCAGAATTTGACGCATATATTTGGATATGTTGTCAATTGCGTGATGTTTTTGTTACCAAAACATCAGCATTATACAGAGTATAATGCACTGCACTTTAAGAGTTAGTTGCTGAATATTCACTAGAAAAGGGGGAACTATGAGTAGTATTTGGAAAAAAGATTTGGCTAATTTTGATTTTAAGTATGAGCTGTGGTTGACAGGTCAGGATATGCAAGATTTGCGCGCTTTGCATGCGAAGTATCTCGAGTGTGGTCGCGCTTTGAACATGAACGATGTCGATCAGGACCCAGGATTGAAGAGTAGTGTGTATTATTCAACTCGTTTTGGCGGATTTCGTCGAGCTTTGGGCTTGGCCGCAACCGGCGCATATTACCGAAATTTGCCGATCGGATTGACGCAGGAGTCGATTTGTGAGTATTTGCTTTTTTGTTTGCAAGGAAAAGCTAGAGAGATGGATCGTTCTCCGCGGGTACTCGATGTCAAGATTGACCCGAAGATGCCGCATTACTTCATGTATATGAAGTGCTTTTTTGCTTGGTCGCGAGCCTTGAAATTGGCTGGATTGCAGAGAGCTATTGTAATGTCGCCTGCGTTTAATCATAATTCGAAAGGCCGGTGGAAGCGTTATAGCGACGAAGAGATTTTGGAAATGCTGTATAAAAAACAGTGCCTGATCGAATCGGAGCTGCGATATATAGATGTCGATCAGGATCCGAATTTGCCGAGCTCGGCTTATTTGACTAAGCGGTTTGGTAAATGGAGTAAATTTCTGGAAGAGCTTAAGGTGTATACTGCGAAACGTTCTCGTGTTTAGAAAGGGGGATTTATGAACGAAACTAGTATTGTAATGACAGAGAATACGTTAGCTTGTCAAACTGATTCAGGTTGGGTTTTGGATCGAAGTTGTCAAAAGCCGGCGAAAAAGTCGGGCGATTCGGTCACGCTGGATGCATCAATGAAGAAGGCTTACGCAGCGCGGCCTTATCAAACAGATTGTTTGGCCAAGTTGACCGAGATGCGCGCGCAGGGAATTGACCGGGGGATTATGGTCATGGCTTGTGGACTCGGCAAGACGATTACGGCGGCGCTGGATGTCGAGCAATTTTTGCTTGAGCATCCGGAGAGTCGCGTGCTCTACCTTTGTCATAATGGGGAGATTCTGGCGGGGACGCGGCAGAAGTTCGAAGCATATTTTGGACCGCGTTATAGTTATGGATTTTTCATGACTTATGCGAATAAAATCGAAGCGGATGATACGCTGAAAAAGCCTACTTTCCTGTTTGCGAGTTTCCAAACTATGAATCGGCGACGGAAGCAGTTCGCGCCGGATGAGTTCGATTATATTCTGATCGACGAGGCTCATCACGCGCAGGCGAAGACTTTCGCGCCCACGGTTCGCTATTTCAAGCCGAAATTTCAGCTCGGCATGACCGCGACGCCTTTCCGCATGGATGGGAAGAAGATTGAGGAGTTGCTCGGCGATGTGGTTTATAATATGGACATAGATCACGGTTTGTTCGAGGGCTGGCTTGCTAGTATTCGGTACAAAATGGTACTCGACGACATTGCAGAAGGCTTACAGCAATTTCTCGATGAGAACGAAACTTATACCGTTTCGCAGCTGAATCGGCAGGTTTTTATTTCTTTGCGAGATGAGGAAATTGTGCGAATTATTAAGCAGCGAGCGAAAGAGTTTGGGCTGGAGAAGCCGAAGATGGCGATTTATTGCCGGACCGTTACCCATGCGCGGCGTATTGCGACGATTTATGGTCGCGACAAGGCGGCGGTAGTGCATGCGAACCAATCGATGGAGGAAGTGACAAAAATCCTCGAGCGGTTGGAGCGGGGCGAAATCGAAGCTGTGACGTCGGTGCAAAAGCTGAATGAAGGCGTAGACTTGCCATCGCTGAATATGCTGGTTTTCTTGCGTAATACGGCGTCGAGGAATGTTTATGAGCAGCAGCTCGGACGCGGGACGCGGCGCGAGGAGGACAAGGATACGGTCTTCGTCCTCGATTTCGTCAATAACGCTAAGCGTTATAAGATGTTGTGTGAGCGCTGGAAGGAATATCAAGATGCGGCGAGCAAATGGACGCATGGTGGGGGCGGTACTGGAGGACCAGGTGGACCTTTGGCGCATTTCTTGCTTGATATCCCGAAAATCAAATTCCATGAAAGGGAAATTGATATTGAGGAGATTTTGGCGAATGCGACGACGCAGGCACATTGGCAAGGAACAGAAGAAGAAGGATTTGCGGCTTTAGCATCGTATGCGGAGAAACTAGGACGCCCACCGACAATAAAGGAAGTTAATGCTAATCCTGATTTACCTAGTGATATGTGGTATAGGAGACATTGCGGTAGCTACAATAACGCCCTGAGGAAGATAGGCTTTAAGATTGATTTTAAACGGGAAGAATGGAGTGGAACAAGGGAAGAAGGCATGAATGGCTTAGCGGAGTACGCGAAGGAATTAGGCCATTCACCAACAATAGAAGAGCTCAATGCTAATCCAAATCTGCCAAGTGTCGCGTGGTATAAAAAACAGTGCGGTAGCTATAATAATGCTTTGAAAGAAATAGAGTTAAAGCCTAATCTTGAGCACAAAAAATGGGACGGAACAAAAGAAGATGGCTTGAGAGGTTTGGCTGAATATATGAATGAATTAGGTCGTCCACCAACAAAAAGGGAGGTTGACACTAACCCTAATCTGCCGAGCAGTGATTGGTATAAGGTAAGATTTGGCAAATATAGTATCGCTCTGAAAGAAGCAGGTTCGCAGTTTGATCCTAAACTAGAAGAGGAAAAGAAAGAAAAAGAAGGATTGCAAAAATTGGCGAATTATGCGAAAGAATTGGGACGACCACCTACGACAAAGGAAGTCAGCTCCAATCCTGATTTGCCGAGCGGCGCTTGGTATGCGATGCATTTTGGCGGATATACCAATGCACTCATAATGATTGGTGTAGTCCCTAGCCGTCGTTTCTGGACGACGGCAGAACAAGCGCTAGAATCTATGCGTCAGGAATTTGAGCTACAGGGAAGGGTTTTAACGCAGAAAGAGGTTAACGCTAACCCTAATCTGCCGAGCACACAGACATTCAAAAAGTTCTTCAAACTTTATTCGAAAGCTAAAATGCTTGTAATGTACACTTATCAATCTGTAGCTTTGCCACCGAAAGAAGATTTCCATTCGGACGAGGCCGAGAAGACTGATTTGGCCGAAGTCGAAGATTCTGGCAGCTAACGAAATTTTACCCTCGCTCGAGGAATTGAGCGGGGGAATTTTTGTTTGATTATCAATATATTTGTTCAGTTTATGTTTAAAATTGTGCAGCGTGTTTATTTTTTCTATTTTGATATTTTGAAATTCGACAAACCCTTTGAGAAATCGAGCTGTAATCTCACTTCCCAATCTTGCAAAATTGGTAGTTTTTGGAAATGAATAGCACTCTCCATTTCTCATTTCGACATTTTTTGTTGATTTGAGGAACAAAACCCTCATTTCATTTCTCATTTTGACACCTTTTGTTGATTTGAGAAATGAAATGTTTAAGCTTACCTCTGTCAGTCTATGTCCTTTTTATTCTAACTTGTATACCATGTACAAGTTCAACTATGAAATTCCAGGGGTAGAAGAAAGCGGTTTTGGGTTAATAAAGCCGATGCTTATTAAAAATGTTGATAATTTAGGTGTGCATGAGTGAGCCTTGGACCTCGCGAATTTTACCTTTTTTGACCAACTGGTCGATGGCAGCATTGGTGAAAACTTTGAGTCGGGTGGTGAGACGGTCGCGGTGGAGGAAGTTGGTGGTGACGAAGCGCGAGAGTTCGTCGCGGGTTTTGCCGTCGAAGTTGCTGTCGAGGGCGATTTCAAAGGCTTGGTTCCAGACCTCTTGGCTTTCGCAGTCGTAATAGAGATGATCGTAGGAGCCGGCTAGTATTACGCGACGGTGGTTATTTTTGCGCAGTTGATTTAGCTTTTTGATTACGTTGGTGTTCGGATCGAAGGTTTCGGTTTTGATATGGGTTTTGGTGACGATTTGTGGGCGCGTGACTCTTTTTCCGGAAATGGCCGCGGCGATAGCATCGCAGAGTTTGCGTTCTTCTTCTTTGCGATTATAGAACCAGTCGGTCGACCAAATACGGTGAAAGTTCCATCCCATGCCTTCGAGCACGTCTTGGCGCAGTCGGTCGCGGTCGCGCGCAGTCCGGGAGCTGTGATAAGCGGCGCCGTCACATTCGATCGCGAGCAGATAGTGACCGCTGTCTTTGGGGTCGATGATTGCCATGTCGATTTTGTAGCCGGAAACGCCAACTTGGGTTTTGGTTTGGTAACCTTTGCTGATGATAAAATTATAAACGGCTTTTTCGAAATCGGAGTCGAAGCAAATATCATCGTCCTCCAATTCGTCACCAACTACCAGTTCCATTTCGCCGTGCTCGGCGAACTCTAGAAAATCTTTCAGCAGTTTACGGTTTTCGTTTTTCTCTTCGTCGCGGATTTCGTTAGCATGGAAGGAAGAAACCACGATCATCTGTTCTTTGGCGCGCGAAATGGCAACGTTGAGCCTTCTTTCGCCGCCGGATAAGGAGAGAGGGCCAAAGCGCATAGCGAATTTTCCGTCGGCGCCTTTGCCGTAGCCGACGCTGAGGATGATTTTATCGCGTTCGTCTCCCTGGACGTTTTCGAGGTTTTTGATAAAGAATGGTTCGTCTTGTTCGTTACTAAAGAAGTGCTCGAATTTCGGATAGGTGTCGCGCATTTTTGAGACCGCGTCTTCAATTGCGGTGGCTTGCGACTTGCCAAACGCAACGATACCGAGGCTTTTTTCGGGGCATTTTTCGATGTGCTCGAGAACTAATTGTGCGATTTTCTCGGCCTCGATTTGGTTGCCGGAGCGATTCTCCCAGATTCCGCCTTCCACGAATTGATAGTTAAGCCCTAAATCGCTATGTTTGGCGTAGATCGAAGGGAAGGTATAGAGTCTTTTTTCGTAAAAACGTTTGTTAGAGAAGTCGATCAGGGATTCGTCGCGGCTGCGATAATGCCATTTCAGATAGACTTGCGGCATAGAAACGCTGAGCTCGTCCAGTACTGAATCTAACCCGGCGATTTCTTCCAATTCCTCATCGTCTTCGTCTTCGTTGCTGGCGGCGTTAAAGAAGTTGGTTGGTGGCATTTGCTTCGAATCTCCCGCTACGATCAGCTGCTTAGCGCGCATAATGGCGGTGATGGCGGTTTCGGTTTTGACTTGAGAAGCCTCGTCGAAAATCACTAGGTCGAATTTAAGCTCGGGGTTGGAGGCGAAATAGGAGCTGACCGTGATCGGGCTCATCATGATACAAGGTTTTAGTTTGGGTAGAATTACCGGGATTTTGGCGATTAATTTGCGCGTCGGCATAAGGCGGGAACGTTTCTTGACTTCGCGCTTCAAAGTGGCGATTTCACTATCGCCTCTTTCGAGTACGCCAGAGTTGAAACCAGAGAAATCCGGCATATTCTGAATTAGTTTAGAACGAACTCTGGCGGCGGCTAGCTCGTTTTGGCGTTTGTCGTATTCGCGAAAATCCATAATGGTGCGATCGTGCATGTCGCGGTTGTAGGTTGCGATGTATTGTTCGCGAAACTCGGCTTTTTCGAGCAGCTGCAGGTAAATATTTTTACGTAGAGCCGGAATAACGTCTGTGGTGGGGATCGAACGCCTTTCGATTTCCGACAATACTTCTGCGATTTGATATTCTTCAACCAATTTTTTACGAATGGCTTGGTGACGTTCGAAGCGCAGTGAGGCCGTCCAGTCGAAATTCTGCGCCATCTTTACCCAGGTTAGAAGACTCTGGTATTTTTGCAGATGCGAGTTCTCATTATCTTCCGGTTTTTGAGCGTAGGGATTTTGCAGTTCGGTGCAAGCAGCGATCTTTTGCGTCAGTTCTTCGGCGAAGCGTACGATACTTATAGCGCAAATCAGAGTTTGCGAGCCGTGCAACTTGGCGCAAAAGTCTGTAAGCATTTGTTGCTCGAGGTCGAGTTGGTCGCGCAGAATATGCAGGGTTTGTTGATAGAGTGCCACTTCTGCGGCGATCGCTGCGATATTTTCTGCATCGTATTTAGTCGTATCGATAGTTATGTTTAATTGCTCGGTGATTTTCTGTGCGAATTTTGGTAATTCTTGAGGCTGAGCATTAAGGGATTTTTGGATGACAGTGAAATGCTTCTTGAGGTTAGTGCTCAATTTGGAAATTTGTTTTTTAGCGTCTTCGAATTTAACGATGTCTTGCAGTAAGCTCCGAGCGGAGCGATACTTGATCTTGGGAGCTTCAATAATATCGAGCAGCTTGGCTAAATCGCTATGATAGGCTTTGCCCAGCCTTTTGAAAAAGTTAGTATAATTATTCTCGAACCTTTGAGCGATTTTGCGAAAACTAATTAAGCTTTTTGGTGCATCGCTCGATAATTGCTCTTGAAGTTTTTGCTCGAGGCCTGCTTTGTCGTTACGAGTTTGATTTAATTCAGCCAGTGTTTCATTATAGGTTTGCATGGCTTGCGTGAGTGACTGTAGAGAATTTTGCAATTGCTCTAGATCGTCATTTTTGAGTTTGGACCATGCTTCTTCGATCCAAATTAGTTCTGCCTGATTGCTATATAAATTATTGAGACTTTCGGCGGCAGCGGCGATTTTTGCAAAGTCTAGCTCTTTTTTCATCGCGTAATCTTTGAGTCTTTGCAGACATTCTTCGAGTTTTTCATAACAATCAAGTGCCGCGTTGGCTTTTGCCTCGGCTTCGGAAATGGCTTGATCGTGTAGTTTGCCGTTATAATAATTCCAGCCGTTTTCGAAAAATTCGCCGGTGTGGAGCAGGAAGGTTTCGAGATAATCTTCAAAATCGGCGAGCAGATTTTGAGTTTGGTCGAAATCAAGGAGTGGTAGTTTGTGATTAAGCTCTGGCGCATCCATGACTTCCTGATAACGGCCAAAAATCCAGTACGGCGTGCGGTTGATCGGAGCGATTGGCGCATGTAAACGTGTATCGTATTCGTTGAGCTTGAGTTTGGCTTGATCAAGGCGATGATAAATCTGCATTTCTTCTTCAGCAATGCGGACTTTTTGCTGAGCTAAGTCCATCGAAGCTTGTAGCTGCTCTCGAATATTACTTTTGGTCTGCTTGGCGTTGTGCATTTTGAGACAAAAAACTTCGAGATTGGCGCGCCGCAGTTTTTCGTACACTACGTCGAGTGCGGCTTGTTTTTCGGAAACGAAGAGCACACTTTTGCGGTCATAGAGCGCGCCGGCGATGATGTTAGTGATAGTTTGGGATTTACCGGTCCCCGGAGGGCCTTGAATGACGAAGCTTTCGCCTTTGTGCGCACGATAAATTGCTTCTTCTTGGCTAGAATCAGCGTCGAGAATTTGGATTTTGTTTTCGGATTTGATGTGGTCGAGGTCAATCTCGCTTTCATTCTCGAGCGCAAGTGGTTTGTTCTCGGCCAGAGTATCGGCAAAAGCATTTTCGCTCACCAATGAGCCGTTCACCTTTAGGTCGTTAAGGATGACCATGTTTTGGAAATTGAAGGTATCAATCCACATTTCGCGCTCGATTTTCCAGCCAGCTTGAGCCTTAATTTGCTTCTCAAACAGTTGTAGTGCTTTTTGAAAATTGGCTGGTTCGGTCAGGTCGAGTTGTTCAAGGTCGTTGATGGTCATGCCGAAATCTGTGCGTAGTTTTTCTAGGATCGTGGGGTTAATCTGGACGTCTTCGGCTTCCTTATAGCTAACCTTATAATCGCTGAAACGATCGGCTTGTTCAATCGTGATTGGGATCAGAATAATGGGTGATTTAAGTTTGATCGTCGAATCATCTCTTTCGCTCCATTCGAGAAAACCGTAGGCGAGATATCCGATATTATAACCATATTCTTCGTCGGCGAGTCGAATTTTTTTAGCAATGTTTTTCAAAACTTTGGCGCGCTGTTTGGCTTCTTCGTATTCGGCAGTCAAATCTTCTGCATCATACTGGCCATCTTCTTCATATGCCTCATTGATTCCGTAAGTCAATTCTTCGTTATCGACAATCAAGCGCTGTGGTATTTCCGCAAAATCTTCTTCGACGCGCAGAGACGAGGATTTGCGCGGTCGAAAGCTAAGCATGCGGTTGCGTTTGGAAAGGTCGAGCAGCTTTTCCTGCCACTGCTTCATACGTTTATCGAAGAGTTTACTGCGTTTTTTGGTTTTTTCTACGGTTGGTTCTTGCTTATCCATATTTTCTTCACCCATAATTATCAATATGATAACAAAAATGTATATAAAAGTCAACTCTAATGACGCTTTTGCTAATAAAAGCAAAGTTCTGGTTTCAAAAGTAGCAGTTTGTCATGGTTTGGAAAGTCGAACTTGTACAGCTTGTACAAGTTCGATGCGTTTTTATCTCTGCAAAATTGACTGATTTTATCGTTGATAAAACTCAGTTCGGAAATAACCATGATTTGAAAAATGAGAAATTAAAGCCAGGCTTTTACCATACATTATTACTGTCTAGCTAGGCAGCGGAGGGGGTAGCCGAGCGAGCGACCACCGTTGCTGTATGAAAAATATATAGTGGAAGGAAGAATATATAAATAATATGCATCATCTCTGTTAGCTATATGCGCTCGCGACGACCAACCATATCCATCGTTGCCAGCCCCGTGTATTTTATTGCTAACCTCCATCCACCCGCTGCGAACGAACCAGGAGCTGGGAAAAATCTAGAATGGAGAAGTGGAAGTCATGCTATTAGATATATAACTGATTGTCTCACTTGATCGGTGTGCGTGGGAGAATGTTGAGCTTATAGGGGTCAGTGGGCTGGACACCAGAGATAATTTCGAAATAAGCCGCAGTGGCGACCATAGCAGCATTGTCGCCAGTGTATTGCAATTCGGGGAAGAAAAGGCGAAGATTTAAGCCTGATTGCGTTTTTTCGAAGACTTGGCGGGCTTTTTCGCGTAAGGCTTGGTTGGCACTTACTCCTCCAGCGAAAACCAGTGATTTGGTTTCAGGATAGCGTTCTAGGGCGAGCTCCAGTTTCTCAATTAGAATGTCGCAGGCTGTAGCTTGGAAAGAGGCGGCGAAGTCGGCCTTTTGTTGCGCGGAAAGGTGCTTTTTGAGTTCGTATGAAGGCGTGGTGATGTCGAGATCGCAAGCATTTTGCACGCTGCGCAACACTGCGGTTTTGAGTCCAGAGAATGAGAAATCAAGGTCGTCAACCTTCGGATGAGGCAAAGGATATTTTCGCTGGTTGCCTTTCTTGGCGCACTGAGCGATTGAGGGGCCGCCAGGGTAGGGAAGGCCGAGGATTTTTGCGACTTTATCGAAACATTCGCCGATAGCGTCATCACGAGTAGTACCGATGATTTCGAAATGATTGTGCTCGGGCATATAGATAATCTGGGTGTGTCCGCCGGAAATTACTAGGGCGAGTAGCGGAAAAGCCGGCACTTTTTCAAGTGACGATTTGGAAGCGGTCGGAAGCCAATTAGCGTAGATGTGGCTTTTGAGGTGGTGAACGGCGAAAAGCGGCTTTTGCCAAAGGATGGCGAGAGTTCGGGCTGTGAGAGTACCGATGAGGAGTGAGCCGAGCAAACCGGGGGCATGCGTGACGGCGATAGCGTCGAGATCTTGCGGATGGAGATGCGCATCGTTGAGTGCTTGATGAATGACGGGTAGGATGGCTTCGAGATGCGAACGTGCGGCGATTTCGGGAATGACGCCGCCATAAGCCGCGAAAATATCAACCTGAGAAACTACCACATTGCTGAGCAGCTGCAAACAGGGGTTTTGTGACATTGTACCTGGTTCGGGTCCTTCCAGAATTGCAGCGGCGGTTTCGTCGCAAGAAGTTTCGATAGCAAGAATTTTCATAATCTATATTATACCATATTTCCAATATGGTTGTATAATTACATCGGTTTGGAAGAATTATTAAATGATGTTTTTTGCTCATACTTCTTATTACACCATAAAATTTTCGTTTTTGTATTGATGATTCGGTAAGTTGTTTCTTTTGATATTTTGGCTTTGAAAAGTTGAACTTGTACAGCATGTACAAGTTCAAATGATTTTTACTTCTGTAAAAATAATAAAGTCTTAAGTTAATAAAACCTAAGATACATTATTCACGGTTCGCAGCGGGCGTATTATTACTAAGACTGGGCATCTAAATGAAACTGGTATAGCAAACTACAGCTGGTCAAATCGAACAGATACTGATAATGTTAGTTATGCGTATAACCTATACTTCGGCGCATCCGGTACTTATCCGTCATATTATAGCGATTGTTTTAACGCCTTCCCCCTCCGCTGCTTAGCTAGACAGTAATAATATATGGTAAAACTAAATCGCCGAGTTCGCAGCGGGTACATTAACATTAATAATGGTCGATTGAGATATTCTGGCAATAGCGGCGGCAAATGGTCATCACAAACTTCCGATACGGCTCATGCATATCGGTTAAATTTCAATGCATCCACTATCTACTCTGCCGCTGGTGATTCCCGTGATCATGCTGTCCCCCTCCGCTGCCTAGTTAGACTGTATATAATCATATAGTAGGGTGGGGAATTTGGAGGTGCTGCGCAAAATATGTGTTATAATAAGGGAAATAGGGCGGCGCATCTTAAATTTTGGGCGAAGACAGGCGCGATTGAGAGTACACCTTTTTTTATTGAGTTGCTATTTTAACTGTTGGTGTGTATCCTCTGGGGAAAGGGAGGTGAGAAAAAATGAGAGGTGTTTGCCGGGTTGTGTTATATTGCACTTTGGCATTTTTGCTTTGTTACTACGCAGTGGCTTTTGACACATTACTTGATCAATACGCGTTTTTGAGATCAATGCCACTGATGGCGGATTTACAAGGTGATATGCTGGCGAAAACGATTTTGACTGTGATGTTGATTTTTCATTGTCAAGTGCGTTCCGCGTTGGTCATAATTGTTGTGATTGCGTTCTTCATGGTTATGTTTTTTGCGATACCGACTTTGTTTGCGTATCATTCGATCAATGATCTTGTCGATTGCCCCAAAAAGACCTCCTCGTGAGGTCTTCGTCATGCTATAGTGCTTATGTTTAAATTTCAAGACAGCTGTTTTAGCTGGATTGGTCTACTAATTTTGATAAAGCGTCGAGGGTGAGAATAACATCTTCCTGATTGCTGCCACGCGAGAGGTCGGAGACAGGGAAGGCAAAGCCTTGCAGAATCGGCCCGGCCACGGTGTAGCCGGCAATTTGCTCAAATGCTTTGTAGAGCAGGTTCCCAGAATTGAGATCGGGGGTGATCAGGACGTTGGCTTGTCCAGCGACCGGGGAATTGGGGGATTTTTTCTGTGCCACTCGCGGATTGACGGCGGCGTCGAGTTGCATTTCGCCGTCGATACAGTCGATCCCGAACGACTGGATGGTATTTTTAACATCTTGCAGCAGTGTGATCGTTTCGTCATGTCCGCCGCTGCCAAAGGTAGAGAAGGAAAGCAGCGCGATGCGAGGTGGTTCGCTGAGGATTTTTTGAGCGCTATGGTAAGTTTGAAGCGTAATTTCGATTAGCTGTTCTCTGGATGGATGCTTACAAGCCGCCATATCGGCGAGCAGGTAGGTTTTGGCTGGACCAGAAGATTTTTTACTATCATTCGGTTGCTGCATAACCGCAAGACCAGAGAAAGTGCTATATCGTTCGTTTTTATGATCCGCTAAACCCCCGAGGTTTAGCATGGGAGTTTCGCTCCCATGACCTGCTTTTAGATGGGATGAGATTTCTGGGGGGTAAGTTCCCATGCCGAAATGCTCGCGACAGGCCAGAATCACCTCGCGCGAAGGGTAATCGATCCCCGCAATCATAGCTTCGACCTCACCGTTTTTTACTGCGAGACAAGCCGTTTCTAAGTTATCAGATTCGAGCGCTTCGAAATCTGGATTTGCGGCTTGATAGAAATGAATTGCGGATTGAATGATGGGATTTTGGTACTCAGGAAAGACAATTTTCATATTGTTTATTGTAACATAGAATATAATTCTCGATTTATTTTTTGCTTAAGTTCGGTTGTATGGTAAGATGTCGGTATGATAGTTCGATACACAACGGCGAAGTTTGCCAATTATGCACATATTCATGCTTATGTGATTTTTGAGACCCTTTCGCGGAGAATTAAGGAGCGCTATTTGCAAAATGCTGATTATTGACTCAATGTTACGGTTGATCAGAATGTGGTAACTTGGTCATTGAATACTGCTAACGAAATGGTAATACGGATTTTTCGGAATACTATGGATAATCCAACTTTGGATCCTGAAGCGATTAAACGGGCGGTACAGAAGTTGGAGCGACGAAATAATTTGCGGGCTGAGATGAAAGATGCGCTGCTTTTGGCACAGGAATTGAACAAGATTCATCCGACAGAAGTAAAATTGCAACCTACGGATGACAGCCTTCAGTCTCCGGCGATAGAATTCTTTGCGCTATAGATTAAGTTGTGATTTTTCGATAATTAATTGGCGTTCGCGACCTTCGCCTTCGGAGTGAGTCGAGACGTCGGAATAATCGGCGGCAACTTTATGTACAATGCGGCGATCAGCGGCGTTAAGGTTGAGGCGTTTGGAATGCCCGGTGGTGCGAACTTCGCGAATCCAATCTTCGGCTTGGCGAGCAATGTGGTCGGCGCGTTGGCGTTTGTAGTCAGCAACATCGACATTAACGCGTGTAATGCTAGCGCTACGATTAATCAAGGCTTGTGACACAATGTGCTGTAAAGCACGCAAATTGTTGGCTTCTTTGCCAATCAGGAGTGAGTTCATGGAGGTCGAAGGAATTGAAAGTTGAATCACCTCGTCATCAATCGTCGAATCCACAGCTACGTTAATACCAAAAAACGAAAGTAGATCCTCTAAAAATTTAGTTGCAAAGCGAATTGATTCATCTTTATTCATTTCGAACTCCTTTTCTTACTTTTTCCGTGTCCATGTTTACTCTTTGCAGAAATACGGGTAATATTGGCACTCGATGATCCATCTTGTCCTCCTCGGGCGGTACGGTTTTTAGTCGGTTTTTGTTCAACCACTTCGCCTTCTTCAATTCTCTTGAGATCCTTAATCAGTTTTTTGTCGGCAACAATTTCCATTTCGTCTTGGTCTTTATTGAAGATATATTTTTGTTGGAATAAGGTCATAGCATTACTAATCAGATAGTAAAAAACCAGGGCGCCGGGGAGATTAAGCATAATCATGAGCATCATTATCGGAGTGATTCTGGACATTTGGCGAGTCATGATAGCGTTAAGTTCAGCTTGATCAGGTTCTTTGCCGGAAGCGGCAGTCTCTTGGATAATCTGGCGGAAAGTGCGTGATTTGGTAGATTTTTTCGAGGGGAGTTGTTGATTGGAAACCCAGTATTGGGTAAAGGCAGAAGCTACTGCAAAAATCAATAAAACTACGCTACTAGCAGAGGTGAACCCGGGGCGAGGGTCGAGATCGATTAGACCGAAAAGTTTGGGGTGGAAATCGTAAGTGGGAGGAGTTTGGTTGGTTTTATCTTCATCTTTTTGCTCGTTCCACTCGGAGACGGCGTTCAGATAGGTGTCTTGTTTTTCAATTACGTCTTGGATATTGTCGAGGTCGCGGATGATCGGATAAGCACGCAGGCCGAGATTGTCGGTCGTAGTTGGTAAGACCATCACGCGCACGGCAGTGTACAGTGCAATGAAGATCGGCAGCTGAATAATTAAAGTCAAAATTGAACGAAAAGGCTTAATGTTATTGCGTTTATAGAGGTCCATCATCTGCAAGGACTCAAGTTGACGATTGCCATTACAACGTTTTTTAATTTCGGCTAGCTCGGGCTGGATTTTACGCATGAGGCGAGTTTGATGCAGCTGACGCTTAATTAAAGGCCACATACAGATTTTGACCAAAATAGTGAATAGGATAATCGCCAGTCCAAAATCTCCGACGAAACCATAGACGACGAAAAGAATATTCGTGATCGGGCGAACGATCAACATATCAATCAACTCAAACATATATTAATTATAGCATAGGTTGAGGTTGATTGATAGAGGGAGAGTTTAGTTTGGCTCTTTTTGGATTTTACGCTTTAGATTTTTAACGCCGAGTGGGGGTAATAATAGAAGACAGTGACACACTGAGCAATAGTTATCAAAAGCATTGTAAATTAACTCATTAGTATACGTTTCTTCTAGTCACTGTCTTCTATTATTACCCCCCCACACATCACAACCTAAAACTCAAGCATAAAAACAATTTATGCTTATGTTTGAAACATACATTATTACTGTCTAGCTAGGCAGCGGAGGGGGAAGCCGTTCCAGCGATTGCTACCATTGGCTGGGTCAGTAACTGAGGCATCGAAGCTGAGCCTATATGCAAGTTGAGTACCGTATGAGATAGTTCGCGAAGTCCAGGCGTATCCACCAACATTGGAATATCGTATTGCGCCACTGTTGATACTGACGAGCCCGCTGCGAACTTGTACAGTCTGTACAAGTTCAAATGAGAAATTCCAGGGGAGAGAATGAGTGATATTGAGTTTAATAAAGTAATCTTGTTAGCTGTGATGTATGGTATGATGATAGTATGGTAACAAGGACTTCGACAAAATCAAAATCAACTAAAACGAATTCGACGCAAAAGGGAAGGAGTAATGCGAAGACTACGACACAGATGCGGAAGAAGCAGTCTCCGAAAAAGCAAGTTTCCGAAGTGCGAGTTGTTCAGAATTCATTTCAGTCGGTAACTTATCCGCGAACCTTGGCGATTGTGGCTTTAGCGATCGAGGCGACTGTTACGGCATTACTCATAATTCCTGGTTTTTCGACGCGGATACTTGGCGTATTATTACTGTATCCTTTGTCGGTAGTTATTCTGGTGCTGTCAATAGTTTCGTTAGTGGGCTCTGGGCGGGTTACCGAGTTATATCGAACTAACACGCGGATGTTAGCGTTGTTGGGATTAGTCGGCGCTATAATATCCTGTTTTATCATGCCGATTTCGGCGCCTTTTGCTTTGACGGTAAATTGCTTGTGCCTTTTTATCGCTCTTCTTTCGACTTTGTCTTTGAAAAGCGATATTGCTGAAAGATAAATCGTTAGGGTGGAGGTTGGTGAAAGTGCCGAATTCTATGTATTGACGAAAATAAACATGTGTGTTGTCGTGGGAAGGCAAGACGAAAAAACAGCGGTTTTAGCGTTATGGATTTTGATGTGAACGGCCGAGGTTTGCTTTAGATATTTTAATTCGTGGCGTCTTCCAGATTAGGAAGAAGAATATCGCTAGCCTTCGTATTAACGTATGACAGCACGAATAAACTTGGGGCAAGCTAGGCTTGCCCCAAATCCATGCTATAATTGCAATATGGCAGATTTTGATTATTTAGATGAAAAAACGGTTTATCTTGATGCGGCGTGTCAGAGTTTGCGTCCGAGGCTTGTGGTTGAGACTTTGCATAAATATTATTATGAGCACAACTCTTGTGGAGAAAGAGTGAAATATCCTTGGGGTGAAAAAACGGATGTTTTGGTTGAAGACGCGCGCAAAAAGGTTTTGAAACTTTTGAAGTTGAAGGGGAAGGATTATTTTGTGAGTTTCACGCTGAATACGACCTATGGGGTTAATTTGCTTTTGAATGAGATTGATCAAAAATGTGTGCAAAAAGTAGTTACGAGCGAGATTGAACATAATTCGCCGTTCCTCGCGACTATGGCGATGAGCCAACGGCTGGGGATTCCGCGCGTAGTCTTAAAACGGGCGGAAGATGGAAGTTTGTTGATGGAGGATGAAGATTTTGTGGGGGCAGTAGTGGTGATCAATTGCGCGGCGAATTTTGACGGTCGGCGGTGTGCGAATTTGAAAGAAGTGGTGAAAAGGGTGCATAAAGACGGGGGAATAATTATTATCGACGCGGCGCAGGCCATGGCGCATTATCATGAGATTTTAGAAAAAACTGAGGCGGATGCGATTTGTTTTTCGGCACATAAGATGTATGCGCCGTCTCTGGGTGTGATGGTGGTGCGGCGCGATTTGGTGCCGAAGTTGAAACTCAGTTTTATCGGTGGTGGAATGGTGGATGATGTGTTTTCTGATCACTATCTTCTCAGTGCAGAAAAGAAGGAACTGACGCATACGATTTTTGAGGCAGGATTGCAGGCTTGGGGGGAAATTGTGGCGTTTGGGGAAGCGATTGATTGGCTGGAGAAGCGGAGCAAAGTGGAGAAGAAGCGTCTGCTTGAATATACTGCGGAGCTGGATGAGTTTTTGCGTGGCAAAGAGAAAGTGCGGATGGTCGGCAACGAGCCGAATCCGACTATGAGTTTTTACGTCGAAGGTATGGATTCGCATTTACTGGGGGCGGCGCTCGGGAAAGAAGGAATTATGGCGCGAACAGGATATTTCTGCGCGCATTATTATTTGGATAAGGTTTGTAAATATCCACCTTTGGTGCGATTTTCGCTCAGTTATGCGACGCGCGAGAGCGATATTGCACGAGTGAAAAAGGCTTTGGCGAAAATATAATTGAGTCTTCTAGCCTTTGTTGCTATTCTTAGTTATTATCATCTATCCAGTAGTAGGCTAACCCTGACGAGATTGTAGGTGGAAAGCCGTTCCAGCGACCGTTGTTGCTGGACGGGCCGACGCCAGACGCATGGAAGTAGAGGAAGTATGCTCGAGCGACATTAGAGAAATTAGCCCTCGACGATCACCCGTAACCGAAGATGCCAGAGTATCTCAAACGACCGAGATCGATATTAACAAGTCCGCTGCGAAAAATATTTCTAATTAAGCTTCTGTTTTATTATTACTGTCTAGCTAGGCAGCGGAGGGAGAAGCCAGCCCAGCGACTGCGGACGTTGGACAGAGTAACCCCAGACACATCGAAGCGGAAATAGTATGCACCATTGACATTAGAAGAATTAGCTCGCGTAGACCATCCATAGCCGATGACGCCAGAATCCCACAACCGGCCGACGCTGATATCGACAAACCCGCTGCGAACGAAAAATAGTATGTCTTAGGCTTTATTAACGTTAAAATTAGCTATTTTTACAGAGGTAAAAACGCGTTGAACTTGTACATACTGTACAAGTTGCCTACGAAAATGGATATAGTTTTTTAGAGGATTTAGCGTGTGATATAATAAACGAAAGCTTAATGGGAGATAAGAATGGGCGGAACGGGAACGGTGGAAGCGAAGAGTGTGAAGACTAGGTCAAAAAGCAAATTAGACTCGGCTGGTCCGGTTGACAACAAAAAGTCGAAAGCAGTATCTGCGACAGTTGCTAAGAGAAAACGAAACGAGAAAGCGGCTGTGAAGGCTCATTCCCACGCGCGAAGCAGCTCGAAATCCTCGAAATCTGAGTTCGAACGGATTCAAGGTGGGCCGCGATTTTTCGGCAAGCTTTTGGGTGGAGTGGTGCTGTTGACCCTAGGGCTGGTGTTCGGCTGGCGGGCGTTCGTATTGTTCTCGTCTCCGGATGGTCGAGTTGTGACGGTGATGGCGGCGATTATCTATCTTTTTACGGCGGCGGCGAGTTTTTTAGTTGGCGGGCTTTTGGTCTTTCAACGTGAGGTACCTAGTTATTGGCGCGGTTTGCTTTTTCTAGCGTTGGCAAGTTTGAGCGGATTAATGTATTATAACGCTTCTGTGTATGTTGATTTTGTCGGTTTTCCGATGGGGCAGAGCACTTTTTTGGCGATTTGCTCGATGATTTTGGCGACTATGTTGGTAGTTGAGGTGGTGGCTTGCTTGGTTGCGGCGGTATTATCGTTTCGAAAAAAGCCTTTGCCGGTTTTTTTGGTTTGGATTATGATTTTGGCTTTGATTTTGAGTATGATTTTGTTTAGTTTTTGGCAATTTAGTGATTATCGGAACGCTAACTGCTTTGCGCAGGAGGACATAGCGGCTTGTGAATCTGTGGATGCGGATTTGGGTTCGGTTGTGATTATCGACCTCGCGATTTACACAGTTGGAGTCGTTGCAGGATATTTGGTGGCCAAGAATCATCAAGGTTCATGATTTTTGTATGAATAAAATCACTGTAACTTTCCATGCAGACTTAAGGGCAAGGACTTTTGTTCCTGATCTATAATGCACAGCATTTTACAGATAACGAAATGTCTCATTTTCCGAATTGATTTTTCTGAGAGAAAGTTAGAACAAGTTATTCTTGCTTCTGGCAAAGTTTGTGGGGGTAATAATGGAAGACAGCGATACACTAAGTTACGCTTATCAAAAACATTACATTTTATTATATACTGTCTATGCTCGAGCAGCGGAGGGGAAACGCTTTGGGCTACGCAAGCGCAGATGGCGGGGTTGCTGGGGGTTTTCTGGGGTTCTTTTGGGTTGCATAATTGGTATCTTGGTCAGAAAAAGCAGGGAATGGCGCACTTAGCGCTCATAGGGCTGGGGACGATTTTTCTAGTAGCTGCAGCGGTTTTGTCTACAAAGGTGGAGACTACAAGCACGCTTTTTGCGGATTCTACTTCGGTCGCTCTTGGATCGTATAAGATTTATATCACGTTATCGCTTATAATAGCAGTTAGAAATGCGCTCCGGGGGTTCATTAGTGGGGTGATGACTCTATTGCAAGGTGATGCGGGCTTAGCCAAGAAGGGGATTATTACGGCGCAGGGGGATTTTGGTAGTAGCGTAGATAATATGGACGGGCGTATGGACGCTCTGGGTGCGGCGCGAGTGATGCGGTTAAGGCGGGCGGAAATATGAATGTAAACATAAGCAAATATGCTAAATATACTAAATGGACAAAATCCGTCGAATCTGCTAGCGTGCAGGATACAAAAGACTGGCAAAATTCTCAGGGTGAACCAGGTTAATCGTGATAGTTCTTTAAGTACCACGCCGAAAGATATCTCGATTTTTAGATAATATCTGAATTTTAAAAATAAGCATTGACTTTTTGGGCCATCAGTGCTATATTGGATGTAAGTTATGCAAGAACAAACACAAACACAACTCAATCAAAATCTGGTGGCGACTTCCTTAGCGGAGCAGGCGCAAGATGCGGCGGTGGGAACTCCGCAGGATACGGCTGCTATGAATGACAATTTTATTCGCAAAATTAGCGAGAAAGTTGATCGTTCCGATAATATTTTAGTGACTTTATCGCGTAATCCGTCGGTAGATGAGATGGTGGCGGCGATTGGCCTGACGATGTTTTTGGATGATTTGCAAAAGCATACCACGGCAATTTATTCTGGTGAAACGCCGAATGCTTTGAATTTTTTGCGTCCGCAGAATACTTTTGAAAGCAATACTGATAGCTTACAAGATTTTATTATTGCCTTAAACAAGGAAAAAGCTGACCATTTGCGCTATAAGCTGGAAGGTGATTTTGTCAAGATTTATATTACGCCGTATAAGACCGTGATTACGGAGAAGGATTTGCAGTTCTCGCGTGGGGATTATAATGTTGATCTGGTGATTGCGCTGGGTGTGCCGTCGGCTGGAGATTTGGACGAAGCCTTGAGCGAATATGGTCGGATTATGCACAATGCGGTGACGGTCGATATTACGATTGGTGCTCCGGGGCGCTTTGGCGAAATTGAGTGGAGTAACCCGATGGCTAGTTCGGTCTCGGAGATGGTGACGAAGCTGATTTTTGCTATGGACGAGGAGCAAGCGCGAGTGAATAAAGATATCGCGACTGCGCTTTTGACTGGGATTGTGGCGGCGACGGGACGTTTTTCGAATGATCGGACGACTTCGGATACGCTGGAACTGGCTTCGAGATTGATGTCGATGGGAGCGGATCAGCAGCTGATTTCTTCGCATGTTATGGATAATCATTTGCGGATTGATGGTAAAGCCGAGTCGGCGACCGTGAAACCGAAGGAAGATGCTACGAATTTAATGGTTGAGCACGATGAGGAGCATCTGGACGCGGCTGCGCCTAGTAATCAAGACCAAGTAACGGCAGAAAATCAAGCGCGAGCGGCAATGGCTTCGGCAGCTTCGCAAGCTGTCCAGGAGGCGATGTCCGGCATCACTGCCGAAGCTACTCCGGCGACGTCAGTTGCGCCTGCTCCAGTAGTGACGAATCCGAGCTCTGGTTCAGTGGGGAATGCAATTGTGCCGCCGGCGAACCCAGAGCCACCTCAGCCTCCGAAAGATTATGCGAAGATGATTGATGAAGCTTTGGCGGAGCCAGGGGGAGTTGCGCCGGTGCAGGTTGGAGCGGTAGTTTCTGGTAATGTTGGCGCGCAGCCTGTGGTGCCCGAGTCGGCGTCGAACGTGAATCTGGAGACTGGAGCGGTCGCGAATGAGCAGGTTGGGAATTCACAACCGATGCAAGCCCCGCAGGCGCCATTGGCGGGACAGGGTTTGGGTGCACCAGATTCGAATATGGTCGCGTCGGTGGGAAATTTGCAGCCGGATGCTGGTTTAGGGGCGCCTATTGCGCCTTTAGATAATACGCAGGCTGCTCCAGTGTCGCAATCGCCTGTTGCTGCGGGTGCATCTCTGGAAATGCCGCCAATGAATTTGCCAGGTGCGCCGGTTGAGAATCCGAATTCTGTAGTTTTGCCGCCGCCGCCAATTCCTTCTATGGGCGGAGAAATGATGCCGCCAGCCTAGCGAGTGAGAAAGTAAAAAATAAAGATTAAAGTAAAGAAAGGAAATGCATCTTCGGATGCACAGGGGGATGTTCATATCTTGTGATAGGGGCCGACTAAATTGGAGCAAATGAGCATAGAGATCTAGGTGGGTAGATGTAAAATGCATGAGTAAAGTAAAAAAGAAAACTATTTATACAAAAGTTACGATTAAGGGGGAATTTGGGAAGCATCATTGGTGGATTGATTTGCCGGTGATGGTGATGGGGCACGTCGCTTTGGGTGCGGATTTCATGCCATTACATGCGTTTTATGAGCGAAATATTGTGTTGCTGCGCGGCGTAGTGCATTGGTCATTATATCGATTATTGATGGTCGAAGTGCGAATTGAATAGGGGGTTGGGGATTTTGGGCAGCTTCAGGGCTTGACATTATTACTGTCTAGCTAGGCAGCGGAGGGGGAAGCCATTCCAGCGAGAATTTTGGCCGTTAGATGGGTAGATCTCTGTCTTATTAAAGCTGAGGAAGTGTACATAATGAGCGTCAGAAGAATTGGCTCGGGACGACCAGTCGTAACCGTAAATGCCGGAAAGATTTATGTGACCGGAATTGATATGGATAAACCCGCTGCGAACATGGGGCGTATTTGTTTTGTGATTTGATGAAAAACGGGCTTGTAGAAAATGGGGAAATGCGCTATAATGTAGGTGGTGGACTCGTAGCTCAGTTGGTTAGAGCGCTGCCCTGTCACGGCAGAGGTCGCGAGTTCGAGTCTCGTCGGGTCCGCCAAGACAAGGCCTTCACTTTTGTGGAGGTTTTGTCTTGGTTGTTTTGTGTTGATTTGATGATTCTTTTTTGAAAGACGGATGCGGCCATTAATTTTGTTGGCGGTATTATTCCTTTTTGGAATCATATATTATTACTATCTATGCTCGAGCAGCGGAGGGGGAAGGCGTTCCAGCGATTATTACTGAGGGACGGGTAGATGTCAGACGCATGGAAGGTGAGATAGTATGCTCGAGCGGCATCGGATGAATCGACCAATGACGACCATCCGTAACCATAGATGCCAGAATACCCCAAGTGGCTGTTATTGATATCAACGAACCCGCTGCGAAGCATACATTAAGGTTTATTAATGGCAGAATTAGTGCATTTTACAGAGGTAAAGTGAGTTGAACTTGTACACGCTGTACAAGTTGGTTGGTGTTTGTGAATGAAATTTGTCAAAATGGTTCTGAGCTGAAGAATGTGTTATAATATGGGTAATGAGCATGGCGGAAGGAAAGTTAAAATTAATAACAGAGCAGACGAAGAGGTTGCTGGAGGGTGGAATTTTATTGGTTGATAAGCCGGCTGGGATTAGTTCGTTTGGTGTGGTGGCGAAGGTGCGTAGAATGCTTTCGGAAGAAGCTGGTTTTGTGGAGGTTAAAGGGAAGGACGGGGCTTTTCGTCGGAAGCGTAAGAAGGTGAAAGTAGGGCATACCGGAACGTTGGATCCTTTTGCTACGGGGTTGCTGATATTGTTGACGGGGAAGGAGACTAAGCGGGCAAATAAATTCTTGAAATTGGATAAGGAATATGTCGCGACTATTCGACTGGGGAAGGTGTCGACTACGGGAGATCTGGAGGGCGAGATTTCTGATTTTGCACATATGGATGAGAGTAAAGTGCCGACACAAGAGGAGATTGAGCAGGTTCTGGCCAGCTTTTTGGGCGAGATTGAGCAGCGAGTGCCGCAATATTCGGCGGTAAAGATCAATGGGCAAAGAGCTTATAAGCTGGCGCGAGAGAGTAAGCAGGTCGACATGCCGGTGCGGAAAGTGCGGATTGATGAACTGGAAATTTTGCGTTATCAGTGGCCAGAGCTTGAGTTGCGGTCGAAGGTTTCTAGCGGCACTTATATCCGTGCCTTGGGAGAAGATATTGGCGCGGCGCTGGGAGTGGGCGGATATTTGACGGCACTACGGCGGACTATGGTGGGCCCGTATCGGGTTGAAGAGGCGGTTAAGGTGTGATTTTTTTGATATTTCATGCTATTTGAACTTGTACATCACGTACAAGTTCAACTATAAATTTCCAGAAGTAAAATTGATGGTCTTTAAGTTAATAAAGCTAGTTTTTGGTTATATTTGACCTAAAAGATAGTGTTTAGTTTTTATATATGTGGGGATAATAATAGAAGACAGTGACACACTAAGTGATTAATTATGATAAACATTAAGCTTTCACTCATTAATATACGTTTCTTTTAGTCACTGTCTTCTATTATTATCCCCCACAGCACAACCTAAAACTCAAGCATAAAAAACAATTTATCAATTTATGCTTATTCCATACATTATTACTGTCTAGCTAGGCAGCGGAGGGGGAAGCCGACCCAGCGAGCGTTGCCGTTGCTGGACGGGTCGACGCTAGACGCATTGAAGAAAAGGAAGTATGCATTATTAATACTAGAAGAATTAGCCCGGGACGACCGCCCGTAACCGTTGACGCCAGAGCTCCACAAACGACCGTTATCGATATTGAGGCGCCCGCTGCGAACGAAATAAACCGGGGTGTTTTTGAGAAATATGATGGAGGAGGTGGGCCGTGAAGTTATTTTCTGACGTTTTCTTTTTGGGGTTGGCCAGTGGCAAGCAAGGCGGCGAGCAGATGTTTCGCGCCGGCGTCTTGTAAGAGTTTGGCTGCGGCGAGCATGGTTGCGCCGGTGGTCCAAATGTCGTCCAGTAGGAGGTAATACACGTTAGGATCGGGGTTAATGTTGATGCGATAAGCGGTTTTAGCTTGCGCTTGGCGCTCGGAGGCTTTAGTACCGACTTGTACGGTGTCTTGAGCACGTGACAATAGTGGGCGATATTGCCATCCGCGACGGCGAGCTAATCTCTGAGCCAGAATTTTGGTATGATCGAGCCCACGCGCGCGGACGTGTTTGCCGATGGTCGGTAGAGGGACAACGACGATTTTGACGTCGATAGGACTAGAAGGCACGAGCATTTTTTCTAGATCGGGCGGAATCGTAGCGTCTAGCAGATCGGTCAAGATCGGAGCGGCGGCGCGCACGGAATGATATTTGAAATTTTTGATTAAATCCGCAAGCGCGCCTGTGCGATAACCTACCACGAAGGTACCAAGGAAAGGTGATTCGCAATTTTGACAACGAAAGGGTTTTTGTTTGTTGTTAGGGTTTTGAGTTGAAAAAGTTTGTTGGCAGATGGGACACAAGTCTGAATGTTGCTCCATGATGTAATTTTTACAACAATCGCAAAGAACCGTTCCCAGGCATCCGCAACCTCTACAAGAGTGCGGACAGAGCAGGTCGAGAAGCCCGAATTTTGTTGTGTTTTTTACAACGAAATGCATAATAGTATTGATTTTACTACGGAAAGGCTTTATAATAAAGCATAACAATATCTAAAGGAGGTAAACCAAGCAATGGCTCGTACTAATAACGATGACATGCTGATGGAAGATGAATTAGCAGCCGCTTTCCTCGATGATGAACCGGCACCAGTCGCCGATCGAACTGAAAAAGGCGCCCTCAATAATATTGATGAGCCATCTAGCATCAGCGACGATGGGTGGGATAATACTGACGATTTTCCAGGACAGCTGGCGGTTGACGTTTATGAGACTGCTGACAAATTGGTGGTCAAAGCGCGTACTGCGGGCATTTCGAAATCGGATTTAAATGTGACGATCTCGGACAATATTTTGACTATTTCGGGGATTCTGAGCGGTGGTGAGGATGAAAATACTACAGCTTGGCATATCCAGGAGTGCTATTGGGGAGAGTTTTCACGCACTATTGCTTTGCCGGTGCAGGTGAAGGAAGAAGAAGGTACGGTGAAGGCGGAATTGAAGGATGGTGTTTTGACGATTACTTTCGAGAAGGAAAAAGTTGAAGCTCCGATCAAGATCGCTATTCAATAATTTCGTCGTTCGACCGGGTGGGGGAATTGCGGGAATCACACAGCAAGAATTACCCTCTTTGGAGGGTGGTTTTTGTAGGATTGTTTTAGCTTAAATGCTTTATGAGGAATTTAGTTAAACAAATATTTTAGCACCAAAAACACGCTGGCAATATGGAAAGTATGGGGGCGACTATAATATATCTTTTCAGTTTGCCTTGGAGACTAAGCCCGAAAAACTTCTTTGCGATAAAGGCTGGACGAGCATAATAGTATCACAGGGTAAACCGATTAGTAATGCTAGGCATCCCATAAAAATAATAGCTGTCGTTGTGTCTCTTTGACTAGATATGCCGTCTAGAAGAGCAAGCAGCATAAACAAAAAGATGATTACTCCTGTCGCAATGTTTAGTGCTGAGATGATTCCTATAATAATAATAAAGCTTTTGGGGTATTTTGGGCTTTCGGGGGTTTGTTTTAGATTCTCTTTGTTCATATTTTCTATGTATTTATTGTAACATATGAGGTGTTGTGTTTTTGTGGACGTGGGGTAGGCTTTATTTGTGTACTGAGAGATTTTTTGACTGATGTTATATTTATATATTATTACTATCTAGCTAGGCAGCGGAGGGGGAAGCCGTAGTAGCGATTGCCGTTGAGGGACGGGTAGACGCCAGACGCATCGAAGTCGAGGTAGAATGCATAACGAACATCAGAAGAATGAGCCCGTGATGACCATCCATAACCGACGAGGCCAGAAAGTTTTAAATAACCGACTTCGATATTAATTAGCCCGCTGCGAACGAAATTGCTTAAAAATAGGGGTTGTGGATGTGGAAAACTTGTGCTATAATCACAGGTAATATGATTACAAAAGAGAAGAAGACGGAAACTATCAAGAAGATGGCTCGTAGCGAGAAGGACGTAGGGTCGCCAGAGGTGCAGGTGGCGGTTTTAACAGCCCGAATCAAAGAAGTTACGGAGCATGTGAAAGAAAATAAGCATGACTATATGGCAAAGCGTGGGTTGATGCAGATGGTTGGACGACGCAAGAAGTTGCTGAAATATCTCGAGCGGACGAACTTCGACTTATACAAGAAGACGATTGGTGAGCTTGGACTTCGCAAATAGTTCGTCGTGAGGCTGGTTTTGGGTTTTGATTGAGTGGGGTTCTTGTTTTTGGTACGTATGATAGCTATGTGAGTAGATATTCTCGTTAAGATTGTAGGTGGGAAGCCGTACCAGCGATTGATACCGTTGGACGGGAGGACGTCAGACGCATGGAAGTAGAGGAAGTATGCTCGAGCGACATTAGAGAAATTAGCCCTCGACGACCACCCGTAACCGAAGATGCCAGAGTATCTCAAGCGACCGAGATCGATATTAACAAGTCCGCTGCGAAGAAATTAGAATTATAAACAAACAATTTTCTACCATACATTATTACTGTCTAGCTAGGCAGCGGAGGGGGACAGCATGATCACGGGAATCACCAGCGGCAGAGTAGATAGTGGATGCATTGAAATTTAACCGATATGCATGAGCCGTATCGGAAGTTTGTGATGACCATTTGCCGCCGCTATTGCCAGAATATCTCAATCGACCATTATTAATGTTAATGTACCCGCTGCGAACTCGGCGATTTAGTTTTACCATATATTATTACTGTCTAGCTAGGCAGCGGAGGGGGAAGGCGTACCAGCGTACGCTATCATTAGATGGACCGACGCTAGAAACGGTGAGGCTAAAGAGGTATGCATGGGTAATACTGGACGTTTTAGCATGGGATGACCAATCATAGCCACGTTCACCAGGCCAGACCAAGCGTCCAGTTTCGATATTAGTGGCCCCGCTGCGAGCTGTGGAAGTGACTGTAAGACAAAAGATGAGTTTTTTTGGACGCTACGATGTAGTCAAGGACGCGAGGCGTTCGAAGAAATTGGAGCGAAATTGGCTTTATTGAGTTAATAACCATCAATTTTACCTCTGAGAATTTATAATCCAACTTGTACGTGACGTACAAGTTGGATTATGCTTCCAGATATTTTAGGAAAACAATAGAGAGTATGATATAATGAGGAAAAGGAGTTATTTATGGGTAAAGAAAAAGATTTAGTTGAGCGTAGCTTGGTGGTTTTGAAGCCGGATTCGATTCAGCGTGGAATTGTTGGAGAAATCATTACGCGGTTTGAGCGCGTTGGTTTGAAGATCGTTGGTATCAAAATGGTTATGCCGGATGAAGATCATTACCGGGCTCATTATGAGGAAATTGGACAGATGATCACGCGCCGTGGTGAGCAGGCTTTTCGGTATAATTTGAGCTATATGATGACGGGGCCGGTGATTGCAATGGTGCTGGAAGGTGTTGAAGCGGTGCCTTTGGTACGCAAGATTGTGGGACCAACCGAGCCAAAATCAGCAGAAATGGGTACGATTCGCGGCGATTATTCACACATGAGTTTTGGTTATTCGGACGCGAAGGGTATGGGGGTGCCGAATTTGGTGCACGCAAGTGGTAGTAAGGAAGAGGCGAAGAAGGAGATCAAGCTTTGGTTTAAGGAAGGCGAGTTGTACGATTATTCAGATTTAAACGAAAAGTATACGCGCTAGTAGTAAAATTTTTTGGGGGGTTAAAGGGTGAATTATGAAAAAGCAGAATAAAACATCTTTTGACGGACAGCGTAAGGGCGAGAAGGTTGAGCTGGTTTTTCGTCAGCATTCGATTACGATGTGGTCGGGATTTGTGTTTTTGGTTTTCTTGACAATTGTGGGATTTGTGCCGATTTTGATTTGGTCGGGTGAGAAATGGCTGTATTGGGTTTGGTTGGGCTGTTTCATTTTTGGCTGCCTTGGCTTGTGGCGAGTGTATATGCGTTGGTATTACTCTTATTATCTTCTAACCAACCAGCGCGTGCGGCAAGTGGTGCAGCAAGGTCTGTTCCGCAAGGCAGTGGTCGATTTGGGTTTGGATAAAATTCAGAGTGCGAGTTATGAGGTGCCGGGGATTTTTGGTGGTATGTTTGGTTATGGTACGTTACTGATTCGCAGCCAAGTTGGCGATATGAAGATAACTATGGTGCGTAAGCCAGAGGAAACTTATAATGTCTTATTGGATTTGATGGATAATGGAGTAGTGGATGGCGCTTTTGAAGCAGAAGCCGAAGACTGAGCGAGAAAAAGTCGAAGAGCGTCGCGAGGAAGTTCTAGCCAAGGGACGGAAGTTCAAGTATCCTCTGCAGTATGCGAAACATAAGCTAATTATTAACACGGTGATCGTGGCGATTTTTGTGATCGTCTTGATGGTGGTTGGTGCTTGGGCGGCGCTTTATAAAATTCAGAGTACGGGCGATATGTTTTATCGTGTGACGCAGATTGTTCCAGTGCCGGTGGCGGAGGTCGAAGGGGAGCCGGTGCGATATAGTGATTATCTTATGATTTACCGTAGTAATTTGATTACGGCGGAGCAACAGGGTGGTCAGCTCGGTGGAGGTGAGGATGCGGAAATAGTCCGTAATGGTTATAAAGAGGCAGCCTTGCGTTCGGCCGTTGAATATACTTATGCTTTAAAGTTGGCGAAAGAACGGGGGATTACGGTTTCGGATCAAGAAGTCGATGAAGCGTTTGATGAGCACCGCAAGGTGGGCGGAGTTGAGCGGCCGGAAGAGAGTTTTTTGCGGATCATTAACGATAATTTTGGTATGAGCAAGTCCGAGTATAAGCGTATGCTTTATTTGACTTTGATTAAGGCGAAGGTCTCGCAGGTAGTGGACGAAAAGGCTAATGAGATATCGACGCAAGTGGAGCAGATTTTGACTGAGCATGATCAGGATTTTGCGGCAGTGGCGGAGGCTCTGGGGGAGAGTGTAGAATACCAGAAAACTGAGCAGCTGGTTGACAATATGAATATTGACGGTGGGCGATCGAGCATGGCGATGACGCTTGAGCCGGGACAAGTGAGTGAGCGATTTTTGTCAAATAATGGCGATGGCTATTATTACGTAAGATTGGTTGATAAGAGCGATGATCAAGTTAATTATGCTTCTCTGAAAATAAATTTTTCTGAGTTTGATGAGCAGGTAATGAAATTATATATGGATAATAAGGTGAAGGTATTTATTGATTTGAATTTGCAAAGTGAGCCGGCCGCAATTGAAGCAGTAGCTCCGGAGGCTGAGGAATCAACTTAGGAAACTGGGGAATAGGGGTTCTCTTTTGGGCTCGGGTGTGGTAAGATATAAGTGTTGCGGGTGTCGTATAACGGCTATTATGTATCCTTCCCAAGGATGAGACGAGAGTTCGACTCTCTCCACCCGCACCATATAAAATATTTTAGACTTTGCGTCTAGAATATTTTATATGCATGATGGGGTGAAGATGATGGAGTGAAGTGGCGAGCCAGTACGCCGCCCTTTTCAATCGTGGCCTTTTTTGGTATAATTTAGTTAAGAAAGGAAGGAAGCTGATGATCAAAACGCCTGTTCGCGGTATGCGCGATTTAACTCCGTCTCAAATGATTTTGCGGGATTATATTCTGCACCTCATAACGGAGGAGGCGACGCTTGCTGGTTATCAAAAAATTGAAACTCCAGCCATGGAGCCTCTCGAGAATTTGACCAGCAAAGAAGGCGGTGAGAATGAAAGCTTGATTTTTAAGGTGTTGAAACGTGGTCAGTCGCTCGTTTCGGCTCAAGAAAAAGGTGAGGAGTTGGCGGATAGTGGTTTGCGTTATGATTTGACCGTTCCTTTGGCGCGGTATTTTGTGAATAATCAGAAGGATCTTCCGTTACCGTTTAAATCTTTGCAAATTGGCTCAGTTTGGCGAGCAGATCGTCCGCAAAAGGGCCGTTTCCGCCAATTTTTGCAGTGCGATATGGATATATTGGGCGAAGGTTCAGTCTTGGCGGAGATTGATACGATTACCACTACGGCGAAGATCCTTACTCGAATATTTCGGGAAGCCAAAATTGAAGACTTGACTATTCATTTGAATGATCGACGAATTCTTACTGCGGCAGTGGCTTATGCAGGATTTGAGGAGGGTGATTGCGGATCGGTTTTGATATCTCTTGATAAAAATGATAAGATTGGATTTGCTGGCGTTAAGGATGATTTGTTGCAGTCCGGCTACGAAGCGGAAAAGGTAGAGAAGTTTATCTCGCTGTTTGAGCAAGCGGCGGAAGGGATTGATGTCAGGGCGTTTTGCGGTATGCTTGGTGATTCTGCACCTGATGGTGGCGTAATTAGGGATTTGGAAAAAATTTCTTCGGTTGCTAGTTCTTCGCTCGGTTCGACCGGTAAAATCGTTTTTGATCCAACACTAGTGCGGGGCATGGGGTATTATACAGGGCCGATTTTTGAGTGCACGGCGGGAGGCTTTAGCTCGTCGGTGGCTGGTGGTGGGCGGTACGATAAAATGATTGGTAAGATTAGCGGTGGAAATAATGTGCCTGCTTGTGGTTTTTCTATTGGATTCGAACGCATTGTGGCGATTCTGGAAGATGCTCAGTTTCGGCCGAGTGAAGCGGTTGTGCGCAGGGCGATTTTGGTGGATAAAAAGCTTGTGTCCGAAAAGCTGGAGGAAGTGCTTAAGCGCGCAGATGAGCTACGTGCGATAGGCGAAATCGTGAGCGTTGTGACGATGAGCAGAAATTTAAAATACCAAATTGAAACGATGGAGAAAAACGGTTATACTGCTTTTGAAAAAGTATATAGTGATTGAGTAATTTTTCATTGGGTATTTTTTGATTTTGGATGTCTGCACCCACATCACAACCTAAAACTCAATCATAAAAAACAGTTTATCAGTTTATGATTATTCTATATATTATATACTGTCTATGCTTGAGCAGCGGAGGGGGAAGCCGTACCAGCGATTGATACCGTTGGACGGGAGGACGTCAGACGCATGGAAGTAGAGGAAGTATGCTCGAGCGACATTAGAGAAATTAGCCCTCGACGACCACCCGTAACCGAAGATGCCAGAGTATCTCAAGCGACCGAGATCGATATTAACAAGTCCGCTGCGAACGAAAATGTATCGTACTCGATGTTGATGTTAGAAGATTGTTGTGGATCAGCCTGGAAAAAGTTTGAGAAACGTAATATAATTTTTGGAGATACTAATTTGTAAAATTTAGGGAATGGTGGTGAGTAAAATGCAAAAAACAAAACAGACTGGGCTTTCGACGGCGGAGGTGGAGGCTGCGCGGGCAAAGTATGGTCCAAACGAGATCGGTAAACGAAAAAAAGACGGTTTGTTGAAGAGAATTGCGAAGGTTTTGGCTGAGCCGATGTTTATTTTTTTGTTCGTGACGGCGAGTATATACTTTCTTTTAGGTGAAGTGGTCGATGGTATTATTATGCTTTGTTCAGTACTATTTATTAGTGGTATCGAATTTATGCAGGGGCGTAAGATTGATCGAGCGCTAGATGAATTGAATGCCTTGTCAGCTCTGAATGTTGATGTTTTGCGTAATGGAAAAAAGGAAGTAATCGATAGTCGCGATGTAGTGGTGGGCGATATCTTGTTTCTGGAGGAGGGCGATAAAATTCCAGCGGATGGAGTGATTCTGGAGTCACAAGGTTTGGGCGTGAATGAATCGACTCTGACCGGTGAGTCGGCGGTGGTTTATAAAAAGACTGAGGACGATTCAGACGAACATTTCAAACTTAACATGTGCTACTCTGGTTGCGATGTAACCAATGGCTCGGCGGTGATTCGAGTGACGGCAGTAGGCGTAAATACTGAGATTGGTAAAATTGGCCGAACTATTAGTGAAATTAAGAAGGAAAAAACGCCGCTTGAAAAACAAATTCGTCAATTGATTATGATTTGTGCAGTGATTAGCTTTGTGTTTTGTCTCTTGGTAGTGGTGGTAAATTTCTGGCATAATCAGCATTTGGCTTTTGGTGATCGGCTTGCGCAGTCGATTTTGGCGGGGATTACGCTGGCGATGGCGACGATCCCGGAAGAAATTCCGGTGGTCTTGACGGTGTTTCTGGCGATGGGCGCTTGGCGTTTGGCGAAACATAATACTTTGACTCGAAATATGAAAGCGGTGGAGACTTTGGGGGCGGTGACGGTGCTTTGTACCGACAAGACCGGGACCTTGACCCAGAACGAAATGACGGTACGCGAAGTTTATTTTGGCAAAGATGAAAAAGAATTGGCGCGGCTAGCGGCGTTGGCTTCGGCAAAGGATCCTTATGATTCGATGGAAATTGCTTTGCAGAAGTATGCTTTTGATCTTGGTTATGATAAAACTCTGTATGATCATGATTTAGCTTACGAATACGTTTTCAATAACGAGGATAAAATGATGGGGGAAGTTTGGACGATTGGTGGCAAGAACCTTTTGGCAGTTAAGGGTGCTTATGAGAATGTGGTAGCGCTTTGTGATCTGAGTAAGGCTGAACGTCAGCAAATTGAAAAGCAAGTTGAAGATTATGCAGAGAAGGGCTATCGGGTGCTGGCGGTGGCGAAGAATGATAATTTGCAAAAAATCCCCGAGCATTTAACTGACAATAAATTGCAGTTTGTAGGTTTAGTGGCTTTGGTTGACCCGCCGCGCAAGGGAGTGGAAGAGTCTCTGGAGTTTTGCCATCGTGCGGGTGTGCGTGTGATTATGATCACGGGAGATAATGGCGAAACGGCAAAGGGAATTGCGCGACAAATCGGTATGAATGCGAGCGAAAAAGTGATTACTGGTCAAGAACTCGAGAAAATGAGTGACCAAGAGCTGGAGAAGCGGGTCGAAGATACGAATATTTTTGCGCGGGTTTATCCTAGCCATAAAATGCGGATTGTGAAAGCCTTGCAGAAAAATGGTGAAGTAGTGGCGATGACTGGGGACGGAGTGAACGATGCGCCAGCGCTGAAAAAGGCGGAGATCGGTATTGCGATGGGACAGCGCGGGACGAATGTAGCGAAAGAAGCGGCGGATATGATTTTGATGGATGATAATTTTAACACGATTGTGGAGGCGATTAAAAATGGCCGGACGATTTACCATAATATTCAGAAGGCGATTATGTATATTTTGGCCATTCATATTCCGATTATTTTGCTTTCACTATTTGTACCATTATTGAATTTGCCTGCTTTTCTTTTGCCGATTCATGTGGTATTGCTTGAGCTAATTATCGACCCAACTTCCTCAATCATTTTTCAGCGGTTGGCGCCTGATCGTGAGGTGACGGAAGGAAAGCCGCGAGGTTTGAATGAGGCTTTGCTGCATTGGGAGATGGTGGTGCGCAGTGTTGCACAAGGCGTAGCGATTTTTGCAGTAGTATTCGTGAGCTATTTTTATTTAATAAAGAATGGGGTACCACAGACGGAAGCTGTGGCTTTTGGTTTTGCCACTTTAGTTTTCGCTAACGTTTTGCTGGTTTATGTCTTGCAGTCGGATGATTCCGCCCTAAAGAACTTTATCATGGATCTTCGTGATAAGATTATTGTATTGATCAATACAGCTATCCTAGTTGTATTGATTCTTTTGATTTACGTTCCATTTCTCCAAAATTTGGTAGGTACAGCGCCTTTAAGTTTGACACAATGGGCGATAGCTGCAGCTTTGGCGTTATTAGCAACGGTTAGTTTTGATGTTTTGAAGATTAATGGGAAGAAGCGGAGAAATTGATAATGTACTATAAAAATAGATATAAAAAATAATAGTTGTTCGTTTGGGTTAGCTATGAAACCTTTCATATATGTTTATAGTTGAAAAGTCCCGGCTAGAGCCGGGAAGGGCGTGCTTTTGATTTGTTACACATCTTTTTATTATTGCGATAAATAATAGTTTTTTAATCATTTTTTTGCTAAAATATTCATTATATAAACATAAAAAGTTAGGGAAATAAAATGGCTAAAACAAATCAAAATAACAAACGGGATCGAGAGAATCATAAAACTAGCTCGCGAGTGGTAGTAAATAGTATTTTGCTATTTTTGATGGCGGTGATTTTTGGCGTTTTGACATGGTGTGGTTCGTTGAGAATTATAGCGTATGGTCGCAACCACCAGGCATATATCGCATCGGATAGTCCGGGTATATGTTTTGAGAAGGAGTCGGATTACGAAAATGGACTTCCTACTACTCGTGAGGGGGCTTATGTTTGCACGACGGAGATTGATGAAAATGATGAATTCGTGCGAGTGACGGACGTTGATGGCTATACGATGTTTCTGAACGATCGTATAAGTTTCGCTGCCACTGTCGAATCAATACAATTGGAAATTGTGTTGTGTGTGGTTGGGTCGATGCTGACGATCGCGAGCCTGATCAGTGCAATTGTCTATTGGAATCATAACCGAGGATAGTGGCTTTTGGGCGGTACGCTATTTTAACAATAATACCCACAGTTTTGGCTGTGGGTATATGTTTGTATGGACTGCGCCCGAATGACTAGTGTTAACATTGACGCTCTCGCTGCGACCCTTGTTTTATTAACCCAAAAAGCTCTTGTTCTTACTTCTGTAAAAAATAAGTTGAACTTGTACAGGCTGTACAAGTTCAAACATAAGTTCAAACATCGAAGAACCCTATATACGTATATTTTATTTGTATTTATGAAGAAAGTGGGGTATAATATGGGGAATAAATGGTTGGGCAGGATGAGTAAAAAGAAAAAACGCGTCTTGAAAGAAGCGCAGAAGGCTATGATGAAGCCAGGTAAGAAAAAACAAAGTTTACCAAAACAAGATACGAAGCTAAAGGTGAATTCGAGTGAGAAAGTGCGTAAACTCGCATTGACGGAGTTTATTGGGCAGAAAAATGTGTTGGTGAAGGCGAGAGCGGAAAAAGTCGACTCGGAGAAGAAGGGGAATCCAGAAGCGGATTCGGAAAATACCAAAAGCGGGGAACGGAAGCCCTCATCTTTCGATCAGACTGCACAGCGAAGCGAAGGGGCAGATTTAGTTCCGGCCGTGAAGCCGGATATGAAGAACTCGGCGGCGAAGAAAAAGATTTCGAAGGGTGAGTTGACTCGAGAGATTAAAAATCAAAGACACGGCGTGAATGATGCAAAAAAGGTTCAGCCTGCAAAGAAAAAAGCTGGTTTCGGTACGTGGTTGCGCAAATACCGCATTATTTTGATCATCTTGGCGCTTTTGCTGGTGGCGGGTGGAGCTGGCGTGACGATTTATACTGTGCAGAAAAATAATTTCGAAGCATATCGCGCTGAGCAGACGACGATTCTAGAAGACGCGAAGACGAAAATGGCGGAATTATTCCAGGATGAGCAACAGGAAATTCCGGTGCGAGCGGTAACTGAAGAGCAGATTGGTGAGGTTGAAAGTCGTCTTGATGAGGTGACCTTTGAGGATTATCAGGCGGAAAGGGATGAACATAAGGCGAAGCTGGACACGTTGCGCGGTTTTATTAAAGTACGTGAGGAGCTGGATGGAAAATTTGAAGAAGGGGTTTTGAGGTCGGCTACTACAGCGGAAGAAATTGAAGAATTGGCGCAGAAGTTGCAAGATTTGCCGGAAGGCTATCGAGGAGTTCTACAAGAACGATTTGGAGAAATGCAGACGCAGTATACGAAAATTGGTGAGTTGGCGGCAGCGGTCGCGGGATTGTTTGCCGACGAAAGTATGACGCAGGTGCGCGGCGACATTGTGCGTGAGAATTATAACGCAGTGATGGAGCAGTATAACGTGCTACCGCAGGCGGATGTGAAGGAAAAGTGGCGTGAGAAATTGGAGGCGGTTGATAAGGAATTGGGTATCCGCGAGGAAGAAGCACGGCGACGGGCCGAAGAAGCTTGGCGCAAGCTACAAGAAGCGCGGCGGATTGCGGCGGAGGAACAACGTCGGCGAGAGGAAGAGATTGCGGCAGCTTGGCATGTTCTGAATGTGCCGTATCATAGTCAAAACTTGCAGGCGATTTATAATGGTTGCGAAACGGCGTCTTTGCTCATGGGCTTGCAATTTAAGGGCTATTTGCCGGGAATGGACTTGCGAACCTACGCCGAGATGATTCCGAAGAGTACTGATCCGTTTCAAGGTTTTACGTATTCGATTTGGGATTTGGAGCCAAAACATGCCGCGCATTGGATTGCGCCAGCGCCGCTCGCGCAATTTGGGCGTGATAGTTCGGGTGCGGATGTGGTCGATATTACGGGCGCGAGTTTGGACCAATTGGATGCGGAGATTGCGGTGGGAAATCCAGTAATTATCTATTTGACTTTTAACTATGTAGCGCCGAAAGAGTGGGTGGAAGGAGCACCGCGGAATCTGCACGTTATGTTGCTGACGGGATATAATTCGATTACAGGCGCGCAAATTATGACCGATCCTTGGACGCAGGCGAACGGCGCGACGACTTGGACTTTGTCGAAAGCGACGGTGGAGTCGATTTATAATGCGACTGGGCAGAGAGCGGTGGTGATTCGGTAGGCGATTAAAAATATAATATATGGAGAAAAATAGATGAAGGGTGTGATAGGAAGTTTATTGATAATTCTGATTATTGTGGGGCTAATATTGTTTGCGGCGTTTCCGATTTGGCGTCACCTGCAAAAGTCGAAAGAACTGGGGCACCAGTTGCGGCTGTTTGCATTTTTGGACATCATAGCATCGATTATGTTACTAATTATGGCATGGCTATGTCATATAATTCCAGGAGAGCGGCTCAGATTCCATTATGGTGATATGTCTTGGGTCATTTTTGTAGAGATTATGGCATTGATTTTTGCCGTGATTATGATTTTTGTTAGCCTGGTAAGCTGGGTTTATATATTGAAGAGTTATAAGACTTTGCATAAAACAAGTTCGTCTAATCTTGGAAGGAACGACTTAGTTTGGCTAGGGCTTGGCACAATTCTAGTGATCATTGTGATTGTAAGCTTAGTGACGACTAGCATGTTAAGATTGTCTTGGTAAAATATGATGATTTTGCTATTGACTTATTTATAATTTTGTGCTAGTATAGGAGTGGAGGGGTTGTTTTTGGTGAGAAATAATATTTCATCGATGAACCTTAAGAATACGATTAGTATAAGAAGGGGGAATATGCAATGCTTGAAACGAAAATTACGAAAGAACAGTCAGAAGCAGCGGAAATGACGGAGGGAGCGCAATTGACAGACAAATTTGATTTTAAGGCGTACTTAGCGCAGATAGAACAAGAAGAAGGGGCTTCTGAATATGCTGAAATAGTAATTAAGAAGATTCAGGAGACTTTTGAGGTGAATGAGGCTGAAGCGCGCGATTGGTTTGAAGCGATTTTTCGGCATGGGCGTGGTCTGGATACGCACGCAATTAATCAAGCGGTTGATCGGGTGGATGTTGCGCAGTTGTATGAAGTTTTTGTTCCAGAATTTGTTAAATGCCCCGTTGAAAGTTTACAGGCTATAGTTGATATTCTGGCAGAGGCGTTCTGTGTCGGACATAAGATTAGGTTTGTAATTTGTCAACCCAATGACGTGTTAGAGAAAAATGATTATGGCAGATATCTTCATTATGAGTGGTCTCCAGCTGAGAAAGCTTTTAAAAATTTGGAAATCCGGATGTTAAGAAATGAACTTGAGGGGATTTTGGCTTCAATATCTACGTATGGTGTCGAAAAATGTTTCGGTGCATCGTTAGGGGGGTTGGCACATGAAGTATGGCATGCATATCAAGCCGTTCGGGGTTTTAGAATACGGGAAAAACTTTCGGAAACTCATGGCGAAATGTTCCCCACAGATTGCCTACAGGCGATGCTTTATTTAGTTAATTTTGCGGTCTATGTTCAAAAGGGCGTCAATAAGTTTTTTTACGATCATCAATTAGTCGAAAGGGAGGCAGAAGAAGTTAAACGGTTGATCTCTTGCCGTATTGGGCGTTTTTTGTGCTAGTTGATTTTGTGTATGGGCTTGCTCTTAGTAGTAGGCCCTTTTTTTATTTTTTGTTCGGCTTTATTCTAAGGCTTTATTCCGGGATGTTGGATGAGAAAAGGATTTTGCTTTTTGAATGAGTTGTAGTACAATGATAAACATAAGTAAAATCTAGTTTTTTGCTAGTATAAATTAGGAGGCAACATGGCAACTACTTCGAAGAAGGCCACGCAGAAAAAGACTTCTGCGAAAGCCGGTAAAACGGCAAAATCTTCAAAAACATCAACATCAAGAGCGAAATCAACGCGCACGAATAAAAAGACGAAGAATAGCGGTGCGCAAAATATGATGAACGAAGCGGCGGAAATGTTCGCACCGATTGCGAAGCGGGTAAAGAGCACGAGCTGGCTGGCAGTGCTCGAATCGCTGATTGTGGGGGCGCTTGGTTTGATTCTCGTAATTGAACCGCAAGGTATGACGAAGATTATTTTCTATGTTTTGGGAATTTTCCTCATGGTGAAGGGCGTGTATAAGATTCTGAATTATTTCGCCATGCACGGGAAGTATGATTTTTATAACAATGATTTACTTTACGGCATCGTGGCGTTGATTTTTGGTATTTTGTCGGTGGTTATGTGGCAGCAGCTCAGTAGCGTAATCGGGATCATCGTTGGAGCATGGATGATTTATAGCGCACTTGTGCGAATGAATACAGCGATCAAGATGCATGCGGCGGGTGTGAAGGAATGGTTTTACGTTCTGTTGCTTTCTCTGGTCATGCTTGCGCTTGGTATTTACCTCGTGGTGAGCTTCACGGCGGTAGTGATGGTGATTGGCTGGATTATGGTGGCAGCGGCCGTAGTCGGTATTGTTGACGATTTGGTTTTGATCCAACATATTGACGAAATCATGAAGTAAAAAATTTTGCTTTGTATAGAATCCCTGCGTTTGGTAAGGCGTGGGGATTTTTGATGGGGTATAGTTAAAAAGGGATTATCAAGGTGGAGAGAGTATGTTATAATTGCTGTATGCCGTTGTAGCTCAGTTGGCAGAGCAGCTCATTCGTAACGAGCAGGTCGCTGGTTCGACCCCAGTCAACGGCTCCAATCATAAAACCCAGCTTCTAAGAAGTTGGGTTTTATGATTGCCTCTTGGAACGAACGTGAATCGTTTTTGGTTCGTAGACGGTAGGAGTGTGAGAAAATTCTAAAGTTCATTTTAGAATTTTTGAACCGACGCCCCGTCGCTGAGGCGAACGCAGTGAGCCGAAGTTTTCAGTCAACGGCTCCATTTTGTGATAAAATTTGGTGTGTCATAGCGTAATTCGAGACGGAAAGAAAATTTTTGTTGTAATGATAGCTATTTTGTGAGAATTTGAACCAAGCTTCAGGGAAAGAGTAGCCGGCATTAAATAATTTGCTTACCTGTGGATCTTTCAGTACTCGGTTGCCTTCTTGCTGTTCTAAGTCGATATAATGATTTTCGTAATAAATTTTACTTTGGAGATCGCCGTCTAGTTTGTCGCATTGATAGGCGAATTTTGACTCTGCGGTTTCGTGAGCATCGTATTCCAAAAATAATTTTTCTAGTTTTTCTTGATTTAACAAATTTTGCAAAATTTGATGTACTGCTACATGTTCGATTTTGGTTTTTTCGGTTTTAGAGATATCAAATTGAGTTAAATCGTCAATGATAATTTCGCCGAGGTCGTGGATGGCTAGCATCAAAATAACTTTTTCGAGATCGATTTGATATTGGTATTCTGATTGCATAGCGATAGCAAGCATTTGAGCGCTAAAGATATGTTCAGCTACGCTTTCCAGACGGTCTGCTTGGACATGCCAAATTTTCCAACCTGTACGAATGAGGTTTTTCAGTTGATTGCAAAGACAATAATAATTAATAACGTTGGCTGCTTTTTTCATTAAATTTCCTTTTTGGGTTGTATTAGAAAAGCGTAGTATTTTGCGGTTTTTGGAAATAAAAATATTTTTACAAATATTATTTCGCAATTATTTTTTCTAAACGATATTTTTGGGTGGCGTTGGGGTATTTTTTGCGATCAACTTCGGACAAAAACATTGCTAAAGGCCGCGCGTAAATTCCATCGCCGTGATTAGTTTGGCCATTATTACCAGTGCAACGGTAAACGACTAATTTTTCCCCGGTTTCGCTATGTTCGGCGATGGCGATTACGAAAGCTTCGGGGCCTTTGAAATGTTGCCAGACGCTAAAAGGTGTTACTTCTCGATCCATATTCCTCCTTTTTAATTCTATGATTATTATAAATCATTTAATTGTAAAATTTCTGAATATTTTCGAGATCGAGAATTTCTTTAATAAATTGATGTAAATTAGAAAAACCAGCGATTGATTTATTGTTTGCATCCATGGCGAAATCGAGATCTTTCCACGCGTAGCAACCTTCGGAATTAGGCTTGACGGAAAGTTCGGCGATGGAGTCGTAAAAAACGTGGAGCGTAACTTGGTTATTGATGCTGTTTGATTTTGGATAAATGCAGGTTAAAAGTAGTTTGGGTTTTCCGATTGTCAGAGCAGTTTCTTCGACGCATTCGCGTTTGATGGCGGTGAGCGGTGTTTCGCCAGGCTCGATTTTGCCGCCTAACCCATTCCAACAATTCGCAAAAGGTGGTTTATGGCGCTGCATGAGTAAAATCCGGTTATATTTTTGATTAAAAAGCAGGATGAGGACGAAGTTTTTTGGCATATCTGAATTATATCATGAGAATTCTAATGAAAAATGTGAGCATGATAGTTAAAATGTAGTTGAACTTGTACAGGCTTTACAAGTTGGGGTATTAAATTCCAGGGGTAAGAAAGTGAATTTGATGCTTAATAAAGCAAATACTACTGCTGATTTTACTTAATAGCAATTTTATGATATATTGGAGACGAGAGCGCAGATGTCGCTCGGAAGCTTATTGTATCTTAACAGATCGGAGGACGAAACATGAGTAATGTGAACGTGAGAACTGATGTTTATCAATCACCCTTAGCGGGTCGCTATGCCAGTCTGGAAATGCAGAGGATTTTTTCGGACGACCGGAAATTTAGTACATGGCGAAGGCTCTGGGTGGCGCTGGCGAAGGCGGAACAGCAGTTGGGTCTGAAAGTAGGCGGAGAACTGATTACGGATGAGCAGATTAAAGAGCTGGAGGCGCATATTGATGATATTAATTATGATGTTGCTCGAGCAGCGGAGGGGGAAGCCGTTCCAGCGACCGTTGTTGCTGGACGGGCCGACGCCAGACGCATGGAAGTAGAGGAAGTATGCTCGAGCGACATTAGAGAAATTAGCCCTCGACGATCACCCGTAACCGAAGATGCCAGAGCCCCTCAAACGACCGTTACTGATAGAGACGTTCCCGCTGCGACCTGTGGAAGTGGCTGTAGGACGAGAAGAAAGCTATTTCTTCTCGGACGCGAAGCGTCCGAACGTTTATTTTGATGATGATGCGATATAGGTGGCGATTATTGCTATAAAGTATGTTATAATGGCTTGGGGGAGTAGTTTGTAAAATAGGGAAGACGGCAGATAGAAGTTTTTTAGAAGTCATTGGTATTTGGTGGTGATAAAAAACTGGTATCTGAGGTTTTCCCGGAAAGGAAAAAATGGAGATTATTAATCCTAAAGGTGTAGAAACAGTACGTGTGTCGACGGAATGGTGTGGACGCGAGTTGACTTTGGAAGTGAATCGAGTAGGTTTTCGGTCGACAGCTTCGGTTTTAGTGAGCTATGGTGATACGGTAGTGCTCGGTTCTGTAGTGGTGGGGAAGAAGCCTGTGGTGCAGGATTTCTTTCCGCTGACGATTGATTATGAAGAAAAGTTTTATGCGGCGGGGAAGATTTCGGGGTCGAAATTTATCAAGCGCGAAGGTAAGCCGGCGGATGAGGCGGTTCTAGTTGGGCGGTTGATTGATCGGCCGATTCGTCCGCTATTCCCGAAGGGTTATCGGCAGGAAGTGCAAGTAGTAACGACGGTGCTCTCGATGGATCCGAGCTTTCGACCGGATGTGATCGCGATGTTAGCGGCGTCGAGTGCATTGATGTTGACTGGTGTGCCGTTTGATGGACCGATTGCAGGGCTACGGATTGGTCGACTGAACGGTGAATTTAGAGCCTTTTTGAGTCCCGAAGAGCGCGAGCAGTCAATCATGGACTTAGTAGTGGCCTGTAAAGATGGAAAAGTCGTGATGGTGGAAGCAGGTATGAAAGAAGTTCCTGAAGCCATGATTATCGAAGCGATGCACTGGGCAGTGAAGAATGTGCAGCCGGTTCTAGATTCGCAGAGAGAACTGGCGGAAAAAGTCGGCGTGGAGATGCAGGAATACGAGTTGGTCTTGCCGGATGAGGAGATTCAAGCGCGAGTCGACACATGGTGCGCGGGGAAACTGGGTGAGCAAGTACGAGGAAATGTGTTGGAACGGCAGAAGATTGTCGATCAGTTGAAAGATGAGATGAACGCGGAATTTGCTGCACAATATGGTGAGGGCGAGACTGAAGAAGAGAAAATCGCCGATTATACTGAGCGTTTGCAGGGTGAGTATGATCAGGCTTTCGATTTGGCAGTGCACAAGGAAGTGCGTCGAGGAATCGTGGAAGACGGTGTGCGTCCAGATGGCCGAAAGCTGGATGAAGTGCGTCCGCTTTCGAGTCAAGTGGGAGTTTTGCCGCGAGTGCATGGGTCATCACTTTTTACGCGCGGTTTGACGCAGGCCATGAATATCGTGACTTTAGCGCCACTTTCATTTGCGCAAGTAGTTGATACTATGGAAGTGAATGATGGTAAGCGACGTTACATGCATCATTATAATGCGCCAAGTTGGACGGTGGGTGAACCAGGGCGGATTGGTTCGCCGGGGCGGCGTGAGATTGGACATGGTTATCTAGCGGAACGGGCTTTGGTGCCAGTTTTGCCAGATGAAGAAGAATTTCCGTATGCGATTCGGAGTGTGACGGAAATTATGTCGCAGAATGGTTCGACCTCGATGGCAGCGACGTGCTCGAGCTGTATGGCGTTGATGGATGCTGGGGTGCCGATTAAACGACCGGTTTCGGGAGTAGCGATGGGCTTAATGATGGATGTGCCAAAGGGGCAGGAAATTATGGCGGAAGATGTTGATAAAGCTTATGTTTTGACGGATTTGATGGATGCGGAAGATTTTGCGGGCGATATGGATTTCAAGGTAACTGGTACGACGGAAGGAGTGACCGCTCTGCAAATGGACATGAAAGTGCATGGGTTGCCAGTCGAGGTGTTGGAGAAAGCGATTGAGCAATCGCGGGCTGGTCGACACTTTATTCTTGAACATATGCTTGGCGTGATTTCTCAGCCGCGTCCGGAAATTTCGAAATATGCACCACGGATTGAGAAATTGATGGTTGAGCAGGACAAAATTGGTGCGATTATTGGTAAGGGTGGGGAAACGATTAATAAAATTACGGCGGAGACGGGGGCGACGGTTGATATTGAGGAGTCGGGCCTCGTAACAATTTCAGGCGAAACGGAGGCGATTGAAAAGGCTCTTAATTGGGTGAAATCGTTAGTTGAAGAACCAGAAGTTGGTAAAATTTATGAGGGTACAGTAGCGACGATTAAGGATTTTGGAGCCTTTGTGGCAATTTTGCCGGGTATTGATGGCATGTTGCATGTTTCGCAAATCTCGGATAAGCGAGTTGAGAACGTGAGTGATGTTTTGAGTGTAGGACAAAAGGTGAAAGTGAAGTTGGTGGCGATTGATGACCGTGGTAGATTGTCACTTTCGATGCGGGGAATTGAACAGTAGAAAAAGATCGGGGGTGATCGAGTGTTTGTTTGAAACCCCGCTCTCGTAGCGGGGTGAGGGTTTTGTGTTTAATCTTCATTTGGGTTTATTTTTCGGGGCTCTGCTTTGTGAAAATTAGTACAGAGTATTATCGCTATCTGCTGGGGTTTACTCCGAGGACCTTGGTTTACATTGTAAAATTAAAAAGTAACCGTTTTTTTGTCCATTTATTTTTTCGCAATCAAAATTATCTCTTTTTTGTATTCACTTCTATAGAGTTAAGACGACTTGTTAAAGAGTAACGCGAACCCCTATTTAGTTTACAACATATTCTAACGATGCTTTCTACTTCATATTTAGATAAAATATGTTGAGTTTGTTCGGGTTTTGGGGATGACATTCTATGTTATTTTTATTACTTTAAGACATAAGATGTAGCGGCGAAATGTTTTGCAATGTGGTGTCTTGATGCTATAATGAAGATATTGTTTATGTTTAGTGATTAAACAGTATCAGAAGGTATGTATAAGCAAAAACAACCCGTAGCGAAAGGGGAAGTCGGTCAGATTCTTTTGCGTCTCAAAATGGCGCTGAAGCATTTTTGGTTTCGGCGGCGATTACGAGCGCGCGATCGAATGCGGTGGCGCGTTGAGAAATACTATGCCCAAAGCCCGAATTTGTGGCGGGAGAGTCTGGCTAGGCTTTATCGGCGAAAAGTGGCGACGCTCTCGGCCTTGGTTTTGAGTATTTTCGGTTGTGGGCTTTTGGTTTTTCCGACGATCGCGCGCGAGCCAAGTGGTATTCCAGGCGGGACGCTGGATATGTTTAACGCGAATGATATTCCGTATTGGGATCCGTGTGCAGGGGGAAGTTCGGGTGGAGGGGGTGGAGAAAGTGGCGGAGGGGGCGGAGCAAATGAAGTAGAAGGTAGCGACAATCAAGCGAAAATCTGGAATTGGTTCGTCAATGCAGGGATCGACGGAGTTTCGGATAGCCCAATGGCTATTGCAGGCATTATGGGGAATATTTCAGTAGAAAGTGCGGGTACCTTCGATCCGTTTATTAGAGGTGGTGGAGGTGGAACATATTACGGTCTTTTCATGATGGGGAAATATTTTCCCAATTTTCCGCCCACAATTGAAAAAGCAGCAGGAGGAAGTTATTGGTGGCTCTGGCCTGGTAACCCACCAAATATTCCAGAAGATGCAAATGACAAGGCTATTGCTGCAACCTTAGATTACGCAACTACTGATGCAGAACCAGGCGTTTCATCTTGGGCTAACTTTATGAGTAATTTAGGGGTTATAACAAATAAATCTCCACGTAGTTACGCCGAACTCTTTATGGTGACATTTGAGAATTGTTACAATGGTAATTCAACCATAGAGGATCCAGGAGTTGCAAGTATTGCTAAATATGCAACTTGGCAAGGTGGTGAGGCGCGTCGAAATGCAGCAGATGAAATTTACGAAAAGTTCGGTCAAAACGGTGCGAAAAACATTGCTAAAAAAGCTGATAAATTAAATATAATTTCCTCAAAGGATGATGACTTTTCAGACAAGCTGGTGGCTAGCAATCAAAAAGACGATGTTGTTGCTGACGTTCCTGGAAATAGTGCCGGAAACAAGAATTCAATTGCTAAAGCGAAAAACGCAAACAAACAAGATACCGATTTTCCAGAGGCCAATCATTGGAATGATGGTAATAATGCCGAAATGAAGCGACTATTGGAAGCGTATGGAGACCTTGCTTACCAAACTGGTCGAGCATATGATCTTCCTTGGCAGGCAATTTTAGTGCAAATGCGTTACGAAAGTAAAGATGCAACTTGTGGAGATGCCAATGACAACCCGGTACATAGGCCAAATAATTTTTGGGGGATTGGTTGTCCAGTTGGTGCAGGCGCTAACGCTCCTGCCTATGATAATCTTGGTGAAGGCTTTAAGGCTTATGGTGAAAAAGTGCATAATGGGAACCACGATCAAGCAATTGGAATTAGCGATTCAAAGGAGTATCTTGAAAAACTGGGTCCGACTTGGGTACAAGGCAAAAAAGATGGAGAGGGTTATCATGATATCGAAGGAATGAAAAACTCACTTGACGCTCTGCAGAAATATATTGATTCTGATGAGGGACAAAAGATCGTAAAAGGTTTTACTAACTACGAGGGGGATTATATGAATGGTGACAGCTTAGACGATGATTGCGTAATGGGTAGTTCCTCTGCTCAGATTGATAATGAAGGCTGGATTACTGGTGGGATTGAGGGGTTAGTGAAGGAGAGCGCCTTGAATATTCCTTTGTCCGAATCTCCAGCTAGTCATCCAAAATTTACGACGAGTGATGGTAAGGCGCAAACTATTATTCTCCACCATACTGCAGGCGGTCCTTGTAATGGGCTGGCTTGTTATGGTGGCAACTTGTATCCGCCCCATTTCACAATTAACTTGAAAGAAAAGAAGGGATGGCAGCATTTTCCGATGAATCGTCCATCGCTTGCTACAAAATATGCTGATGATTATGGCGTACAAATTGAGATTATTTCGTATGGAAATAGTACGATAAATTGTATTGTTGGCGGTACGGATCCTCAATGGGATACGGCTAACTTTACTGATGAGGAGTGGGACTATTTAGCTCAATATATGTTAGCTATTTCGCACTATACTGGAGTACCTCTTGAATCAAATTTGGATTGGTCTCGTGCGAATGTTGTGCCAAATTGGCAAAGCTTCAATGGTGTTATGGGGCACATGCATAATCAGTCGGATAAATGTGATCCTGGTAATATCTGGAATCAAGTCAAAGCGGCGATTGACCGTGCGGGTGGAGGAGAGTATTGTATGGTGAGCGATACTGATATTTGTGGAAATATTACTAATACCACTACGAAGCCGAAAAGTGGCAGTGTAAGCGCATTGCAAGAATATGTTTTGAAATATGCATGGCCCAAGATAGCAGATGGTGCAGCGCATGCTAAGTTCGACCCTATGCCAGATTATAAAGAAGCGCTCGACAGAGCACCGTATAAAGGCGCCTATGAACTCGGTGATGGATATACTGATTGTGGAGCGTTTGTGCAGGTTCTTATACATGATAGTGGGTGGGACCCGAATTTTTATGGTATCGGGGCCACCGATGCGATGTTAACATGGCTTCAAAACCCCGCTAATGGCTGGGAAAAAATTACTCCGACTGACGCTAGTCAGTTGCAGCCTGGAGATGTTGCAGTAAATAGTAATCATACTTGGGTTTTTGTGGGCGACATACCAGGATTTGAGTCGCAATTTGCCGACGCATCTTGGGGTGGAAGAGTTCCATCAGCGACAGATACAGGACTAAACTATGATGGCGAGATATGGTTTAGAAAGAAAGGACAATAGATGAAACCGGATTATTATCCAGACTACAATCAGAAAAGGCGTACGGTGGTGAAGGCGGGAATTATAACAGCTGTTATTATAACGCTTGTTATAATAACAGCTGTTATAATTCCCGCGATTTTGCACGCTGGGAAGGTAAAAGTTGAGGTGGTTTATGCGCCGCATTATGCAGAGGTGGAGTTGAATGGAAAGAAGGTGAAGAATCCCTCGACGCGTTATTTGGAGCCGGGAGAGTATGAAGTGAGAGTTTGGGCGCCAGAATTTGAGGAATTTTCGACCAAGGTACAGGTAGATGAAAATACGAAATATATATATGGCTCGCTAAATCCGGCGACTGCTAAGGGGGAAGAGCTGATGAATGGTGATCTCCAGCAGCAATTTCTGGAAATCGAAGGAATTGCGGGGCAAGTTCTTGCAGAGGAGGGGGAAAAAATCAATGCGGAGTATCCGATTTTACAGAAGTTACCGTATAAAAATTCATTGTACACTTTGGGCTATCTAATTAATTCTGGGGAAAGAGATTATACGTTAACTGTAAAAGTCCTTATTCCAAGCATATATGACAGTGCAGTAGAAAAACTTAAAACTTTCGCAGAAGAAACTAACAAACCATTGGCGGAATATCGCATAGATTTATTTATATCCGAAAATTTTTCTGATCCGTTCAAAGATGTCTGGCAAGACAATAATGAAAAAAATCCCGAACTTTTTCTCAAAAAGGGGTATTCTACGATACCAAATCTAATTATACGACCGGGTCAAGAAAAAGATGGCCACTACTATACAATTTTATCGGTTAACGCAACAGAATACACCGTGGGCACTACTTATCGCGTAGTCCTGAAAGCAAATGGTGACTCTTGGAAACTCGTTGGCGCACCAGCCCCAATTGCTACTATTTATAATACGCCGGATGTCCCACTCGATATTCTTAATAGTCTGAATGAGATGAATCCACCAACACCCACTATAACGCCAGGAGCATACGGAATTTAAAATGAACCCCAGGACTAAAACACCCCCAAACCTGCGTAATTTCTTCCGCTTGCGCGATAATTACGGTCGCCTAAATATCCTCTTTATTACCATCATTGGTGCCATTGCTTTAGTAGTTATTGTTATTGTCAGTGCTACCGTAATTCGTAATCAAGGCTATCATTACGACAAAAATATGACCTATGTCGACAATGTTTCGGACTATGCTTCTTACATGGATTTTGGTGCACGCGAAGAAATGTACACGGCACTCAATTCGGCGATGCGCGAGAATGGAGTAAAAAAGCCGCCGTATTTTGGGGGTTTGATTCGCGAGGGAAGTTATGAACAGAGTACGTTGGCGCCGAATCAATACACTAGCCGGTTTATTGTGGATATTGCCGAGGTCCAGCAGAGTTATGAAGTCTATTTGGTTTGGGGAGGGATTGATAGTGAGGCGGAATTCGAGAATTTTGTGGCGCTAAAGTGCGTGAAGGATGATCAAAAGATCTATGAGAATTTTGACTGTAAGGAACCGACACCGCTGAGTTCAGAACAGGCGGCGAAGGCGGAGAATTACCTGCCTTATACGGATCGTACTGAAGAAGGGGGTGCGACTTTTGTAGTGAGACAGGACGGTGATGAAACGATTGTTTTGACACTCTGGACCTGCGATGATCAAGATTTGGCAAAAGAATATGAAAAAATGGGTAGAGAATGGTTGGAGAATGAAACGATGATTGATCTTGATCGATACCAAATTAAGGTCGAGAATGTATGTGATGGTGCCGCGATTTAGCTCTTGGTTTTTTGCTATAATTACAATCGTATAATAGTAGGTTTGAAAATTTGAGCTGTCCTTGGCAGAAAATGGAAAATGTGTATAATATAGAATATATGGCAAATCGGAGGTCAACCCCGGCGAAGAAAAAGAGCACGTCGGCGAGAAAAAAGAGTACGCGTAAGAATAAGGTGCCGGAGCATGAATTGCCGGGCGGTTTTTGGCGCCAGATGAAGGCGATTTTAATGTTAGTGCTGGCTGTGATTCTGATTTTCGGTTGGCTGGGCGACGGTGGTCCAGTTTTAAATACTATTAACGATTTCATGTATCAGGCGATTGGCTACGCTGAATATACTTTTCCAGTATTGTTAGTTTGGTTAGCGGTGAAGATTCTGCAGAGTGAGAATAATCGTTTGCCGGGGGCGATGTGGCTGTCGTCGTTTTTGATGATTTTTTGGATTGCGGGGATTGCCGGGATCCCGTCGATCGGGGCGGAGGAAGCGACTGGTGGGGCGGTCGGAGCTTGGATGAACGAAGTGGCGACGCAGATTTTGGATCCGAGCGTAGTAATAGTGATTTACGTAGCCTTGATCTTTGTGACAGGCACTTTTATATTGCAGACGAATCCAGTGACGGTGTTCAAGGCGATTGCGGCGATGTTTTGCACTACGGAGAAAGATGAGGAGGATGCGAAAAATACCAAGAAAGCGCCGGCTCGCGTCAAAAAAGAACTGAAAGCCGACGACGACGAAAAGGAATTGAAGATCAACATGGGTGCTGTCGAGGGTGAAGGCGAGAAGGCTAAACCGAAATTAGGTGCACGATTGGGTCGTCGAGGTTTGAAGGATTTGAAGGTACATACGATGAAGCCTACTCCAGATGTAGCTGCCGAGAAGGTTGCTGCTAGTGCGGCTGAAACAGCTGCGCCGTCTGAACCGCAGGCTTTGATCTCGGCGACGGACGAGAATTGGAAATTACCATCACTTTCGATTCTGAGCAAGAAGCAATCTTCGGCGGATCCGGGAGATTGCAAGCAAAATGCACACATTATTCAGGAGACTTTGGCGGATTTTGGGGTGAATGTAGAGATGGAAGGAGCCAATGTTGGCCCGAGGATTACGCAGTACACGATGCGACCGCCTTCGGGGGTTTCGTTGACGAAAATTACCTCGCATGATAAGGAGTTAGCTTTGAATTTGGCGGTGGATGGGCAAATTCGTATAGAAGCACCGATCCCTGGGACGCGGTTGGTTGGTGTAGAAGTGCCGAATGCGCGGGCGGCCAGTGTTGGCTTGCGCGGGATTTTGGAAAGTAAGGAATGGACAAATGCAAAATCACCGCTTTCGTTTGTGGTGGGGAAGGACATTTCTGGTAAGGGCGTAGTGGCGGATCTTGCGAAAATGCCACATCTTTTAGTCGCTGGTACCACTGGTTCCGGTAAATCGGTGATGTCGAATGCATTGATTATGTCGCTGCTATATCGAAACTCGCCCAGTGATTTAAAGTTGATCATGATCGATCCGAAACAGGTCGAGATGGCGCCATATGAGGATATTCCGCATCTTTTGACACCCGTGATCACGACGGTGGAAAAGTCGCTTTCGGCCATGAATTGGGCGGTGAATGAGATGGAGCGGCGTTACTCTTTGTTCGCGAAAGAACGGGTGAAGAAAATTGATGATTATAATGCCAAAATGGCAAATGCGGCGAAAAAAATTGCGGTGACGGATGCTAATAGCGAAGGTGAAGACAAGGAGAAAAAGCCTGATGCTGGCGGGAAGATGCCATATATTGTTGTAATTATCGATGAGATGGCTGATTTGATGATGCAGGCTGGAAAGGATCTTGAAATGCCGATTGTGCGAATTGCGCAGAAAGGTCGTGCGGCTGGTGTGCATTTGGTTTTGGCGACTCAGAGTCCGAAAGTGCAGGTGATTACTGGTTTGATTAAGAGTAATGTGCCTTCGCGCATTGTTTGTAAGGTGACGAACTTTACGGAATCTTCGGTAGCGTTGGGCATGAGTGGTGCGGAGAAGCTTCTGGGTATGGGTGATATGATTATGCTGACAACGGAGATGGGTGGTAAACCCAGGCGGGTGCAAAGCGCTTATGTGGATGATAAGGAGATTGCAGCGGTGGCGGACTTCTTACGTGCGCAGCGTGGTCCCGATTATAATAAGGAGGTGATTGCACAGCCGGTTTCGGTGAAGGGTGTGGGGCCAGCTGCTGGCGGTGCGATCGGCGATTTGGGGCGCAGGTACAATCCTAATGACCCAATTGTGCGGCGGGCGATTGAAATTACATTGAAAAATGGTAAATTTTCGACGGCATCCTTGCAAACATGGCTGGGAAAGGGACATGGCTTTGTCTCTGGGTTGGCGATTTGGCTGGAAGAGATTGGCGTGATTGGGCCAGCCAATGGGCATAAGCCGCGGGAAGTTTTAATTTCTTCCATGGAGGAGTTTGAACAACTGACTAGCGCGGGCGGTGAGGATACTCAAGTTTAGCCAATTTAGCGACATCTGTTGGAAACCCAGAGAGAAGATGTATTATCTCTGGGCAGGTCAAAGTAGAATTGGGAAAATAGATGGTGACTGTTAGCGCTTCGTTTGCTAATGAGGTTTTGGGTTTGAATATTCAGAACAGTTTGATGTTCGCGGGGTTAGCTTTTCTGCAACTCTATATCTAGGTATGTGATCTGTGTGTTTAGATGTCTTGTGTTACTTTGGCGGTATAGATTTTGTTTGGAAAAGGGAATGTTTTTGGGAGCCTGTTACGATTAATGTACTGGGCCGTCCTCTCGTGAGGGCGGTTTCTAGTGGTCTAAAAGTTTTTGATTAGGCCAGAGGATTTGTTAACAGCTTTTTTAAAGTCGTTCGTTGATATATTCTAGAGATTCTAGAAGATTTTCTTGGTTTTTATCTCTGTAAAGTTGACTTTTTTGAATTATTTATCATAAAAGGTATTGACTTTTTTGGTGATGTGTGCTAACATGGGAAGTAGTTAGAGAATAAATAAAAACATCTAACAAACAATATTAAAACATAAAAATACCCAAAAATGGAATGTAAACAACAAAAGGGTGGCAAAGAAAGGAGTAACTTAGCGAAAATAGACACCATGACATGGGGAAGTCAGAATAAAAACCTATTTGATTTGCGGATAACTTGCATTCGAACTGGCCAGGAAAATTGTCCAATATACTGTCCGAGGTGGTTAAGTGCTAGAGGCAAATTATTCGGGATATAAATAGGCGTCGTAATTCCGCTTAATGACACGGTCTAAGTGAACGTGAAAGTATGCTATAAAGCATAAGTGGAAAGATCGGACGAAAATTTGCGAGCGCGGGATCGCAAAAATCATCATAATACTCTATTCTACAGTTCCTATTTCAGTAGACCTCAGTTATATCCTTTGGGGTAGACCAGAGTAAAACAAAAATAAAAATAAAGGGACAAAAAATGAACAAAAAACATCAAAAAAGACGAGAGGAGTATGCCTATGTGATGACTGGCGCGAAAGTTCTCGATATTAGTAATGCGAAATACGCTCGGGCGAATCGAACAGTGGATTGGCGCGACTTTCAGCTGATTGGATCTTCGAATAAAGATGAGAGTAGGCGTAAGCGGGGGCGCAGTAAGCAAACCTCAGTAACGATGCAAAAACTGTTAAGAGGAAAATATGTGCGTAAACGAATGTTAACGCTAGTTAGCTAATCTTTAATCTAACAATCATTGAGAATTTTCGAAATTATAAAAATATAATGTAAGGAAAACCCATGTAAAAATAACAAAAAACCGGACTTATGTTCGGTTTTTTGACGGGACTAATATATTGAATTTTGGTTTTGTCTAGTAGAATATTCGAGAATTTATGATATGCAAAAATATTGTAGAAAACGCTTGTAAACTTGATTTAGCTATGCTAAAATGAAAATGTTATTAGCTCAGCGAGCAGGAGAAGTATGGAGAGAAACGTGCTCGCTATTAAACCAAAGGAGTTGATGTAATGAAAAATTACGAACTATCGGTTCTGATTCATCCAGATTTGGAGATGGACATAGAGCCTGCCACGAATAAAATCAAAGAATTGATCGAAAAGAACGGTGGTACGATTACGAAAGTCACTAATGACGGGAAGAAGCGTTTGGCTTATCCTATTAAGAAGCAGGATTTTGCGGTTTATTATTTTTATGAGTTGTCTTTGCCGCCAGAGGCTCCTGCGAAGATTCAAAATGTTCTTAATATTACGGACGAGGTTTTGCGTTTCTTGTTGGTGACGGTTGATGAACGAAAGTTGAAGTATGAGGCGCAGAAGGCAGCTTGGGAAGCTCGGCGTGAGCAAGAAGCTACAGCGGAAAAAGAGGAGGAGAAATAATGCGGGGCTTTTCTAAAGCGATTGTAGCAGGGAACGTAACGCGCGATCCAGAGTTGCGATCTACGGCAAGTGGGACGCAAGTTTGTAGCTTTTCGATTGCGGTGAACCGAAGTTACAAAGATGGTAGCGGGAATCAGCAAGAGCAGGTTTCGTTTATCGAATGCGTGGCTTGGGGGCGTTCTGGTGAGATTATCTCGCAATATGTGCGAAAAGGTTCGGGCATTTTGGTTTCTGGCAGATTAGAACAGCGCAGTTGGGAAGATAAAAATACTGGTCAGCGTCGCTCGCGTACCGAGATTGTGGTAGAAGATTTTTCGTTCATTGGTAGTGGTAATGGTGGGGGCGGTGGCGCTAATTCCGCACCTTCTAAGGCGGATACGGTAGATACTGCGCCGTCGGATGGAGTTGATGACATCGTACCTGATGATATGCCAGAGGATCAAATTAATTTGGATGATATTCCATTCTAAAGGAAAAATATAGGGAGAGTTAAAAATGAGAAAAATTAAGAGTAATCCAGGATTGTATTTTGATTATCGCGATGTTAAGGCTTTACAGCGTTACATTGATGTGTATGGGCGGATTGAGCCGATTTCGAAGACTGGTCTGACTGCTAAGCAGCAGAGGCAGCTAGCGGTGGCAGTGAAGCGCGCTCGACATTTGGCGCTTTTGCCGTTTGTGGCCGAGCGATAGAGGATCTGTTAGCTAAGACGCCTTTGTTGAGCGGCTCCTACTGTATATGACGGATGTGTTACTTGCTTACCGTGTCTAAGTATGGCTCATTCTTTTGCTCTGTCGTTTTGCAGCAGTCCACATGAAACAAAGGGTTCTAGCGGTGGGGGAGTAAGGGGATAGTATAAGAGGAGAAAATATTGTGTATGGACCAACCGATTTAAAAAAGAATGTGTTGATTACACTAGATGGGCAGCCGTATAAGGTAGTTGAATATTCGCAGAAAGTGATGGGGCGTGGGGGATCGATTGTGAACGTGAAAGTAAAAAATTTGATTACCGGCGCGCTTTTACCAAAGACTTTTAAAGGCCAGGAAAAAATTGAACCGGCGGAAGTGAATACGAAAAAAGTTCAGTATCTTTATCGTGATGATGAGAAATTTTATTTCATGGATCCGGAAAGTTTTGAGCAGTATGAGTTGGGTGTTGATTTGGTGGGTGAGGCCAAGGATTTTATGCGTGATGGTGACGAGATGGAGATCCAGTTTTATAATGGCATGCCGATTAACCTAGTTTTACCGAAAAATATCTGGTTGAAGGTGACTTATACGGAGAATGCGGTAAAGGGGGATACGACCAGTTCAGTGCAGAAGGATGCGACGCTTGAAACTGGTGTAGTGATCAAAGTGCCAGCCTTTATTAAGGAGGGCGATGTCGTGAGTGTTGATACAGAAACGCGGGCCTACCGCGAGCGCCAAAAGTAGAGATTTGATTTTACTTTCAATTAATGCTATGCTAATAGTATGGTGAAAGATGGGGACGTTGTTGGTCGAGCAGAATTGAAGCTTTATGAGGCGGTGCGAGCGTTTGGTTTTGAGTTTGGCGGAAAGACGGTGCTTGATATCGGTTCTTCGACTGGTGGTTTTACTGAGTTGACTTTACGGTTAGGCGCAAAGAAAGTGGTAGCGATCGAGAAGGGTACTGGGCAAATGAAAGTACCGTTGCGATTTGATTCTAGAATTGATTTGCGCGAGAAAACGGATATTTTTTCGGTTAGAGCGAAGGATTTGCCGTATATTGATGTGGTATTGGCGGATGTATCTTTTGTGAGTTTAAGGGAAGTTTTACTAAAAGCAAAAAGTTTGGTTGGAAAGCGGGCGGATTTTTTGGTGATGTTGAAGCCACAGTTTGAGGCCAATTCAAGGCAATTAATGAATGGTGTTGTCAAAAACGAAAAAATGCGTCGGGAGATTATACACGATTTTGAACATTGGTTGCGAAGAAATAATTTTGTGATTTTAGGAAAGCGCGATAATGAGTTGGTGGGGAAGCGTGGCGGTAATCGAGAGAAGTTCTATTGGTTGCGAAGGGTTCGGAATTCTGGACGATGATGTGTTGAATTATTGTTCGGGTTTTGTCTTTCGGAGTTCTGCCCCGGAGACGTGACTGCTTCGTGCCGCAGGTTTGTCTTTCTTCAAAAAGTTATAACGAAGGATACTACTATCATGGCTTGTGTTATTCTCGACGTTGTAACGTTTGAAAGTTCTACAGCTACTTCTTTGCTCTAAATTTTTCTGAAAGAAAAATCTAGAAAACTGAGCGTCGCCTCAAAAAAGAAAGTAAACTTTCTTTTTTCTCGATTTCTCCAGTTTTCGCAGCGGGTTCATCAATATCAACATGAGCCGTTTGAGGAATTCCGGCATTTTCGATTATGACTGGTCATCACGGGCTAGTTCTGGTGTTCGTTCTGCATACTACCTCGCTTTCGATACGTCTGGTGTCTACCCGGCCCTCAACGGCAATCGCTATAACGCTTTCCCCCTCCGCTGCCTAGCTAGACAGTAATAATAGCCGTAAGCAAAAGTAGCAGCGCTTCGCAGCGGGTACGTCGTTATCAATGACGGTCGTTTGAGTTACTCTAGCATCAACGGTTACGGATGGTCGTCGCGGGCTAATTCTTCTGATCTTCGTTATGCGTACAACCTCCGCTTCGATGCGTCTGGCGTCTACCCGTCCAGCTACTACGGCAATCGCTGGTACGCCTTCCCCCTCCGCTGCCTAGCTAGACGGCAATAATATAATAGAAAGGGGTATGATATGAAAGTTAAATAATTCAGTATCGATAAAAATGGGTTATAATAGGCAGGAGGGAATTATGAAGATTTTATGGACTGATGGTAGCGCTAGCCCTAATCCGGGCCCTGGTGGTTTTGCCGTAATCGAAGATGGGAAGCCGGTGGTTTTGGGCCGAGAGAAGGATTCCACTAATATTCGGATGGAAGGGTTGGCGATGGTGGCCGCGATTGAGTATGCAGGGGAAGAAGGTTGTGAAATTCATAGCGATTCGCAATTTTGGAAAGATGTTCTGGAAAAGTGGGCGCCGGGATGGGAAAAGAGTGGTTGGAAGAAGAAGACCGGTGCCATTAAAAATCTTGATATAGTACAAAAATTGTATGCGTTGTATTGTGCTAATGATGTTAAGATTATTTGGGTGCGGGGCCATGTAGGGAATGAGTATAATGAATTGGCGGATCGTTGGGCCAATCGGGCTCGTGTCGGCGAGGAATTGCCACAATAACATTAATTGATTTCTGAAAAGAGCAACTGGTTTCAATAGAAAATGGTTAGGGCGGTAGTTCGTTATGCAAAAATAATTATACTTAGTGCTAATTATAATAGAAATCTTTATATCTTTTACCATATATTATCTGAAATTTCATTTCAGTAATAGCTGCGTTGCTTCGGAATAGAGTAAAGGCAAACTTTTATTATATATTATTAATATCTATACTCGAGCAGCGGAGGGGGAAGCCGAACCAACGACTGACGGGGTTGGACGAGTTGACGCTGGATGCATTGAAGCTGAGGTAGTATGCTCGAGTGACATCAGAAGAATCAGCCCGGGACGACTATCCGTCGCCGACGACGCCAGAGTTTCCCAAACGACCACTACTGATATAGATAAACCCGCTGCGAACGGAACAATTTTGCTCCTGTTTTATTATTGGTGTTTAGCTAGGTAGTAATAATATGCGAGTAGGATCTAACATAAATTTAATATTTGAAATATTTGGCCGTAAGATCGAAAGATATTGAGGGAGCGTCTGGGATAGACTAAGTGAGTCTGGATGAAGACTGGTGAACAATGTCTATGATGGCCGAGGAGTGCTTAATGTAAAACGAGGTGGGATTGGATGCGAATTGTCGGGCTTGACCTTGCATAAATACGACTTTTCGTAGCCAAAGAGAGTGAAAGGTGAACCAACCAATTTTTAAAAAGGACGGAGATTGCGAAAATATTGTCATATGATTCGTTCTCTTGGAGAAGAATGTTATAAAAAATACAACGTCTTTGGGATGTTCATTGGGCGTAAGGTTGTGAATTGTGAAACAAGGCTGATTACGAAAAATGCTGTTGCTTTTCATAATAACTATGGTTATAATGTTAGTATGAGCTTAATTCACGGAGTGGGCGATTTCTTCGCACTAGATATGGGAACAACCGCGATACGGTTGATTCAGTTGTCCGGGGAGGCGCAGCACGGATGGGTGTTGCAAAAGTTTGCTTATGTGCCGGTGGACCGTAAGGTAGTCGAAGACGGTTCATCCGCGGGGCAAAGGCACTTGGGCGAAACGATTCTCGGAGCGATGAAGCAAGCTGGTATTACGACCAAGAATGTGGCGGTAGGTATGCCAGCAGGAAAAACTTTTACCTCGATTGTGCGTGTAGACAATCAGCCCGAAAAAGAACTAATAAATACTATTAAATATCAATTAGACAAATATATCCCGATGCCGGTTGATGAGGCGACGGTTGATTATGTTTCTCTGGGCGTTTGTCCGAACGATCCGACGAAGGCAGAAGTTTTGGTTTCGTCATCGTCGATGGATTTCGCTGAGTCGAGAATGGAACTGATCGAGTCGTTTGGGCTGAATATCATTGCACAGGAGCCGGAGTCGTTGGCGATGGCGCGCGCTTTGATGCCGGTCGGAGTGCAGGATGCAAGGTTGATTATTGACCTTGGTGAACATTCGACTGATCTGGTGATTATGTATCGGGGTGCGCCGCGGTTGGTGCGTTCGATTCCGGGCGGTTTTTCGATGCTTGTAAAAACTGTATCTTCGTCTCTTTCCGTGAAAGAAGAGCAAGCGCGACAATTTATTCTGAAATTTGGTTTGGCGCAAGACAAAGTTGAGGGGCAGGTGTTCAATGCGTTGGATTCGAATTTGGAAAATTTTGCTTCGGAAATGTCGAAGTCGATTCGCTTCTTTAAATCTGAGTATATGAACACGGAAGTTGGCGGGATCATTCTTTCTGGTTTCGCGGGGACGATTCCGTTTATCGCTGAATATCTTGAGGCGAAGACTGGCGTACCTACTAAGCAAGGTAACCCTTGGCAATTGGTGCGAGTTTCGCCAGAGCAGCAGCAAGTTTTGCAGCCGGTGGCGAGTGAATTTGCAGTAGCGATTGGTCTAGCGGAAAGGAGTAACGACCGATGAGTGAATGGTTGGACAGGGTAAAAGCAAAAGTAACCGGAAAAACTGCGGCTGGCGCTTCTGCTCCTCAGCAGTTGTTGACTACCGTAAGTACAGATTATGAGATCAATTTGGTTCCGGCGGTAAAGGCCGAAATGATCAAGACTCAGAAAATTCGCAATTTAGTTTTGTTCATCTGTATCGTGGTTTCGGCGGCGGCGGTTGGCGCAGTGGTTGTGCTTTTCGGGATTAAAAGCGGTCAAGACATCGCGATGACGAGTCAAGATAATAAGCTTGAAAATTTGTCGTCGAAGCTTTTGGGTTACGATGAGTTGACTGACTTAGTTTCGATTCAAGGCCAGCTTGACAATTTGTCAAAGATTGCCGATCAGAAAAAAATGCTCTCGCGAGTTTTTGGTGCGCTTGGCGTGATGCTACCGAGAGGAGGCGATTCGGTTTCGCTTTCGAATTTACGGGTTGATATGAGCAATAGTTCATTGCGTATGGAAGGGCAGGCTGACGCTGGTGTGGCCCCGTTCATTGACTATCGTGTTTTGGAATCGTTCAAAAAGGGCGTGGCCTTGACGAAATACGATTACGGACGTTATGTCGATGCGGACGGGAAAGAGATTCCATCGCAGTGTATCCGTGAGGCTGATGCAGATGGGGTAGCTTATCGGGACGGTGAAAGTTACTATGCATGGTGGGATTTAACTATGGATGGATGCGAAGCTCGACCGAAAGGTTCTTCGTCGAATTCCAATAAGAATAATGATGGTGATAAAAACAATAATCAAAATAATAATAGCAGCCAAAGCGAAGATCAAAATTCTGAGTCCGATGCCTCGAAAAAGTCTGAAGCGGAGTTTGTCTATGCGGCTGATGCGGAAGTAGAGAAGGCGCAGGTTGAGGTGAACGCAGATGAATCAGAAGATGCATCTGACGATCAGGGCGTCGAAGATGGAGGAGGCGAAGTTGGGACAGAGGAAATAGTTGCGCGAGTAAAAATTTGGCGAACACCGCAGTTTGATAAATGGTATTTGGCGGGGAATATGACCGAGAATGGCGAAATTGAGGGAATTGAACACTTCCAGAGTCAGTGTATTAAATATAGTGGAACTTCAAACGGAGATTCGAATAATTCGTCAAGTAATACGAATTCTGATGATTCTAGCAATTCGAATAAAAAGTCGAATATTAAGTGGTCCTCTAGCAATGATTGTATGCTGGCGCCGGATGGGTTGGATGTGACTGAATCTTCTAATGGCCGAAATGAAAGTAATGGTTTGGTTTTGCGATTTGTAGCAAACACCACAATCAAGTCAGAGTTCTTTGATTTTCGTAATAAACATATGATTGCGATTGGTCCTTTGGGCCAGAACGTAACTGATTCTTATGTTCAGATCGGCGGAATGTTTACACAGGGTGCAAAAGAATGTGATGAGAATGATTTGGAATGTTTGAATAATACCGAGAACTCTTCGAGTGGTTCAGGTAGTACTTCAAACAGCGATAAGGATTCAAATAACACAGGAGGGAGCTCGAATGGCAACAACTAATGAAAAGCCCGCGAAGGGAAAGAGGTTGCAAATTTCCAAAGCGCAGCAGTTGACCATGTTGGAGGTTTTAGGTGCGTCCTTGATCCTTGGTACTTGCATCGTAATATCGATTTTCCTGATAAAGTATATTAAATTTAATACAAAAATCATTGGCGCAAAGAATGAGGCGATTTCTAGCTATAGCCAGTCAATCTTGAATGTTGGGATTTGTGGCGATAAGGATGAGAACGGACGTTTGAGCGACAAAGAGTTAAAGGATTGTGATCCAAATACTACGTCACTAAATGACGTGCAGAATAGTTTGCGGTTTAATGTTTTGGAGAAGATTGCGGTAAATGAAGATTTGGAATCGGTTGCTAGGAAACGAACAGGTGATTGTTATGACGATCAAGGTAAGCGGATTGATTTTGCGAAGTTATATAATTCTTCTCGAAGCGATGCGGAGCGGCAAAAGAATTCGCAGATGCGAAAGATTTGTTCGGCTTTACGCGTGATCCCGGATGCTCTGCCGGCGCAAAAGAATACCGAGGCTTTGATGGCGAGCTTGAACCAGATTTTCATTCTTTCGGGTTGGGAGCCAGAAACTTTACAGCCGCGGGATGATACCGTGACTTCTGATATTGCAGGTTTGGGTGTCATTCCGGTTAATTTGCGAATGGAAGGTTCGGCGCCGGTGGTACTAACCACACTTGATAATATTGAAAAATCGATTCGTGAGTTTGATATCAATACGGCAAATGTGGAATGGACAAATTCGGGGATTAGTTTGCAAGCTTCAGCGGATGCTTATTATCTGACAGATAATACTTCTTTCGAGACTACGGAAACGGTTTACGCTTCGGACAAAGCGAGAAAGGCAAAATAATAATGAAACAATCGGATATTTTTACATTAATTCTAATCGCGATGATTGGTGTGATAGCTTCTTTCTTTGCTTGTAATGCGATTATGGGTAATCCAGACGAAAAGTCGGTTAGCTTCAAACGGCCGGTCGAGACGATTTCGAATTCAGTGGCAGAGCCAGATCCGGAAGTTTTTAATGTTGCGGCGATCAATCCAACGATTGAAGTTTACGTCGGTGATTGCGAAGATACGGATCAGAACGGCGTGCTGGATAATGAAGAGCTGAAGGCTTGCGGCCGGGAAGTAGAAGAGGGGACTGGTGAGGAATCGAGCGAGAATGATTCGGAAGCTAATGAGGATCAAAACGAAGGAGCATAGAAGTGGCGCTTTTGACGAGAGATAGTCTGGACAAGGTGATCAAGCTGCTGGTGGCGGAAGGTTTGGTGGATGCGAATGAAGTGGCGCGGGTACAGAATGAGGTGATGCAGACTAAGCAGCCTTTACTTGCGACTCTGCAAGCGCAAAAAGTAACAACTGATGAGCAGATTGCGCATGCTACAGCGGTGGTGATGGGCGTGCCGTATGTTGACTTGAAATACGTCGAAATGGAGCAAGAAGTGCTCGGGCTTTTGCCATTTGAAGTGGCAGAGCGTTCGATGGAGGTACCGCTAGGGATTAGTGGTGGTCAGCTGGTGGTGGCGATGTTGGATGTTGGCAACATCCAGGCGGTAGATTATCTTTCGACTTTGACCGATCGTTCGGTGCGTGCGGTGATGGCGTCGAACGAAGGCATCCGGGCAGTTTTGCGGCAGTATCGTGGCGACTTCTCGAGCGTTAAGCAAGCTGTAAAAACCACCAACCGCGAGGTGGCGCAGCGACAGGCTAGCGCAAATGTAAAGACAATTACACAGGACTCGCCGATCTCGAAAGCTTTGACTTCGATTTTGGAATTTGCAGCTAAATCGAAGGCGTCGGATGTGCATATTGAACCTCTGGAAAATAGTTTGATTATTCGTTGCCGGATTGATGGTGTTTTGCGTAAGGTCATGGAGTTGCCAAAGGCGATTGAACCAGCGTTGGTTTCGCGTATTAAGATCCTTTCTAATCTGAAAATTGACGAACATCGAATTCCGCAGGATGGTCAGTTTGCAGTTTTGGTGGGGGGGCAGGAAATTGACTTGCGTATTGCGATTTCGCCGGTAGTTTGGGGTGAACAGGTAGTGATTCGCTTGCTTGATAAATCCGGTACGGCGATCGAAATTGAAAAGATGGGGATGACCGGGCGAGCTTTGCGTACGGTGATGGCGGGCATTAGCCGTCCTAATGGTATGATCTTGACTTCTGGTCCGACTGGTTCAGGTAAGTCGACCACGCTTTATGCTATGATTAAAAAGATTAAAAGCGAGAAGATCAATATTGTGACACTGGAGGATCCGGTTGAGTATAAGATCGACGGTGTGAACCAGATCCAAGTGAATGTGGATGCTGGTTTGACTTTTGCGTCTGGGTTGCGTAGTATTTTGCGTCAAGATCCGGATGTGGTGATGGTGGGGGAGATTCGCGATTCGGAGACGGCAAATCTGGCGGTGCAGGCGGCGTTGACGGGGCACTTGGTGTTTAGTACTTTGCACACTAACTCAGCAGCCGGGATTTTACCGCGCTTGCTGGATATGGGGATTGAGCCGTTCTTGTTGGCTTCGACTCTGAATACGGTGATTGGCCAGCGTTTAGTACGGCGGGTGGCGGAAAAGCGCATCACGCACCAAAGTAGTGAGATGGAGACACAGGAAGTTAATGAGGTGATTGGTGGTTTGTTACCGCAATCTCCGCAAGAAGTGGCTTCGGTGAGCGAAGATTTAGGCTATCCGAATTTGCCGGTTGCTGGTCAGCAGTCTTATGTATTGTCGAAGGGTGTTGAAGAACAGGATTCCCCAGGTGGTTATTCGGGGCGAGCTGGGCTTTATGAAGCAATTGAAGTAGACGAGGATATTCAAAAGTTGATTGTTTCGCGTGCTACTTCGGCGGAAGTGATGCATATGGCGAAAGAAAAGGGTACGGTGACGATGCGTCAGGATGGTATGCTAAAGGCGGTTTCGGGAATTACTACGATTGAAGAAGTGAACCGCGTAGCTAGTGATTTAACATAAAAGTTTCGTAAGTGAAAATAATTATGGTAAAATAATAATATGGATGAAAAAGAAAATTTAACTAAGACGGCTCAAAATTCAGCGCAGGGCGCAGCTATGGATTTGCCGAACATTAATAATGTGGCGGCGGGATCGGCGATGCCGCCAATGGGTGCGAGTGGTGCGCAAACGGCGAATACTAACTCTGCTCAGCATGAAGCTGGTTCGCGTCTGGTCGCTCCGCAGGTGCAGTCTACCCATGCGGCGCCGGCACCTAGCGCAGATGCGAAGCCGAATGCGGGACAAGGTATGTCTTCGTCGCAAAATGATCCGGTGAGTAACGGCGCTACTGCTTCAGTACCAGCGCAACCGAAAGTTGCGGACGTGACGGTGGCAGCGGCGAATTTGGTGCCGGCGCCGACGATCGCTTCAACGCCTTCGACTGGCGTGACGATCGAGGCATTATTAGAAGAATGCGTGACGCGCAATGCTTCGGATTTACATTTGGGAACGGGTTTGCCGCCGGTTTTGCGTTTGGATGGCGTGCTCGTGCCGTTGACAACTTATCCGGTGCTCGATCCAATGACGGTGAAAGAACTGGTTTTTTCGACTTTGGACGAAGATCAGCAAAAGATTTTGATGAAGGATAAAGAATTTGATTATTCTTTTGCTTTCGGTGATATTGGTCGTTTTCGCGTAAATGCTTTCCATGAAAAGGGAAATATGGCGGCGGCCTTCCGGTTGATTCCGAATGTGATTCAGAGTATTAGCGATTTAGGCTTGCCAGGCGTGATTGAGTCTTTTGCCGATCATCAGAATGGTTTAGTTTTGGTGACTGGTCCAACTGGTTCGGGAAAAACTACGACTTTGGCGGCTTTAATTGATAAGATTAATTCCGAACGAGCAGTGCATATTATTACGATTGAAGATCCGATTGAATTTACACATCAGTCGAAGCGAGCGGTAGTGGCGCAGCGCGAAGTTCATTATGATACTTATTCTTTCGCGGCGGCTTTGCGAAGCGTTTTGCGCGAAGATCCGGATGTGGTTTTGATTGGTGAGATGCGTGATTTGGAGACTATCCAGGCGGCAATTACGGTGGCGGAGACTGGGCACTTGGTCTTTGCGACTTTGCATACTAATTCCGCGGCGCAGAGTATCGATCGCATGATCGACGTGTTTCCGGCGCATCAACAACCGCAGGTGCGGACGCAACTTGCGAATATGCTGGTTGGCATTTGTTCGCAGCGTTTGGTGCCGGCGCTAGCAGGCGGGCGTATAGTTGTGGCTGAAGTGATGATTGCGAATCCGGCGGTACGCAGTATTATCCGTGAAGGGAAAACCCATCAGCTTGATATGACGATTCAAACTGGTGCGGATCAAGGAATGCAAACGATGGATCGAGAACTTGCGAAGATGGTGAAGATGGGAAATATTGCGTTTGATGTGGCGCGAGATTATGCCGTGGACGTAACGGAATTTGATCGATTAGCAAGGGGATAAAAAATGCGACGATATAAATATAGAGCAAAAGATAAAAATACTGGTAAAATTGTAACTGGGAATGTACAGGCCGAGAACGAGCGAGCGGCGGGGAAGATCTTGGTTGAGCAGGGTTATGTGCCGGAAAAATTGTCCGATACGACTGACGGCGGTTTTCTATCGAAGTTTACTAATCGAGTCTCCAGTAAACAGCGCATTATCTTTACGCGTCAGTTTGCGACTCTGATTGGTGCAGGTTTGCCGCTTTCGACGGCTTTGAGAATGTTGGCTGAACAGACCGAGGATAAGCCAACTAAGGCCTTGGTTGAGGATATTTTAGCGCAGGTTGAAGGTGGTAAAACTTTGCACGATGCTTTTGCTCAGCATCCGGATGTTTTCAATAAATTGTATTTGTCCCTGATTGCGGCTGGTGAAGCTTCGGGTACGCTTGACGAATCTCTGAAGCGTTTGGCAGACCAACAGGAAAAAGATGCCGCTATGATTTCGAAAATTCGGGGTGCGATGATGTATCCGTTGATCGTGCTTGCGGTTATTATCGCGGTGATTATCTTTATGATGGTTTCGGTGGTGCCGCAAGTTGAGAACCTGTATGACGATTTGGGCGAGGAATTGCCAGTTTTGACTTTGATCTTGGTAGCGATGTCGAATTTCGTGACGCATTTTTGGTGGTTGATTTTGATTATCGTGGCGGCTCTGGTTTGGTTCTTCCTGCAGTTCCGTAAAACTACAACGGGTCAGCGTTGGATAGCAAGGGTCAAACTGAATGCACCGCTGTTTAAGGGTTTATTCTTGCGTTTGTATAATGCACGGTTTGCGAGGACGGCGCAAATGTTGTTGTCTGCAGGTGTGCCGATGCTTGATACTATGAAAATTTCGGCTGAGGCGATGAATAACGTGGTCATGGAAGATCAGATTTCCGAAGCGGCGACTATGGTGCGTAGCGGTAAACCGCTCAGCGTGGCAATCAAGCAGCGTGATTATATTCTACCTTTGGTGCCGCAAATGGCGGCGACTGGCGAACAATCTGGTAAGATTGACGAAATGCTGGGTAAAGCGGCGAAAGTTTATGAAGATGAATTGGATGAAAAGATCGCGGCGCTTTCTACGGCGATCGAGCCGGTCTTGATGGTGTTACTGGCGCTAGTGGCGGGCGGAATCGTCGGCGCAGTACTCTTCCCAATCTATGCGCTAGTAGGCAAGATTAGCGCAGGCGGATAGAATAGCGGAGAATCAGGGAAATACGGACTTTGAGTAATCAGGGTTCGTATTTTGTCTAGGAGTTTAGTTTCGAAAAAAAGGATTCTTTTCTTTGAATTTATTTCTATAAAATGTGATTTTGACTTTATGATTTTGCCGCTTTGATTATAATTCCATAAATGCTACTTTTTGCGCTACTAATTCTGTTTGAGAGTTTATAATTCTAAAAGACACTAATTTTAGCTTTATAATTCTAGAGCTTATTCCATAATTCTGAGACTAAGCAAACCGTTTTTATCTAGTTCGGGTTTTGTTCGGGTTATGTAAAATGAGCTTTGATTTGGAGTATATATGAACGAGCACCTTGATTAGAGGGTTAGGAAATTTTAATACGGAAAGATAGAACGGTGTAAGATTTCTTAGTGTGTTTGGATGAGATAGGGAAGTGAAAATTTTTTGGGTGTCGAATTTTCGACACCCAAAAAATTATGTAAAATGTGTGAAGATTGGGACTGGAACTAGCTAGGCAGCGGAGGGGAAAGCCGTTCCAGCGATTGTTGTTGTTGGACGGGTTGACGCCAGACGCATTGAAGTTGAGGTTGTATGCATAACGAAGATCAGAAGAATTAGCTCGCGTAGACCATCCGTAACCGTTGATGCCAGAGTTCCTCAAACGACCGTTATTGATATTAATGTTCCCGCTGCGAACGAAATGGGGGATAAGCGCTTTTGGACGTGGTCACCCATCCGAGGCGCTTATGACAATTAATTGCCCAATAGGGGCGCGTTTGAAGTGAACTGGGCAAGACACACCTGCAATAGCTTTGGGTAACGAATCCACTTTTTCCCAACTTAGACCTTGGTCTTCGGTTGAACTATCGTCTCGCCCCGATTGATTCGGGATAGAGAGGGATTCACAATCTTCAGTAGGGGATTGTCCGGAGCTGGAGCTTGACCTCGATGCTTCGTGCAAGACCCGGGATCGCGTATTCCGTTCGCGCTATGAGTCTATGATCCGGTTGCCACACAAGGCGAAAATGTTGCCTAACTGTTCAGTTGCTGACTGATAGTCAGCGCATGGACCTCTTCGATCATAGTAGGGCGGAGCAATCCTAAGACTATTTTAGCATGGTTGATGAGGGGAAGGAAGCGGCAAAATATGGAGCTACGTGGAAGGATTTTTGGTATGATTTAAGAAAAGTATGTTATAATAGTGGGGAGCCGAGAGAAGTTTCGGCGTTTGAATTAGGCTAAGCCCGAGTGGTGAAATTGGTATACACGTATGCCTTAGGAGCATATGCCGCAAGGCGTGCTGGTTCAAGTCCAGTCTCGGGCACCAGGGGAGACAAAGATGGCTCATTTGAGTCATTTTTTTTGGTGGTAAACAAGAGTAGAGTGGGCTCAAGTTCTGCGTTCCAACTTTTTCAAGCTCTCCTGTGCTCGAATCGACCTTGATGCCATGAGGGAAAATCATCTGCTGCAATAATTGTTGCACTTCAAGAGATGTTCCCTGCCAGATTTTAGCAGGATTTTCCACCAGGCTGATGAGATTGTTGATTATAAATTACGTTTCGGTTTTTCAATTCTGAAAAACTCGGTTTTAGGGTAGATTTTTAGCGCATTTATGTTGGATTTATTGATGTTCGCAGCGGAGGAATCTTTATTAACGTTGAAAGACCTTTGGGTTATACTGGAGCTAATGGCTCTGTGTGGTCAGTAGCAATTAATTCCGATACTACCCATGCGTACAGTCTAACTCTTAGCCCAGGATATGTCTATTTGTCGTACGACAATTACCGCTACTTCGGTTTCCCCCTCCGCTGCCTAGCTAGACAGTATATAATGTATAGTAGAGTGCGGGGATTTTGCAAAAAAGAAGAATTATCGTGTAATAATATTTGCGTTGTCGAGTTTTTATGTTCGAATAGGGAAACGCAACGAATTCAATTGTTTTGCAGTATGCTTGCGAAAAATTGAAAAAAGTACTAGATTTTTGGGTTTTTGTGGTATAATAGCATCATTAAACTAATGTTTAAATAACAGAAAACGAAAGGATGAACAGTGGCAAAAACTGCAGCAAAAAAGAATATGAATATGAAAACGGGGGATCCGGGCGGCTTTACCATTATTGAGGTTGTCCTGGTGCTCGCGATTGCGGGTTTGATCTTCCTTATGGTCTTCATTGCATTACCGGCATTGCAAAGGTCACAGCGGGATACGCAGAGGCGGGATGATATGGCGAGGCTGGCTACGGCGATAAATAACTATCAGACGAATAATAATGGGAAAGTACCAGGTGCCGGAACATCGCCTGCAAATGATGCAGGAAACATGCCTACTGGTAATAACGATGCTATAAAACTCGTAACGACTTATCTTAATTCGGTAAATGCTGGCAACAATAACGAGTTCTTAGATCCGGATGGTTGGGCGTATGGTGTTGAAATTATAGATTTGGGTTCCGGTGTGGGTGAAGTCGTTGAACCTGTTCCTTTTGATCACGTGGTTCGTGTTTATACTCAAGCAGAATGTAAAGGCGAAAATGCGGAGAAAACGTCTAACCGGCGTGACTACGCTATAGTTTATAAAATGGAAGGTAGCGGCACATATTGCAAAGACAGTCGCTAAATCTCTTGTAAAAACTTAGAAAAAGTAGCCTCGCTTAGGGGCTACTTTTATGCTATGATAATTTACAAACTACTGGCTATCTTTACAATAGGTACCAGATCCTTCCATTTTGTATCTAATAGCATAATCACGTGAATTGTTAGACTTTTCAATATTCTCACCATTACAACGTCCACCTGTAACTACATATACAATCTTATCAGCAAAGGTCATATTTCCGCTTTTAGCGGCATTAGAGGCATTATCGTAATTACTAATATGGAGTTTATATGGGTCTCCGCTAGGATCTAAGAATTCACTATCATCGCTAGCTTGAGCCGTGGCGGAGTTCATGTATTGTCTAATAAAATTACAAGCCACCTGAGTATCTCCAGTAGGGATATCACCAAAAGTAGGTCCACCAGGTTCACATGGTGTCACAGTAGCTGCCCCATTGCCCGGCAATCTACCATTATTATTCGTCTGATAGTTATTTATCGCCGTAGCCAGCCTCGCCATATCATCCCGCCTCTGCGTATCCCGCTGTGACCTTTGCAATGCCGGTAATGCAATGAAGACCATATTTTAGCCTGGAAAGGCAGAGGCGGGCGGAGGTTTTGAGCTCCGGAGCGAGGCAGGGAAAGTGGGTGCAAATTTCGATTTTACAGAAATGCTATTTTATGTGTTTTATATAGCATGGTGGTTTCAAATGTTATAATATATGTATTGTGAAACATGTTATAGTGTTTGTTTTTTCGATTATTGGAATTTGACATGTGGGCTAGATTTTTTCAGTTTTTTATAGTACAATATGAGTGCATCCGTAGCTCAGTGGATTAGAGCGTCTGTCTTCGGAACAGAAGGTCGCAGGTTCGAATCCTGTCGGATGTACCAAAATAATTATGCTTATTCGTAGCTCCAATGACCAACTTTTAGGCTAGGTTCTAAACTTTTAATAATGGACTGAGCGGTGGTATTTATTTCTGAAGTGAAGTCTTCTAAACTACCGAACATAGCAAAACACCTTTCTATATAAGGTTTAAGATGGCAATCATGCGATACGAAAAAACATACACCTCGACTAAACATAATCGATTGGTAAAGATAAATAATCTCTGCTAGTTCATTTAGACACTTTGCCACTTCCTGTACCCCTAAACTGAACCTTGATCTATAAGTTGTCTTATTGATGTGAAATGGGCAATTGGGCTCGTATATAGTTTCCCGCTTGACCACTTTTCGTTTTACTGGCTGGTGGTCTTTATGAAGACCTATCCCCTCATTAGCCTTAACTAATCGTTCGTAGTAATTCTTATCCTTGAATGATCTAATCTTATCTTGTAATTGTAAAAACGTTTTATCGGCATTGCTAAAAAATAAGTCTGCTAACTTGTCGTCAAATTCTCTAGTATTAATGATAATCTCGTCTAGATCTTCCTTTTTTAGCCTGTATAGGTCTTCTATGAAGTCGCCACCAGTACAACTGCCTGGTTCACCAACAAAACAACCTTTTTTAGCAGCACGTTCCTTTTTTACTAGTTTTCTTAAATTCACCACTAATCCATGATCAAAAGTTTCTCTGATGTTTGCTAAGGTGGCATATTTTTCTGGATTATGAGAAAGCACATGGGTAAGTACATCATGTTGTATTAAACCATAAAGGACTCTTCCGAAATCTTTGCTTAGATAGTCACGAGTTTTATCAGGTTTACTGCCATCATATGTAGCACCGAAATAAACTTCGTTAATGAAGAGAAAATGGTTTTTCTGAGCCATAGCTTGATTTTAGGATAGATGACTTGAATATGCAACTAGCCATAGGTTTATTATGATGGAGCGAAGTCTCGAGAAGAAAAAGCCCCGAAAGATCGGGGCTGGGATTAAAGAGTTACTTTTCCTAACCTTTATTGATTAGCTCTCCTATGTGTGCATAGAACGCATCGGCTTGGCGCGCAGTTTTGAGGCTTGGATTGGCCGTTTCGTGAATCAAACTGAGAGCGGCGTTGAGCTTCTTTAGATTCGCGCTAAGTGGGTCGCAGAGCAAAGCATCAGTCGGCGTCACTACGTTACCGATGGGAGCGGTCTCCTCGCCAAATTCCGCAGTCAAAAGATCAACTTGGCAGCGCGTAAGCTCTTTTTGCGCTTTTTTCATGGCTGCTTTGAAGGCCTCAAGTTCGCGTGGGCTAGGTTGGTAATTATAGAGCGCTTGAAAAACAGCAAAATCATTGATTTTTCCGCAACCGATCTTGAATTTTTGCAAATCCTGCTCGTCTAAATCGTGAAAATCCGTAGTGATGTGTTTGGTGCTATAGGCCATTTTTATTCCCCCTTTTCTGTATATGTCATTATGCCTATTTCCAGTGACATATACATTTTATCATTTATATAACTATTTTGCAAGTGCTGGTGGAAAAAGTCGATTTCGGTCTTTTCTTTTCGGTATCTAAATGGTATAATGGAGGAGTATTCGTCTTGAATATGCGCTTCGGCGCTTTTGTTTTAATAATTTGGGTCGGTAGCTCAGCTGGTTAGAGCACCTGCCTCTTAAGCAGGGTGTCGAGGGTTCGAGCCCCTCCCGACTCACCATAGAAATAAAGAAGCCTCCGTCAGGAGGTTTGTTTATTTCTATTCGCTGCTTTGGTGGCTGAATCAACATGTGGTTCGCAAAGCCAAGTTTCCGAGTGAAAAGAAAATTTATTTTCTTTTTTAAGGAAACGCAGGCTTTTATAAAAAATCGTTAGATTTTTTAGCGCCCCTCCCGACTCACCAAAATAAAATAAGTCCTTTGGGACTTTATTTTATTTTGTAGGCGGATTAAAACAGCATAGGTTCGTCCTCGGTAAGAGGTGAGTGAAAAAAGAACTCGTTTTAATTTTTTAGAACCGACGCCCCGAGGGGCCCCTCTCGATTATTGATAAAACAATCCAAGATTTATATTGAGAGGCCCTAAGAATTAAAGTGTTTTTAAATGAATAAAATGCTTTTTCAGAAAAGTTGGCTCCCGACTAATTAAAACAAATTCTTTGTGGATATATGAAGTTTGGCTAAAGCGCAAGTATAATTCCATTTTTTTTCGAAAAAACAAGCCTACGCTTATTTAAGACTTCATGTTATACTGTAGTATATGCTGGATGGTGTAGTTATGGCGCTAATTCTAGGAATGATGTTTATTCTTGGCGCAGTATTTGGATCTTTTGCTTGTTGCCAGGCTTGGCGTTGGCGTTATCATGCGAAGGGTGAAAATGATCTTGGTCAATGGTCGGTGTGTTTGCATTGTAAAAAACGGCTGCATTGGTACGATAATGTTCCGATTATCTCGTGGCTGGTTTTGCGTGGGCGTTGCCGTTATTGCCATGGCAAGATCGGTTTAGCGGATTTTGCTTCTGAGATCGGTTTGGCGATTGCTTTCTTTATGCTTTCTTGGGCCTATTTGGTGCCGATTTTGCAAAATTGGAATATACTAGCGCTTCATCCTTTGTTTCTGACTTTGCAAGTTGCGGTTTTCGTGATCACGCTGATTCTGCTTGTGATATTGACGGTTTTGGCGGTATATGATGCGAAGTGGGGGGAATTGCCGACGGTTTTGCTGTTTTTGTCGGTGATTGTGGGTGCAATGGTGGCGGTTTTGAAGATGTATATTCTGTCTTTGTCGGAGAGTGGTGATTTCGAGGGCGGGGCTTTGAGCTTGGCGGGTGGAGTATTGATTTTAGCCGGGACTTGTTTTGTAATTTATAAAGCTTCGGGGGAGCGATTGATGGGGGGGGGGGATTGGATTTTGGCATTGGCGCTAGCATTGGCGCTTTCGGATTGGTGGCTTTCGCTCTGGACGATCTTCTTAGCTAATCTGTTGGGGGATGTGGTGGCATTGCCGAAGGCTTTAGGGAAGAAGAAGCATGTGGTTTATTTTGGCCCATTCTTGGTGACCGCTTTTGTGATTGTGTTGATTTTGGGCAATTGTTTGCCGTTGCTCATGATAGCCTGGAAATAGCTGACGATTGAATTCGTTGTTTCGGGCGCATGTATTGTGCGAGGTTTTATTCCGAGTTGCTGTTTGTGGTCAATCGGTATCAGCACGGAAAAAATTTGAAAAAATATATGATAATTAGAGTTAGTGGTTAAAACTAATCGGTATCGGTATGGAAGCGTTCATGTACCTCTTTGAGATGTTGATCGGTAACATGAGTGTAGATCTGGGTAGTCGAAATATCAGCATGGCCCAGTAGTGCCTGGACAGAACGCAAATCGGCGCCATTCATAAGCAGATCAGTAGCGAAACTGTGACGCAAAGTATGCGGTGAAACGTGCTTGGTGATACCGGCGAGTTTAGCGTATTTACTAACGATGCGCTCGATTGAACGGGCAGTTAGGCGGCGAAAGTTGCCGGAAGTGTCGGGTTTTTGACAGCGGCTATTACTAAGAAAGAGGGGAACGAGATTGTCGGTACGTGTTTCGAGATATTCTTGGATTCGCTCGGCGGCGGCTTTGGAAATAAAAATTGGGCGATCTTTACTGCCTTTCCCGCGCACCATAAACTCAAGTCGCTCGAAGTTAATTGAATCGCGATTGAGCTTGACGATCTCGGAAACGCGCAAACCACCGCTATAGAGTAGTTCGATGATGGCACGATCGCGTAGTCCGCTCTGGGTATCGGTTGGAATTTGACTAAGTATTTCCTCAACTTCATCGTAGTGTAGAAAAGTGACTTGTTTACGGACGACATGGGGAAGCTCGATTAGGCTCGGATCGAGTGATTCAATTTCGCGTTGGGCGAGATATTTCAAGAAACCGCGCAGGGCGATCAGGAAATAAGATTGTGTAATGATTGCGAGATTTTCGCCATTAGCGGTTTCTTCGCGATTGAGCTGGAGGCGGAATTTACGTACTAGCTCGAGCGTAATGTCGGATGGCTGCAGTTTTGCGCCTTTTTTAGTAATCTCTCCGGCAATTTCTAGAAAGCGCTTCAGGTAACGGCGATAATTTTCGGCGGTCTTTTGCGAACGTCCACGTTCAACTTCCAGATGTTCGATATAATCATTGATTAGTTCAGCAAAATTCATGTTTTTATTATAACATAAGAAGTTTATCAGAAGCTGTTGGGCGGCTGGATTTCAGTTGATAATTCCAAAATTTAGAATAAGTTTTTTCTAATCTTCCGTAAGGAATCGTGCTTCTAAGAAGAATTATTTTCAAGTTATAATTCCCAAACACTTTCTGTGATTCTGTAAATGCTATTTTTTGCGCTACTAATTCTGTTTGAGAGTTTATAATTCTAAAAGACACTAATTTTAGCTTTATAATTCTAGAGCTTATTCCATAATTCTGAGACTAAGCAAACCGTTTTTATCTAGTTTTATAAATATAAAATCTTTAGATTCTGCTTCTGCTTCTGCTTCTGCTTCTGCTTCTGCTTCTGCTTCTGCTTCTGCTTCTGCT
>CANENS010000002.1 GCA_947428935.1 uncultured Candidatus Saccharibacteria bacterium | reverse complement strand
CAGCCTTCACTACCAAACTCCGATGAATTTACGTTATCTCAAAACTAACATCGCGATTACTACATCTCCTTTAGATGATTGTTGCAAAAAGGGTTGACGGATTAGAATAAGCATAATCAAAAAATGATATTGACTTTTTAGCATAAGTGTGATAGGATAGAGAGTAGGCTGCTAGTTTCGGCCAGACCTGTAGTTGCGATAATACGGTATGGTCTCGAATACCCTACCTTCTCAAAAACAAGGTAATTAGTTCAATAACGTCCAAAACCAGTAACTAAAAACATTCTCTTTTATTATCACCTCGCACGCTATATCTAGAATACAAAAATAACAAAGTTTTCCACAGTTAAAATCCCGGTCCCTGTTGATCAAAAACTTTTCCACAACCATTGAGCCACACCAAAATTCTCGAAAAAAATGCTTTACATTTTTATCCATTTCGCTATAATAGACAGAATATAAAAAAGGACGACAATAAAGCAAATGAGTTATTCATCCCCGATTAAACCTGTTGATACCGAAAAATATGCTCATCTTGACCTGCACGAACTCGAAATCGCCCTGAAAAAACTCGAATCAGCCCCGCCCAATAAAATGCGTAGTCAGGAGCTCAACACCATCCGGCACGCAATCCGCAAGCGCTTGCGTACGCTAAAAGCCCACGCGATTGAGTTTGAACAGACTAATGATCAGCACCTACTAGTTTTCGACTCGACCGATGGTTATGCCAAAATCGCCGGTCACTCTGTGTTGTTCTATTCCATGACGATTGCCGATCGGATTCATCGTCGCTTCTGCGTCAAAAATGATTCGGATCATTATTCGCATTCCGAAGAAGGAATTATTGCGATACGCCACATCGAGGATCTGGCCGAACAACTCGCCGCGATCAATATTTTCCCCGATCCAAAATTAAGCACGAATGAACTTCACTTCTTCAAGCTGAGCAAGATTTACAGCGACGAGCAGATCAACCGTCTGCGCGATCGTTCAAACCAAGACCTCGAGCGCATTAACTCCATTATCGTGCCACGCTCGCCAATCCCGCTGCTCTATGACGCCATTAGGCGTTTTAATTTTATGCTCTACCATAATTTCAAACGCACCCCGGATCCTTTCGCACGCGCCGCCATTGGCGATGCTATGCTGCGCGAAGCCAATGAACTAACTGTCCAATATTTAAACTATGCCAGCCCACGCCAGAATGCTCCGGCCAGTTGCCTGGCGGAAATCCTGCGCCTCACTCGACGCTTACGCCACGAGATGGCCAATGTCGAAAATTTACACCTTTTTCACCAGCGCGAAATTTGCCAGTTGCTCGAGTTGATTGTCGAAATCGATCGCCTCACTAGCAAGGTTTACCGCACGCGACTCCAACAAGAAGCCGAAGCTCCCACCACCGCTACCATCAGTACAACTTCTACACCAGTAGTTCAATCTATCGCCGCCAACCCACTCCCGCACCAGCCTTACACTTCCCCACTCCAGTCGCTAAAAGCCCAGCGCAAACGAAAGTAGGCGCCATGCGGCAACCCGATTCGTCACCACCTTCTTTTTCGTATAATTTCGATAATTTCTTACTGGACGAACTCTGGGTGGCGTACCACGCCGCGCGCAAAGGCAAACGCCGCACCATCGATGAGCACCGTTTCGAGCTTAATAGTATCGAAAATCTGATTTCCTTACGCGACAGCATCGTGCGCAAATATTATCACCCTAGTCGCGGCGTCGCTTTCGTAGTGCGTGACCCAGTCACGCGCGAAATCGTGGCCGCGCCTTTTCGTGATCGTGTGGTTCACCATTTCCTGTTCAATATTTGCGCAAATTGGTGGGATCGGCATTTTCTACCCGACTCTTATTCTTGTCGCAAAGGCAAAGGTACGCTTTATGGACAAAAACGCCTGCTCCGTCATCTCTGCCAAGTCACCGAGAGCTATACTATACCCGCCTTTGCCGTCAAGCTGGATATCCAAGGTTATTTTATGAGCCTCAATCACGAAAAGCTCTACCAGCGTGTGCTATGGGGACTAGAGCGCCAGTTTTATCAAAGTAATTTGCCTGATGTAGTCAACGATATTCGCTGCCATCCTAGCGACCGCGATCGTCTCTATCATATCCTAAAATACCTTTGGCATGAAATTATCTTTGACCATCCCATGCAAAATATTGCGGTACGCGGTCGCCGCTCTGATTGGAAAGATCTCCCGCCTGAAAAAAGCCTTTTCCATCAACCACCAGAACGCGGCATTGTAATTGGCAACCTCACTAGCCAACTTTTGTCAAATATTTTTCTCGACCAGCTCGATCGCTTCATCACTTATGATTTAGGATATAAACATTACGGCCGCTATGTTGACGATTTTTTCATCCTAGTACCCATTAGCCAAAGGAACCAACTTCTACGCGACGTGGAAGTAATCCGCAAATTTCTGCGCACCGAACTCGAGCTCACTCTGCATCCGCATAAAGTTTACCAACAAACTGCCGACAAAGGCATTCCATTTATAGGCACCGTAATTTATCCGCACTTCATCGTACCCGCCCGCCGTTCCCGCAAGAACTGTTACCGCGCCGCTTATCAGCTCTCCACCCAAGGCCTCGGCTCGATCGAAGGCATGATTTCCCGTCTCGGTAGTAATCAACATATCAATACTCGACGCTTCTTTCATCACCTGTTCGAAGCTTTTGGCTGGGAATATTAAACATCGCTTCCCTACATGCCGAATGCTTCGCACTTTTAACTGCAACTCGTAACGTCCTTAGCAACATTTTTTTCGCAGCGGGAGCGTCTATATCAATAACGGTCGTTTGAGGGTCTCTGGCATCGACGGTTACGGGTGGTCGTCGCGCAGCAATTCGTCTGATATCTATTATGCATACGGCCTCGGCTTCAATGCGTCTGGTGTCGTCCCGTCCTACAACGGCAATCGCTACTACGGCTTCCCCCTCCGCTGTCTAGCTAGACGATAATAATATATAAAATAAACGTAAACAAAAATTGGGCTTGACTTTTTAGCGTAAACGTGATAAGATGAAGTCAAGCTGCTAGTTTCGGCTAGACCTGTAGTTATGATAACACACTATTATTACGAATATGATATATTTCCAAGCATATATACTATCAGATTTCTAGAGAAATTAGAAAAATCAGTTGTTTCGCAGCGGGGTAGCCAATATTATGACTGGACGTTTGTGGGCCTTTGGGCTCAATGGCTATTGGTGGTCCTCTCACAGCAATGTTTCTGATTTTCGCTATGCCTACGATCTTCACTTCAACGCATCTTCTGTTAATTCCACCTTCAACTATGATCGCTATCTCGCCTTCCCCCTCCGCTGCCTAGCTAGACGATAATAATATATAATTCGCAGCGGGCTAATTAATATCGAAGTCGGTTATTTAAAACTTTCTGGCCTGTCCGGCAACAATAATTGCTGGATCGGCTTCCCCCTGCGATCTTGACGAGGACGGAGGGAATGCTAGGCACTAACGAGCAACGTTACTGTGTACACTATCTTACCCCTCAATGCGTTTACTATCAACCCACCCAATAAAAAATCGCTAGGTCAGCCCACCTCCCAATCTTCAAAAAACGCCCACAATAAAAACTAATCCACAACCCAAGTCTAGAGCACAATCTAATTAAAAGTTCAAAAAGCCTTGATTCTCCATATAAAACCACGATTTTAACACCTTGACTTAACCAACTAAATGTAAAAACTCCAATCCAGTTCCTTACTGGAATAATACCTTACTCGCAAGCAAACATCACACCCCAAAGTGAGAAACTTTCGCGTAAAATATTTATGTTTTTCACCCAAAACCATAAATATCATGTATAATGTAAGTATGGTGGTAGCACGAACTTCAGTCAAACAACAAACTTCCCCGCGCAGCTCTGGTGTCAAAAAAGCTTCAAATCAACCGCAGAGCCGTCGCTATAAAACTCTTTCTTCTGCCTGCACCAACGCCGACTCCATCTCCGTCAATCGCTTACTCATGAAAATCTTACTTGGTATCATTGTGCTCATTATTTTAGTTGCCGTAGGTTTATGCTCGCAAATCTTTTCCTCAGATTCTGCTAGTGGTTATTCACGCTATGGTCAAAACGCATTTTATTCGTCGCAGTAATAATCACTCCCTCAAAATATAGGTTAAAAACTAAATTCCAAAAGCGACCTCAGAGCAGGTTGTTTTTTAGTAAATAGACCATATTTATTCAAATTGGACTTCATAAAACTAACTTAACGGCAACTCATAAATTTCTAAACTTATTATGAATTTTACGCATACGCTTTTGCAGCTTTGAAATCTTTTAATTAATCCCAACTCGTATCATTTATATTTATGATCAGACATCGTAAAACAAAAAGCATAATTAAATCACCCTTTATAAAATTAAAACGCAAAATTAAATAGCTCACAAACGTACATTAAATCAAAATTGACCAATGGTCAATAATTTTACCCCTGGTTTTTTCGTAAAAATGACCAACGGTCATTATTTGCACGATAAATAGGCTTATCCTTATGACGTACTTTAAGTCGAATCAAATACTTACGTTTTTCAAGTCAAAAATATCATTTTTTGCATTTTCACATTTCGCAGCGGAAATGTAGCTATCAATGTTGGTTGCCTAACTTACTCTGGCTTTAGCGGCTCCGAGCGGTTTGCGCAAGCTTCATCCAACATTCTTTATGTAAGACGTCTCGATTTTAACAACTCTGAGGTACGTGCGTCCGATTACGATAATCGTTTCACCGCCTTCCCTCTCCGCTGCTCGAGCATAGAGATAATACATAATAAAGCAAAACATAATGAGGCTTCGCAGCGGACACGTTAATATTATAATTGGGAAATTGAGAAGTTTTGACGTCGACGGTTATGACTGGTTAGCTCATACCGATTCTACCATTGCTTTAGCATACCGCCTTAGCTTCGTTACATCTAGCGTCAGTCCATCCCACAGTAGCAGCCGTTGGTATGCTGTCCCCCTCCGCTGTCTAGCTAGACAGTAATGCTATATAGTAAAACTTTGTTTATGATTCTAATTTCTTCGCAGCGGGAATTTCACTATTGCCGATGCTCATTTTTGGGAGACCGGCGAGCGTAGCTATAACTGGTCATCTCGAACTAACGCTTCTGATAATCGATATACCTACAATCTTGGCTTTAATGTCTCTGGTGTCTACCCTTCTAACAACGCGTATCGTTGGTATGCTGTCCCCCTCCGCTGCCTAGCTAGACAGTAATAATATATAAAACCTTGAGTTGATAAATACGAACTTTTCTGTTATTCAGATAGTGCGCATCTTTAGCTGCAATACACAAACTCCAAAACCCCAATTCATTCCATAGCCACTACTATAGCACGCAGCGGGATCGTCGGCATAGATGGTGGCTGGATTTGGCATCCTGGCGTCAACGGTTACGGATGGTCGTCACGGACTAATTCTTCTGATGTTCGTTATGCATACTATCTTGTCTTTACTGCTTCTGGCGTCACCCCATCATACAACTATGGTCGATGGAGCGCTTTTACCCTGCGACCTCAACGGAAACAATACTCCAAAGAGCAACAAGCTCACCCATACTGCATAGCACACTTGCAGTTAAAGACAATTCAGCTCGCCCTCACCAAATTTAGTTCGCCACTTAAGTATTATATACGGCTGACGAACCAGTCCGAGTCGAAGCAAAACTGAGTATGAAACCTAGATAATACAAACCTTGCATTTATATGAGTATCAAGAACCTAGGAACACCTTAAGAAAATTACGAATAGACATAAATAGATTTTCTGCACATATTACATATATCGACGCTCTCAATACGCCTAGCATCAACCCACACTGCTAATGAGCAGAGCGTAACTATGAATTACGGACCGATATTAGAGTAGTAAATATGAACTCTACTTAACTATGAAAAACATTTTATACATCTCGAAAACTGAAAACATCAAAACGACGAAATATACAATGAATTCTATAGATATTTTTATAACAATTACAGCAAAAACAATCCATAAAAGACGGCGAGCCACCCGTTGGGGTGGCTCATCCGTATAATTTGGCACCTTGCTAGTTTCCCGCTTCTGGCAGTAGAATCGCCGCTACTGGGCTTGACTTCTGTGTTCGGAATGGTAACAGGTATTTCCCCAGCGCTATGGGCACCAAACAAACGCTTCGTTCTAAACCCTTTCTGAAAAAGTATCTATAAATCAAAGACTAGTTCCTACAAATTTCCTAGGTCTTTGATTTCAGAACGTCTATTGATGTCCATAAGACTAGCAGATGAAAATTGTAAAACTTCTCGGTATTATCAAATACCGGTTGCTAGTTAAGTATACCAAACCATCCTGCTTTTTGTCAATAGATTTTACAAAAATCAGATGGCTTGGACATAAAAAGGCAATGGACCGTTTAGTACGCTTCGGCTCAATACGTTACCGTACTTCCACCTTGCGCCTATCAACCAGATCTTCTCTCTGGAGTCTCATAGGGAATTCTTATCTTGGAGTGGGCTTCGCGCTTAATATGCTTTCAGCGCTTATCTCTTCCGAACATAGCTACTCGGCAATGCAGCAGGTGGCCACAACCGATACACTAGAGGTTCGTTCATCTCGGTCCTCTCGTACTAGAGACAAATCTCCTCAAAATTCCTAACGACCATGCCGGATATAAACCGAACTGTCTCACGACGTTCTGAACCCAGCTCGCGTACCACTTTAACCGGCGAACAGCCGGACCCTTGGAAGGTGCTCCCCCTCCAGGATGTGATGAGCCGACATCGAGGTGCCAAACCGCGCCGTCTATGTGAACTATTGGGCGCGATCAGCCTGTTATCCCCAGGGTAACTTTTATCCGTGTGCGCTGTCTTTCCCACGTAAATCGAACCGAAGTTCTATACAGCGGGTCATTTGCTCCCACTTTCGTGTCTGATTGGATTGTAGTCCTCACAGTCAAGCTGGCTTTTGCGCATACACTATCACTACGATTTCCATCCGTAGTTAGCCAACCTTTGAACGCCTCCGATACTCTTTAGGAGGCAACCGCCCCAGTTAAACTACCCGCCATGCACGGTCCTCTTGGCGGATCACGTCAAGAGTGAGATTGCTAAAACACTTAGGGTGGTATTTCACCTTTGGCTCCACAAACACTAGCGTATCTGCTTCAAAGCCTCCCACCTATGCTACACAAAATATCCCAACAATCAATGCAAAGTTGTAGTAAAGCTCCATGGGGTCTTCTCGTCCTGGCATGATTAGACGGCATCTTTACCGCCAATGCACGTTCACCGAGGCCTTCGCCGAGACAGTGCCCACATGATTACTCCATTCGTGCAGGTCTGAACTTACCAGACAAGGAATTTCGCTACCTTAGGACAATCATAGTTATTGCCGCCGTTCATCGGGGCTTCAGTTCGAACCGTAAAGCTCTCCCCTTAACCTTCCGACACTGGGCAGGAGTCAGCCCCTATACATCCGCTTTCACGTTAGCAGAGACCTATGTTTTTGGTAAACAGTTCCGTGGGCTCTTTAGCTGCGGCCCCATCACTCCATTTAGATTTTCAAAGTTCTCATCCTGTTAATTCGGATAGCTGTTTCTGAAAAATCTCACGAGTGACGAATACCTTACTAGAGATTCGTAGTGTCTTGACAAAAGTACGATTAATTCTTAAAGATACATTAACCATCCTATTCACCAAGAAATCCCTAGCAATTCATCACCAGAGTGATGGGGCAGTCCTTATTCCGAAGTTACGGACGCTTTTTTGCCGAGTTCCTTAGCGAAGGTTCTCTCGTAGGTCTTGGTCTACTCGACCCGAGCACCTGTGTTGGTTTGCGGTACGGTAGGCAGCAGCATAAGTTAACCAGCTTTTCTAGCCAGCGCTTCACCCGGAATTAATGTTCCGAAGAACACCTTTCACTCAATTCTAATTCCTTGGAACCTTGGACGGATAAACCATTAATCCGCTCCGGTCATTCGCCGTGAACTGTTAACAACTACTACCTGTACAGGAATATTAACCTGTTGTCCATCGCCTACGCTGATACGCCTCGGCTTAGGACCGACTAACCCAGGGACAATTACTGTAGCCCTGGAAACCTTGCTCTTACGACCGACAGGATTCTCACCTGTCTTATGGTTACTGATTCCAGCATTCTCACTTGATAACGCTCCACCAGACTTTACAATCTGACTTCACCGCAATATCAACGCTCCTCTACCACTATACTTAGGACGCATCCTAAACACAATCCATGTCTTCGGTTTAATACTTAGCCCCGTTACATTTTCCACGCAAAATCTCTTGACTAGTGAGCTGTTACGCACTCTTTAAATGAATGGCTGCTTCTAAGCCAACATCCTAGCTGTTTAAGAAACTTCACCTTGTTTCCCACTTAGTATTAATTAGGGACCTTAGACGATGGTCTGGGCTGTTTCCCTTTTGAGCGACGAGCTTAGCCCCGCCGTTCTGACTGCCATGCTTACACATTCGGTATTCGTAGTTTGATAGGAGTGGGTACCGTTGCCAGCCCCAGTTCCTTTCAGAGCTCTACCCCCAAATGCTACTACATAACGCTAGCCCTAAAGCTATTTCGAGGAGAACCAGCTATCTCCGAGTTCGATTGGCATTTCACCGCTAACCACAAGTCATCCAAGCACTTTACTGCGTACCCTGGTTCGGTCCTCCACTGCGTGTTACCGCAGCTTCAACCTGCTCATGGTTAGGTCACCCGGTTTCGGGTCTAATACTGCCGACTTGTCGCCCTATTCAGGCTCGCTTTCACTGTGGCTCCATCATTTGACTTAGCCTCGCCGACAACATTAACTCGCTGGATCGTTCTACAAAAAGCACGCCGTCACGGCCGAAGCCGCTCCGACACCTTGTAGGCACTGAGTTTCAGGATCTATTTCACTCCCCTCCCGGGGTTCTTTTCACCTTTCCATCACTGTACTAGTTCGCTATCGATCAATCAATATATTTAGCCTTGGCAGGTGGTCCTGCCAGATTCAAACAGGGTTTCTCGTGCCCCGTCCTACTTGAAAAAAGATATATGATGCCTCAAAACGTTTCGCATACGGGACTTTCACCCTCTTTGGCGTTTCATTCCAAAAACTTCCGCTACGCTTTGAAGATTGTATCACCATCCACTCAGTTAACGCTGTTGGTTTTTGTACCAAAAAATCTAAAAGACTTTCGTCCCTAAATCTCTCGGCACAAAAATTATCTCATTTCGCAACCCCTTTCATAACTCTGGCCGTTAAACCGTATGGTTATGTTAAGGTTTGGGCTGTTCCAATTTCGCTCGCCACTACTTTCGGAATCATTGGTTATTCTCTTTTCCTCAACCTACTAAGATGATTCAGTTCGGCTGGTTCCCGTCTATTTACCCTATGTGTTCAGGTAAATGCAACACAACATGACTTGTGCTAGGTTTCCCCATTCGGAAATCCCCGGATCAACTCTTGTTCTCAGATCCCCGAGGCTTATCGCAGAGTCCTACGTCCTTCATCGGTATTGATTGTCAAGGCATCCACTATCAGTGCCCTTATGTACCTTTTTATGCATTGACTTAACTAGCAATCGATATTCGAAGTTCAACTAAACTCAAAACCAATCTTCACCTCAAGACAAAAAACAAACTCCCGTCTATCAGTTTCTGCGGTTCTCGACCGCTAATTCCGTCTTACAACCTTATGATAAAAAATCACAAGCATACTTCATTATTCTCAGGAAAAATCCATCAATAATTCAGTATTTTTCATCGTTATTCTTCCAAATTGTTAAACTGAAACCCAACGCTCAGTAACCACTACTCAAAGAGACAGAAATTACCTCACATCAACCAAGTTTCTATCTTAATCCAGAGGTTGCTCTTCGCAACTTGCCTAACTGTTCCCAGTATAGCGCACATAGAACAAAAAGTCAACACCTTTTTTAGGATTTTTTAAACTTTTTATTATCACCCCTATAAAATTCCCGAAGTCAATCCATCAAATCACCTATTTCAGCTCAAACTACGGTAAATTACCCCTCATTTCCGCATCTATTTGAACCTCTTACATCATATTCCATTTTAGCATAAGCATACTAAAAATCCAATAAAAACTCACAATATATACCAAATCCCTATATTCAAGCATATCTCATAACACAGAATTAATCCCCGCGCATCGAGCGGGGATTTGGTGATATAAATAAATCTATTTATATCAGTTCCTCCAATCTGCAAATTTCACGGATTCTCTTCAGACCACAGCCAAAAACCCGATAAACCGTTTGTCTACTCGGCAAATAAGCTGCCTTTTCGATATCTGGCGCAGTTGGCAAGCGCCCCAGTTCGATCGTTAGGCGACGCAAGCCCGCCTCCACCATCGGAGCGGTCCACCCCCAACGCACATTTCGCAAAAATAGCCCTTCAGTACCGAAGCCTTCGCCAAAGCGCTCTATCGCCAAACGCCGCGTCTCCTGCAAACCGCCAATATAACAGCGAATAGCATAATACAAATCAGTATGTTTCGCTACCTCTGTTTTATTCAGCCAATGCCCCTGTTGAGTACTTAAAAAACGATAATATTCGATACAAAGTCCTCGCAGCACTTCCAACATACGAGCCTGAGCCTGTGGCGTAATCTCGTCAATTTGCAATTTCTTCGCTTTTCTTGCCATATCCCCCTCCTTTTGCAACAAAAACAACACTTACGATTGAGGTTATTCTTAACGCCCCAGATCGCTGACCACGGAAGGCGCGTCAAATCGCCCTCCATGCCTCCATTATAGCACACATCTCTCAAAAAGTCAATAGGTTCACAGCAAATTCTCTAAATTCGGCAACCTCATCAAATGCTCCAAATACACGATTAGGCGCATATTCGCGAAAATGGGCCTAACCGGACACTCACCTCTACAAAGCATTCCATTTTCTCAGCTGCGATTTTTGTCGACTCTGTGCCTGCAAAATCTGGTTCAGTTCTTCCATCTGGTCCGAGCTCAAAGGTTGGAATCCGTTAGCTGTGTCCACATACTGCCCATTAGAATTCTTTACCCAACTTGCAGGCTTTTCCGGCGCATGATCAATCTTAAAGATGTCGCTACTGTCGTTGGCGCTAAGCTCGTACGCACGCTGATTCGCTCTCGCTCGCTCTAAACCAGTCGCACCGCTTTGGCTTGCAATATACGCCGTCTGACCAATTTCCGAATCAAATCTACGCACTTCATTAGCTGCCTCTATTGCCTCTGCATCTTTCGAAATATTCGAGTTCAACATCATTTCTTCCGCGCTATTCGCGTAAGCTGTAATTGTCTTACGATCTTCATCGCTCACCGCATTCCGAATCAGCCTATTTTGTTCAGCCGTATTCTTAGTACTAAAAGCCGTCTCTGCTGCTTGTCGAGCTGCTTGTCGAGCAGGCTCAGATAAAGTATTAAGAAATGATGTACCTCCGGCAAGATCGTCAATGGCCTTATTCTTTGCATTTTCTTTTATCGCGTTTAGTCTATTCGACATAGAAAACCTTGCGCTATCGCCCATATCAGCAAACTTCGAAGCTGTCATACTATCTCGACTTGCCATATCATACGCCGAATTCAACATGACCCTCTTACCACTCTTGCTGTCCGTAAATTCTTCAAAATGGCCACTAGCTCCTCCGCCACTTGCAATATCATTATTCATATTGAAAAATCCGCGGTCCATGCCCTTTATAGCGCCGCTATGTGAGCGGCTCAACAAAGACGCTGCTCTCATCAAACCTCGATTGCCTGCACCATTATTAGCCGTAGTCGCGTAAACATTCGAAGCTGCGTTTCGCATCGCCTGCACTCCCTTTTTCGAACTAGCTAGCTGACTCTGTAAACTCATCGCTCGTGCCTGCAACTCAATCCCACGACTACTATTCAAATCTAGTCCTGGGTCCGCCATCTCTCGCAAAACTCGCTCATACTCCGCACCAGTATTCTCATCACTATCAAAGAGCCCACTCGCACTATACTGCGCAGTCATTTCCTTTGATTGTTTCAGGCGCGTTTCATCACGCACCGAATCCATCATAGTATTATAATCGGCCGTACCCTCCTTCAAATACTTCGCATCATTAATTTGAGAATAAGCGTCTTCCATCTTCTGCGCATTATAGCGTCCTAAATTCCGACGCATACGTACACGATCAAAAGCATTCAAATCTCGGCCATCCGCTTGTAAGCGTTTTTGCTTTTGCATCAACCTAAAACCTCTCTGGCCCGAACCCGTAGCTGTCGCTCGCTTCTGTAAATCTTTATATGCTTCTGAGCTACGCACAGCTTTCTGAGCCCCACCTCGCAGTTTCGCCCCCATCCTCTGGATGCTAGTACCAATGCCGCCGAGAGCATTCATTGAGCCCTGCACCATCTTAGGAATAAAGAAAAATGGCACTAACGAAATCAGCATTGCAACCAAATTATAGATAAAGCCAGTCTCATCATAGGATACGGTAGCCAGACCATTTGTGCCATTATTGCCTATGGTTTGCGGAGAATTGATATTAATAAGTAACGTCGAAGCGAATTTCCCGCCGCCCATAAGCAGCCCGGCAATCGGATAAACCAACAAAAAGGCAGTGAAAATCTTATACCAACGATCAAAGATTTTCTTTGTATTTGGTAATGCGTAGCACACAATCGCCACTGGAGCCACCACCACTGCAACGATCACTCCGGCCTGACGCACACCAAGCAAGAGGAAAAAGAATATTACAGATATCACACTCACCACTAAGACAAGCATAACGGGCATTACCCAAGCATCCCAGTTCGTAACCGCAAAGTAAGCTGCAACACCAGCTCCCGCCGTCAACAATAAATCATTCTTTATCATATTTACAAAATCATCAACAGAAAAAATATTATTTTGCATCGTTGGCGGTATCATCGCTTCAAACATATTGCGCAAACCCGCGCCAAGAATATTAGAGACATCTACCGCACCTTGACAAAGAATGAAAGAAATATTTACCAAAATTGCCACCATAATCAACCTCGGCAAAATCTTCTTCACACCATAATTATCTAAACCAAAACCGGTCAGCTGCGAAAAAATTACAATCACAAACAGCAGAGCAAAAATCACATTCGCCATATCACGGAAGATTTTCCAACCATCGTACGTAGCGGTCGTCTTTCCATCTGCTTTTTGCGTTGCAAAAAATCCCGGTTTTATTACTAGAAAATCGCTCTCAATTGTATCGTATGTACCTTCAACCACATCGGCAACTCCTTCCAAAACCGAACACATAATCCAACCGATTTTCTTGCCCGATTTATGACATTGTGAGGTTTCTTCCATATCGCCTCCTTCGCCGTCTTCATCTTGGGTTCCACCCGCCAAATCTCCGCCATCCATGTCTTTAAACTCATCACGCATCAAAGCCTTCACAACATCTTCAAGAGTGCCCCCTTCATACAAAGGATCTCCACGTCGATTTTTAGCCATATGGACCATACTGTATCTTTTGTCATAATCTTTAACATTATTAATCGGACACCATTTACCATCTTGCTTTACGGCCAACCCTTCAGGATTACTCGACTTCTTCTTCGCGTCCTCTATCTTATTTGAACAAGAATCACTGCCACCAATACTAACTGGATTAACGGCATCTTTATCATTAATCGCTTTCCTGACATAAGTATTATACAGACCGAAAACTTCTTCATCCGTCCACTTCATACCCTCCCAAGTTGCATCATTACCAAAAAAGAATTTTAAAGTATCCGTAGCGGAACTCTTACGCTCATAGTCAGTAGCAATCTTCTTGCCAACTTCTTCGCTATCCACGGTCTCTTCTTTCGCGCTATAGCCAGTACCCTTGTTGATCGCCGCTTTGAGCTCACTTACGACTTGCTGGGTAGTCTTACCCTCCAAACTACCTTTTAATACTGCACTAGTTCCAAGATCACCAAAAGTGACCTTGATAGTCAGAAAAGTGTCATCAGGACCCAAACTGGCCGTAGGTTCCGTTGCAGGCTTATCGCTTGTAACTTCAACCGTCTCCCCCTCAAAAGTTACTAAGTCGCTCAAACGACCACCGTCATCTGGATTATTCCAAGTAATTTTCCCATTCTTATCCGTAATAAAACATGCCGAGTTGGTATAATAATCAGCATTATTATGATTAAACCTCACCTTGACGCACTGCTTATGATATCCCGACGGAGATTCTACCTCTTTATAGCCTATTCGGTCCAAATCATTCGGAACATCAAACCCACGCACACTGCTCAAGCCCGATCCGTAACCAAAAGACGCGCCCCCTTTGATTTTACCTACAAACAATTGTTGGCAAGTTACTTTTGACCCATTAACCGAATTACCAACTTCTGTCGGCAAAACCACAACCTTATCATTTTTCCCTTTTTTTGTAAATAAACTCCCGGCCATAGTAGGCTGACTGACCCTTCTCTTTAAATAGGTCTCGCCAACCCAACACTGTTTTATAGCATTTGCTGTCGTTTTTTTCATTAAATCGGCTTCCGTTGTTGCTGCACTGGCTCGCCCCGGCAACGCTAGCAATGCAGCGCAGAAACAACACGCCAGGAAGTAAATTGAAATTTGAACGCGTTTTTTTGTCATTATTCGTCCCCTTCATTATTACCACTAGAATCACCATCTCGACCTAGAAAAGCATTTATCTGCTCAACATTTTGTCGACAATTCGAAAAAATTATCTCTTGCGCTCGCTCCAAAACATCTTCATAATACGGACTATTAGCCTCCGTGGTTATCTGCCATTCCGTCAACCTAGCGTCTCGGCCCTCTTCAACTGCTTCGGCCACACAAGTCTCATTATAATGATTATTTCGCCTACCAACGGCCTCCTCACCCTCATCGTCCTGAGCACTAATCCCACACCCCATTTCATTGTAGATTGCAAGCAACTCCACTTCTCGACGAAAACTGTCTTTCAGTTTGTCTAACGCCCAAAGCGCAGCGACATTTTGCTCATCACTGACCGACATATTATCAATATAGGTATTAGCTGCATCCATACCCTCTTTATAAAAAATCTCTGAAAGACGATCGCTGATTTCAGTAAAAGTCAAAAAATCCATCGTCACCGGAAAAACACTTCCCAACCCCCCCACCCCCTCCAAAAACGCATCCTTATCCTCAACTTGGTAATTCCCAGCCTCAACCGCTTCCTGGAAAACCTTATACTTTGCTTCTAAATTCTCATAATACCTATTCACGAAATCTTCCGACGCATCCGACTCACCAATTGCCTCAAAAAACCACTTTCCGTTCGAACGGTCCAAATCCTCGAGCTGTCCCACCGTCTCGCCCACCACCTGCGACTCACCTTCGCCCTCAGTCTCCGCACCGTCCTCTGCCGTTTCCTCCGGCGGAGCAATCAAAACTTCGTCATCCGCCGGGCCATTCTCTAAGTAATTCCTAAAATCGTTAAAAGCCGTCAGTGCATCAACCTTCGACTTACCGCCCATAGAGAACACCAACGCCAAAACCACTAACACCACCCCCACGCCCACCATGCCAAAAATCAGTGGCATAGAAAGCTTCAAGCTTTTCTTCTCTCCGCCTGGCTGCAAAATAATATCCCCACGCGGATTAGCCCCCGAAAGCATCACTAGTTGGTCGGCAAACGGATTCGCCGCCCGCTCGCTTCGCATCGAAGGCGCCCCTCCCGCGTCTGAGGATACGCCAGACGCAATCACGCCCGCGCTCTGCGCACCTGCCCCACCCAAAACTTCTGGTGCCGTATTCCGAATCGCTACCCCATCCTGTTCCGTAGCAGCTTGCAAACCTGCCTCCTGCACCCCAGTCACCTTCATTCCAGCATTTCCTGCGGGTTGCGCCTGACCCATCGGCAAACTCTCTTGCGCCAGCGTCTGGAGCGCCTCTCCACCTTCGCTCGCTGCCAAACCCTGACTCTGCCCGCCCTTCATCACCGTATCAGCATTTTGTTCTGTCTCATCCTCCCCCGCTTGCAAAGCACCGTTCACAAACCCTTGCACACCGAGGGGCGCTCCCACTACCCCGTCTTGAGCCTCTTGTGTGTCTTCATTTTCTGTTTTTTCTGGTCTCTGCACCTTCATCTCGTCATTCCCCGCCTCTGACGTCAATGCACCACCCGACCAACGACCTTTCTCCATGTTTCCATTTTAGCATAAAAACTTTCCCACTACCACCTTTTTCCCAAAATCACCCCCCCCGAAAACCCCCTTGCCGACCGCCAAACCATTTCTCTTTGCAAGCTATACCTCGTTGCCCTATATACATAGCCTTCATCCTTTTTCTACCATAGCCTTTCTCCCTATCTTTTTTCTAATCTTTTCCATAAGCTTAATGTTATGCTCCCCCTATCAACAAATTACTATTACCCCCCTTTTTTTCTTTATCTATGTTCGCAGCGGACGAGTACTGATCGACCGCGGTCAAATATTATATACTGGCGCTGTCGGTTACAAATGGCAAGCGAGTGGACTTTCTAATCCCGGGACCGTAAACGTTTTCTATTTTGACGAATCCACCGTTACTCCTTCGTATAGCTACAACCGCTGGAACGCCTTCCCCCTCCGCTGCCTAGCCAAACAGTAATAAAAACATAAACATAAAGCGTTCGCAGCGGGGTAGTCAGTGTTAATAATGGTCACTTAGGATATTCTAGCGCAATTGGCTACTGGTGGTCGCACAAAGCCTCTCCCGAGATCACCTACGCATACTTCTTATACTCCGACACCTCTAACGTTCGTCCAGCCAACGCTGCTAGCCGTTACGGTGGCTACCCCCTCCGCTGCCTAGCTAGACAGTGATAATGTACGATAAAAAACTATAAGCGTTTTCAATATTTTCCGTATCAAATATCCTTCCTTTACGAAGCATATGTAGAAACTACTTCCATATGTATAATGCATATCATTACGAACATAGTCGAAAGAGGAGAGTGCTCAAAGTGTCTACATTCAGGCACTCAGATATTCAGACATAAGTATAGTGAATATTTGTGCTTATGTCTGAATAATATATGTCTTTAATATCGCTTATAGTTATTACTGCCTAGCTAGGCAGCGGAGGGGAGAACTATACCAACGATAAGAAAAACTTTTCAAGAGTACTGTAGTCGCATTAAAATTCAAAAAATAAGCTGAATCGAAATTAGTAGTGCTTCGGGAAGTCCAAAGATCACTCCGAACGCCAGGTCCGCCCAAAACTCCCCCTTCCGTATTAATCGTCCCGCTGCGAAAAATGCTTATTGGACAGATAAATCTCACGTTTATTTGCTAAACACTATGTACTTCAATTAAATACGTTTAATCCGCATTTTTTACGCTTTTTAGTCGTTTTGGCTATACCAATACCCTGCCATAACCAATTTTATAACCATAATCTTACCATTACGCAACCTTGCTAACCTCCAGATTCCATTTTCAAACAAAATATATTTATAAAAAAAATACAATTTTAACATATATCATTCCTTCAGAAAAGCATGTTATAATACTGATATGTTATCAAGCAAATACCGTTTCCATTCTCGCGGCGGCGTACGCCACACTTACCAGGCTGGCAAAACAATTCGCACACCCTCTATTTCTTTGGTCTACACTCCTAATAGGCGGCACCATCAACGCTTCGGTGTCGTTATTTCAAAAAAAGTGCTCAAGTCCGCCGTTGGTCGCAATCGCATTCGCCGACGTATTTACGAAGCGATTCGACTCGAACTGCCCGATTTCACCTATAACTTCGACTGCCTTTTCGTGGTTTACGACAAAACGCTCGCAAAAATCCCCTTCCGCGATCTGCGCACCATGGTCCACGACCTACTGACCCGCAGCATCACGCACTACTAAAAAATCGATATGTCCTTACCTCTATGGACAGCTCCAGGGCTTGACGTTATTACATAACAGGTGCTAGAATTGTCATATGTTATGTTTACCGTCGCTTCTTAGCGATGGTAATTTTTATCTTGACGATAATGCGCCAAGTCTAAAGGTTATAAACATACGACCCTTTCTACATCGAATCATTATTTAATATACGTGGTACCCCGGCCGCCTACGTAGGAGTATATACCAAATCGAAAAAAATTAGCAACCACTATGATGTTTATGCAAAATCTTCCCTTACCAAAAAGGATACGTACTAAGGCATAAAAATTCACAACTATCCAATATGCAGCTTCTTCATACACAAAATCCACCATATCTCCCAAAGTCATAAAAAGGCAAAAAATCAAGTCAAAATTCGACACATTTCATGTAGCTTGCACAAATCGAATTCTCTTATTAAAAATAATGTTCTAATATTTCCTTTGTCATTCAATGACAAAACATGAAAAACTCAAAAAATCAAACGAGGTTCAGATCGGAGCTTTCATTAATCGAAATGGGCACCCAACCCCCCACCCCGCATGACCGTGGTTTCCGAAAAAAACTTCAGACAGAAAAGTAATTTCAGAAAAAATCTAGACATAATCGTAATAATAAAATACAACCACTAGTTTCATTATTCAATTCCAAATGTACAAAAGTGTATTTACAGATTCTCGCATATGATTCTTTGTGCAATAGAACGTGATCATTATATCTCGGAATCCACGTAACAACTCACTCCTGCCAAAATCAAAACCCAGAGTACACTTCTGGAATACAAAAGTACGTTTTTCAAAATCGAGAGCAAGATTATTTTTCACTAACTTTTAGGCAACTTTTCAGAGGTAATTTCACAACAAGCAATTTAGTAAGATTTCTAGTAGCGAAAGCAAACTTCACAAAATCCCGAATATGATTTAAAAATGAGCTTTCATGCGATCCTTTCAATCATAAACAGAAACACAAAACAATTCCAAGATTACAAAACTAGCCCCATTTTTCAAACATTAGCCAAAAACAAAACATCACACCGTGATTACATAACAAAATTCTCAGTCCCAAAACCCACAATCAAAAACGCAATCGGAATTTACGCATCTTCAAACACAAACGAAATCACAATTTTAAAAATCAGTACTATCAAATCTCAAAGTGCAACCACATTCATTCGATTCATTTTTTTCAAACACAAACGTTATGAAAAATCACAAACAAATCTCAGAAATGCAAAATGGTCATCATTAATCATTATGACAAAACATAAATATAATCACAGAAGCAAAATCCAAAGGGATACAAATACAAAAATTCGACAAGACTCCTCAAGATTTTGAAGTTACAAAAGCGCAACCAGAATTCCAAATCACAAATCATAAACTACAAGCGAAACTTTTCAGTTTAGAAAAGTCATAAGTAAAATACCAAAATCCCAAAAGTCCAAGTCAATATCCTCATTCGAGTGAGCACAAACGAAAGTTTGTGCTCTAGCAGAATACAAAGCATTCCTCGCTAATTCTCGCAGGGCAAATTCCCGCGAGAATGCAATCCCCGGACAACAGATCAAAAATTCTAAACATAACCGCAATATCAAAACTTCATAGTTCTACCATTAGCAAAATCAAAAAGTACAATTCATAAAGCACAAATTTTTTCAAAACAAAAAGTCCGCTCATCCTGCGGCTCCCAATCCGGCGGTCTTAGTCAGCTATTTTTACGATTTTTCGCCGCCCTTATTCCAAATTCAATCCGTTTCCCTTTTTCCAAAACCCTTTCAATCTTAATTTCGCACTCATCCATGATCGGCTTCAGTCCAATTCCTGGAACTAGCTAGGCAGCTGCATTGTCACGTTTGGGCTTTTACGCTTCATCCGCAAACGCCTTCTGCTATTACCCAAATCCCCAACAGAACCAAAGCTAGCATCAAACCTAGGCAAATACCGCACTTCTTCACAAATCTCTATTCCAAAAGATCCAAAATCATACTACTTACTTCAACTTATCTGCCATTACACTCTCTCCAGCCGCCAACCTTCCCGAGACCCTCACCCCCCCTACGTCTTGCAGGAGCGCTCACGCGCTCCTGCAACCTTGACACATCCCCTACCATATATTATTACTGTCTAGCTAGGCAGCGGAGGGGGAAGCCGATCCAGCGACTATCATTACCGTTTGATGAACTAACATAATCGTTGTAAACCCCAAAGTAAAAGGCAAGAGTCTCTGCAGACGTAGATGACCATAAATAGCCTCGCTCTGCAGTAAACGCTATTTTACCCCATATTGCATGGATTTCCCCGCTGCGAACGAAATAAAGGGGCGCTTTGGCAATATTATACTGTCCATCAGCGCTTTCCACGGTGCCGCTATTAATGCCTGTAGCAATGCCATATGGAGCAAGCAGTGCATAGAACGACCCATTATCCGTGGTGTTGCTGGTAGGTAGTTGCCAACCTTTTGGACAAATCGAACCTGTCGCGTCAGCATCAACGATCGTGCCACCAGTACCAGCAGTCGCCGTGTTATACTGATAGTAATTACCGATCAGATAGTGCGGATCATAAGTGTTCGTAGTAGTATCAATCACCTTACCATCTTGAATATATTGGTGCGTAGGTTGCCATTCTGAACCAGAAACATCCACGAAGCCAACCTTTGTACATTCAGCAATGCTCGTCACATCACCACAGTTGTTGCCAGCTGTTGGCTCAGTCAGAACCCATTTACCAAAATTCCAAGAGAACGTTGAGACCTGTGAAGGACTTGATTCTGCAGCAGGAACCGCATTAGAAGTATTGACCATTGGGTAATAAGTCTCGGTCGGATTTGCTTCTTCACCCTTGTAATAATAAGTATAAGCGTTAGGATTTTCTCCTTCCGTATTCGAATTATTAACCGTCTTGGCCGTCCAACCATCACCAGCCGGTGCACCGGTACCCCAAGTGTAAGCGGAACCATCAGCATTCACGTTCGCGAGGTCAGTATCAGCCGCCGTCAAGGTCTTTCCACCTAAATCAAGCGCCAAATTCTGATTCATCCAGCAACGACCATCTTTCATTTTCGCCACATAATAGAAGTTTCCGTCACGATTGTCAATCAATCGCTTGGTCACACCTTCATCAGTGTTCGAACAAATCGCCGCAGTCATGTCCTGCATATAAGTCAACTGAGTCAGGCTAGTCAAGACTTGTGGGTTCGCCACCGCTGAGACCACCACTGTGTTTGTATATTGACCTGCTGGGAGATCCGTACTAACTTTCGCACCGAAAGTCAAGTTGTAATCATCCTTCATTGCAGTCTGATCCTTGGTCTGAATCTGCGCGCTAACCGCTGGCACGGCCGAATATTGCAAGTTTTCGCCTGGTGTCGTATCCGAAGCCGCCGCAATATTATAGCCCCAAGTATCTGGCGCCATGCTAGCCGGAGCCTGCGTTCCAGAAACCGGCCCAATCACATCAGACGGATTGGTTGAACCATTTAATTTTAAGTTTTGAGTCCCGTCTTTGGTTCCCATATAAACCGAATAACCAGTAATATTATTTGTCGCCACCGAGAGAACGGCTTTGTTCGAGCTGAACGCGCCGTCCGAGTTCGGCGTCACATTAACGTCAACTTGGTCATCAAGTGCTACCGAGATTGCCGAAGCAGAGTTCACTGCAACGTTCATCTCATGACCGGTATCCGCACTGGCCGAATCAATTTTAATCGGGCAGAGCATCGCCACCGCAAAGAGGCCTAGAAGACCCATGCTTCCCCCCAAACCGACAATTCTACGTTTTGTAGTTTTGTTTAGTTTCATTTTTTCCCTTATTTTTACCTTTATTTTTACGACCTTTTTTGTATAAACGTGACCTTATATACAAGACCAATTATAAAAAAGCATAATCGTAATGTCAATACTTTTTATGGCTTTTTTAGGAAGATTTCGTGGATTTTTCGTTTTTTCATGTTCCTCTCTATAGATTTTTCATCCAAATCATGTTTTCATGTTGGTGGCAAATTTCAACTTTTCCACAAGTTACACTCACAATTTTTCGTTTTTGCAATATATTCCCCATAGTTTTCTGGAATTTTGCAAGGCTCAAAAGCCTTTCTAAAATTCTGTAGATCTCAAGAACCACACAGATCAAAAAGTAAAACGCAAAAAATAATATTGACAAAAAACATAAACTATGCTAATATAGAGGTTAAGCTGCTCGATCGGCTAGATCTGTAGTTGCGTATATTATAGTTTACGTTGCTTGTATTCGCGCGTGAAGAACTCTAGGCGATCCCCTACCTCTAGCGTCATCTTCTTCTCCGTCTTCAACGCCAGACCACCGACCTCATTCTCGATCAGTTCCTTTGCATCGATGCGCTCCTTCTGCACACTCTCCACCTCGACCTCACCGAAAGTTTCCTTACCATGCTTCAAACGCGCCAGCATCCCAGGCTCCAATTTCCCGCTAGTCATCTTGCCGCCGGCAATAATCTCGGTCTTAGTCGAACGAAAGACGCCCATCACCTTCATCTCGCCCTGCTCAGTTTCAACGATTTCCTCGCCCAAAAGTTTTTCCATCTCTGTCTTCGCATCGTCGAGTAGTTCATAAATCACACGGTAATTTCGAATTTCCACATTGTCTCGCGCCGCCAATTTACTAATATTAACCGGCACACTCACATTAAAGCCATAAATTACCGTATTATCACCAGCTGCCATATAAACATCATTTTCCGTCACATCACCGACACCAGTCGCCACAATGTTCAAATTCACTTCACCATGCGTATCAATTAATTTCAGCGAATCGACCACGCTCGTGACCGAACCCAGTACATCACCCTTGATGATCACGTTGAAGACCTTTGCATTATCCGCCGAGCTCATCATCCGTAGCAGATCGGTAGAAGTCACATTCGCCGAGGCCGCCGCATTGGCTTCCGACTGCGCATTAAGAAGCGCCACCTTGCGTGCGGTTTTTTCGTCTTTTTGTTCCAAAAAGCGATCGCCAAAATTCGGCAATTCCTTGAAGCCGGTCACCGTAACCGGAGTCGAAGGGGTCGCCTTTCCCTTCGGACGCCCCTGAAAGTCCAACATTGTCCGAATCTTGCCATAAGTATTCCCCGCCGTCACAAATTCGCCCACTTTCAGCTCTCCGCCCGTCACCAGCAAATTCACCACCGAACCTTTACCAACTTCCATATGCGACTCAATCACCAAACCTTCCGCCGGGATTTCGACATCCGCCTTCAACTCCTCAACATCCGCCACTAACAAAATCGCATCTAGCAACTTGCCCAAACCTTCGCCGGTCTTCGCCGAAACTGGGATCATGATCACATCGCCACCCCATTCCTCTGGCTGCAAACCATGTTGCGAAAGATCCGCCATCGTCCGCGCCACATCTGCTCCTTCGCGATCGATCTTATTAATTGCCACGATAATCTTCGCATTTGCCCCCTGCGCAAACTTAATCGCTTCGACCGTTTGCGGCTTCACGCCATCGTCCGCCGCCACCACAATCACCACGATATCAGTCAGCATTGCGCCGTGCTGCCGAATCGCCGCAAAAGCCTCGTGCCCTGGCGTATCCAAAAAAGTAATTTTCCGATCATCATGCTCTAATTGATAGGCTGAAATATGCTGTGTAATTCCACCAGCCTCGCTCTCCACGGTCTTTTTCTTCAACAAATTATCCAGCAAGCTAGTCTTCCCGTGATCGACATGCCCCATCACCGCCACCACCGGCGGCCGCGCCACCGCTTTCTCACTCAATTCTCGACGCTGATCACTAGTTTTGGTGGCGGTATTTTTACGTTCAAGCCGCACATTCGCGATCCCCAGCTCGTCAATCATAATCTCCGCAGTCTCAAAATCCAACCGCTGGTTAATCGTCGCCACAATGCCATTTTTGAAGAGCTCGCCAATCAAAGTCGTCACCGAAAGCCCCAAAGCCTGTGCCAATTCGTCCACCGTAATCGAACCAGCAATCTTAATCACTTTTTCCGGGTCATTCGCCGCCGTCAAATTATTGACTTTCTTCCCCTTCGCCCCTCCGCGTTCCGTACTTGTTCCCATGGCCATCGACTTGCCGCTCCTTTCCGATTTTCTGCATTTTTCAATTTATATTTGATAAAACGATTCCCTCCATTCTACCATATTTTTCAAATTTATGCCAAAAAATACTATTTCAGCCAATATTAATTTATACCCTTAAATCCCGTTCGCAGCGGGCTAATCAGCATCGCTGGCGGTGGTCTAGGGTATCCTGGTAATAATGGATATGGTTGGTCATCGCGGGCTGATTCCTCCGCTGTACGCTCTGCATATAGCCTTGGTTTTAGCACATCCATCGTTAGTCCGTCCAATTCATATCACTACTGGTACGGCTTCCCCCTCCGCTCAAGCCAAAAAATCATATATTAGTCTAATTCGGAAAAACCAACTATTTTTTCCCTATTTTGAAAAAGTATGCTATAATGACTGCATATTCCCCGGTAGCTCAATGGTGGAGCAAGAAGCTGTTAACTTCGAGGTTACTGGTTCGAGTCCAGTCCGGGGAGCCAGATTTCGGTTTTAGAAGCCAAAAAGAAGATGTCGATGCCTTTCAACAGAGAGAAATCGACTTTTTTGTTGGTCGATTTGAGGTTCGAGAAAATGGTTTTGAGTAATTTGTTCTTCAACTTATTTCTCGAACTTTTGTATAACTTAGGGAGACGCTGGACGGTTATTGAACAAAAAGATTTTTATAACAATTATCATTGCAGGATTGGTAATGTTGGGAGCGGTTAGTTTAGCGGTATTCTTAAAACCCAAGTCAGCAAATAACCAATCTCAGGATGATATTTTATTAGATCAAAATAATTTGGCTCAAAATAATTCAGCAGAGGACGATAAGGAGAAGGAAGTTGCTATAGTTTATTTCTCGGCTACTAGAACTACGGAAAAAGTCGCTGAAGCAATCCACGATGCTGTAGGTGGTGACTTATTACAAATTATTCCTGCCACACCATATACGGCAGCCGATTTAGATTATGGGAGCAATTGTCGAGCAACCCGCGAACAAAACGACAGCTCAGCGCGCCCAACCATTCAGGACAAAATTGATCTTAATTCTTACGATATGATTTTTCTAGGTTATCCGATTTGGTGGGGTGATGTACCAAAGATTATTTTAACCTTACTAGAATCTGAAAATCTAGAAGGTAAAACTATCGCTCCATTTGCGACTTCACACAGTTCTGGTCTGGACAGCAGTGTGCAGACACTTAAACAACACATAGACGCAAACATCGTAGAAGGTAGGCACTTCAGTGCAACTTCTAGCAACACAGAAATACAAGAGTGGGCAAAACAGAAATAACATTGACTTTTTAGCATAAGCGTGATAGGATAGAGGTAAGCTGCTAGTTTCGGCTAGATCTGTAGTTGTGATTTAGCATAAAATCAACCAACATCGACACCTTATTTAATACTCAAAAAACAATTATAAACCATAGGTTACAAATCGAAACTACAATTCAGAGATCTTTACTCTAGTCTGCTCAGTAGTATCCCGGTCGCGCACCGTCACGCTATCATCTTCCAAGCTATCGAAATCCACCACCACGCACTTCGGCGTGCCGATTTCATCCTGCTTCTTATAGCGCTTACCGATGTTTCCCGAGTCGTCCCAAGTCACGAAGATATATTTTTCCTTCAGCTGTCGATAAACTTCCTTAGCCTTCGCGACTAGCTCTGGCTTATTTTTCAACAAAGGCGAAACACAGAACTTATACGGCGCCAAATTCTCCGATAATTTCAAAACAATTCGATCACCATCCTCCCAATAAGCACCAGAAAGCACCGCCAAAAATAGACGTTCTACCCCAATCGACGGTTCGATCACGTGCGGGATGAAGGTCTCGCCAGTATTTTTGTCGCGATATTCCATCGACTTACCAGACTCACGCTCAATATTCTTGAGGTCAAAATCCGTCCGATAAGCCAAGCCCATTAACTCCTCTTCCCCGTTCGGATAATCAAACATAATATCGACAGTCCGCCTTGAATAATGCGCGCGGTCCTCCTCGGGTACATCATAATCGCGGAGCTTCTCCACCGGCAAACCAACAATTTCCTCCAAGAAAACGTGTTGCGCGGCCCGCATTTTTTCGAAAGCTTTTTCCCAATCGTCTGGACGTACAAAGTACTCTATCTCCATCTGCGAACATTCGCGATCACGCAAAATGAAATCGCGCGGCGAAATCTCATTGCGAAAAGCCTTCCCCTGCTGTGCAATACCAAAAGGTAAATCCGGGTAAATCGTATCGACTACGTTCTTGAAATTAGTGAAAATTCCCTGTGCTGTCTCTGGTCGCAAATAAGCAACCGACTTCTCGTCATTAACTGGTCCAACGTGCGTCTCGAACATCATGTTGAACTTGCGAATCTCGCTCCAATCCTGCTTGCCACAAATCGGGCACTTCACTCCCGCCGCCAAAAATTCATCAGTCGTGATGCTCTCTGTCGCACCATCGACTAATTTATCGGCTCGCAAACGCGCGTGGCACTCCTTGCATTCCACCAGCGGATCATTAAAAGTATCAACATGCCCGGAGGCTTGCCAAGTGCGCGGGTTCATGATGATCGCCGCATCCACCCCATACATATCATCGCGCTGATCTACCCAAAAATTCCACCAAGCTTGCATCAGATTACGTTTTAACATCACGCCAAGCGGCCCAAAATCCCAAGTCCCCGCCATACCACCGTACACATCCGAGCCAGGAAAGATAAACCCCCGTCGCTTACACAAACTAACAATATCTTCCATTTTCGCCATGCGGCCTCCTTACTCTACACTTTACCTTAATTATATCACGAAGTTGCATCGAATCACCAAAAACCGACATCAACGTTCCACCTTTCTCTCAAAAAAATAAAATACTTTTAGCCACTTCTTGCGTATCCTATCTTCCAAAAAGCTATAACAAAAACATAACTTTCGCAGCGGGTTCATCCATATCGGGAATGGTCGATTATGGCAAAGCGGGGTTGATAGCCACACTCGATCTTCTAGCCCCACCAACTCAACTAATGCTTATGAATTACTCACTAACGCTTCTAGCGTCGGTCCATCATACAATAGCAATCGCTCAAACGGCCTCCCCCTCCGCTGCCTAGCTAGACAGCAATAATAAACAAAAACAGAATCCTGAACTCGCAGCGGGTATATTAATATGAGTATTGGCAAATCAAGGCATTCTGGTCTCTATGGTTATGGATGGTCAACTCAAGCTAATCCCTATGATCTTCGTTATGCATACAGCCTCTACTTCAATGCGTCTGTCGTCGGCTCGTACAACAACGATGATCGCTGGCGCGGCTTCCCCCTGCGCTGCTCGAACATTAGACAGTGGTAATAACGTTCGCAGCGGAAGCGTCTATATCTCTACTCAAAACCTAGACAATTTCGGTCTCTATGGTTTCGGGTGGTCGTCTCGAGCTCATTCTTCACCAAGCAACGCGCGTTACCTCAGCTTCAATAATTCTCTTACCTATCCGTCTGACGACTATTACCGTTGGGGCGGCTTCCCCCTCCGCTGCCTAGCTAGACAGTAATAACCATAACTATGACTAATAATTAAGAAGTATATGTATCATAGATAATACATATAATATTCAATCGCAGGCGCCAAAATTTCCCACGATTCTAACTTTTTATAACACAAAACAAACAATAGTTCAAAAGCTTGATCTTTTATACTATGTGTGCTATACTGTAGATACAGATTTAAGTGTTTTGCCTTAAATCTGTCATTTCTCTATCTAAAACGAAGATAATTGGTTAAGTTTATTAGCCAATAACGTGACTTTATTTTCCATCGATTAGATAACGAGAATTGTTTTTGAAGGAAATGAAACTAACTAAATTCAGTTTAATTCTCTAAATTTATTGCAAAATATGGATAAGCTTTATATTATTGTCGCCGGTTTAGCACTCGTCCTTTTCTTGATTGTTTCCGCCGTCGCTAGCGTTACTTCACGTCAACGTCGCAAAGAAGCTATGGATCGATGCCGTTACCGGCCAAAAAAACACTTGATGGTCGGAGTGGAAAAAACCTGTTTCCAGCTGCTGAATGAAATTTTTGGCGAGAACTTTTACATTCTGCCGCAAGTTAGCCTCGATTCGTTACTTAGCCACAAAGTCGGCAATCAAGACCGCTACGAAGCTTATAGTTTTATCGAGCACAAGTATGTTGATTTTGTCTTTTGCAACAAGCGTACGCTGAGGCCAGTCTGCGCCGTCAAAATCGAAGATAGCACCAGCGATGACCAAGGACCTGGCAGCGACCCCAACGATATGAAAAAATTTTTCCGCAGCGCCCATCTACCGTTCGTTTATCTCGAAAAACCGCGCAACCTAACCAGGGAACGTGTGATCGAAGAGTTTTCACGCGTCATTTATGAAACCAGCCTTATCCAGCCCGAAAAACGCGGACGCAAAAAGAAGTCAGAAAAGGAGACTCCGAGATTCTGGCAAAAACTTAGCCAATCGAGCTAGTTGTGGCAAATACGTAGAGATACTATGCTCTAGAGCTTTGAACCCTGAGCAAATGTTATATCCAGACGGATATTGCGTCTTTGGCGTGGTGTCACTTCGGAAAACATTTTCACCTCGCAACCGTTTTCGTTCGCAACGGGTATGTCAATATCAGTAACGGTTACTTACAGGGTTCTGGTACTGTTAGTTATACATGGCCATCACAAGCTAGTTTTGACCTTCGCTATGCATATCGTCTCGCCTTCAATGCCTCCACCAGTGTTGGCCCATCTAGTGGCGATGACCGCAGCAACACCTTTCCCCTCCGCTGCCTAGCTAGACAGTAATAATGTTCGCAGCGGGGCCGTCTATATCGGTTACGGTCGTTTGTGGGACGCTGGCATCAACGGTTACGGATGGTCTACGCGGGCTAATTCTTCTGATCCTCGTTATGCATTCTACCTCGCCTTCAATGCGTCTGGCGTCGGCCCGTCCAACAACGGTCTTCGCTGGAACGGCTTCCCCCTCCGCTGCTCGAGCATAGACAGTAATAATATATGCATCAGTATAATTAAAATAATTAAAATCAGTTACCGCCAAAAAAAAAGCAGACCCCACCCCAGTCTACTTCCTAAGTCACACTATCCTTAAGCAACCGTCAAAGAAATCTTGCGCCCATCCTTATCAATATCCAGAATGCGGAACTTTTTGCGCTCGTTTAGGGCAAATACTTTCTCTGGATCAGCGTCATTCCCTGAGCCTAATTCTGAAACATGTACTAGAGCTTCCACTGCTGGCGAAATCTGCACAAAAGCACCAAACGGGGTAATTCGTGTAATCGTACCTTCAACCTCCTCACCACGTTTCAGACCTTCAACCTCAGACAGCCAAGGATCTTCCGTCAGCTGTTTCATTGACAGAGACAAACGCTCTTTGTCAATTGCTATAATCTTCGCATCGACCGAATCACCGACTTTCACATAATCCGAAGGATTATTCACTCGCTCCCAAGAGATCTCCGAAATATGAATCAAGCCTTCAACCCCGTCCACGTTCACAAACGCACCGAAGTCAACCACACCAGTCACTACACCTTTGACAACGTCACCGACGTTTAGCTCCGCAAAGCGCTCCGCCAAACCATCTTTCACAGCTTCTTTTTCCGAGAAAATCAACTTATTGTCCTTGCGATTCGCATCCAAAATCCGCACCTTCATCGGCTGTCCAACTAGAGAGTTCAAACGTTGCAAAATCTCATCCTTATCCGCCGAACCAACCCGCGGATAATGCTCCGCCGAAAGCTGAGAAACTGGCAAAAACCCACGAATCCCTTCATATTCTGCTAACAAACCACCGCGGTTTGCATCAAACGGAGTGATTTCAATCACTTCAGCAGCATCCAAACGCTCCTGAATCTCATCCCAACCTTTTTCCTTAGCCGCTTTACGCAGAGACAACAGAACACTACCGTCCTTCATTTCCGACTCGATCACCGAGGCAACCACCTCGGCACCAACATTCAAATTCTTGGCAAAAGGAACCTCTCGACGCGGCACCACGCCCACTCCACGCGGCCCAAGATCAATCAGAATCTCATGCTTTTTAACCGACAAAACCCTTCCGGTTACCGTCTCCCCCAAAACTGCCCGCTTCGCATTCAACTCATCCGCGCCAGCCAACAGCTCATCCATTGTAATTTTGGCTTCAGCCATTTCTCTTATTTATCCTTTCTTCAGGCCCGTTCAGAAACACTGCCACCGACCACCAGCGACAGATGATTCTGAACGAACCCGAAATCTACTCTCATTATACCAGATGGAAACTTCTTTGTCTACACCGTTTTTCCCTATTACCGAAAATAGCAGGTTTCGTAGTAAGCAGGTAAAAATTAATACAGTCAAACATGCTTGTGATTCTGAATTTTCGCAGCGGGACTGTCAGTCTTGAGCGTAGCTCTTTGGGGGGTCTCAGCATCTACGGCTACGTATGGACGTCACGCGCCAAAACCTCCGCCAATCATGCATATGGCTTCCACATTAATATATCCAGCATCGACCCAGCTTTTACATATAATCGCTGGAATGCCTTCCCCCTCCGCTGCTCGAGCATAGACAGCAATAATAAACAAAAACAGAATCGAAAATAAAAGCTCAGCAGATAACGCACTAGACCGAAAAAAGTCATTCGTACATCGGATAAATCGTTGCTTATTCTATTTTTTCCCCATAATACCCAATATTTCATTACACCTCGGACAATGATATTGTCCGTCTAAAGTTTGGAATCTAGTCAAACCGCAAGTTTTGCAAACCGAACGACTGTGCAACCAATCTCGATAAGTGTCCATTTCCCTCTCTACTCGATCTTCATCATAAAATACATCGTACTTTTTACAAAATTTACGCGCTTCTTCCCAAGCGGCACGCTCCATCTTCAAACGCTCCACGTCGGTCAAAAAATCCTTATGCCCCAAAACAGCATGCCCTATCTCATGAAAAAGTAATAAATAAAATATTTGTTCAGTCGAATTAGGGTTATATTGAACACCTTTTTTAAGCATAGCCCCGTTATTAACTTGAACACTTTTTTTAAGCACATCACTTTCGCTCCTATAGTCTTCAAAAAATACCGTCCTTGGCGCTCGAAACGCAAACTTATGGCCAACTCGAAATTTTATCCAATCAAAATCCGCCTTCACTCTCTCAAAAAACCCTTGCATCTTGTTTATACCTCCGTGCTACAACCCCCAGTATAGCCTGCATAGCTCACTTTGGCGAGCATAAGTGGCTTATTTAATATTGCTGCAAAGTCCAGGATCAAAAACCAACATCCCAGGACAAAACCCCAAACCATCTTCGATGGTTTGTTTGTCAAACGAACGAGCGGGAGTATGCTTCACCCGTCCGGGCGAGCATAAACATTCGTTTATGCTCTGAAAAAACACGTTTTCTTTTTTGCCATACAGTCATTTCCGCAGGTCTCTCACCGCTTTGGTCGTTCGCAGCGGGCTAATCAGCATCGCTGGCGGTGGTCTAGGGTATCCTGGTAATAATGGATATGGTTGGTCATCGCGGGCTGATTCCTCCGCTGTACGCTCTGCATATAGCCTTGGTTTTAGCACATCCATCGTTAGTCCGTCCAATTCATATCACTACTGGTACGGCTTCCCCCTCCGCTGCCTAGCTAGATAGTAATAATAAGCAAAAACGTAATCAAAAAAGAAAAGTTCGCAGCGGGGAGGTTACAAATGGCAGTGGGTTTATCTGGCACCCTGGAGCAATTAGCTACGGTTGGTCTTCTCGAGCCAATGCCTCAAAAACCGGCGAGTCATATTATATCGGCTTCTATCCCACAGATGTCTTCCCAGCCAACAGCGGCACTCGCTCTTACGGTCACCCCCTCCGCTGCCTAGCTAGACAGCAATAATAAATATAAGCAAAATAGACACCGCTAAAACGAAGTTTCCAATAATCTATGGTGCAAATAAACCCTATGACACTACCAATCCCCACGCGGAAATCCACGTGGGGATCAACATAAATAAAATTAAGAGAGTTTCGTCAAATATTACTAAAGATTATCTCAAACTGCACAAGTTGAATTCTTCGAAATCCCTCCTTTAATATAGACGAATCGATCTGCTTAAGTTTCAAGATTATCTTAAGCACTCTTCTTCGCCGGGCCACGTCGAGAAATCCGACCGCCCTTAGCACCCGCAATGCGCGCTAAAGCCGGATTTGCCGCGAAACCACCAGTATGACCATTTTGACCACCTTTGCGGCCAATCTGGGAATAAAATTCCTTACCATACTTTGCTTTATTAGTCGCTGCAGCTTTCAAGCCGCCTGCTTTCGTTCCAGCCATTTCTTCTCACTTTCTGCCCACCAGCTTATTGATATTATCCACCCTGTCTTAGGATGTTATAAGCATTATAGCATACCGCTTTAGTTTTGTCAATACGTTTTTGTTAAAAAATGTGTTACCATAGTTGAAAAATACCCGAACAACTACCCCTCAGGTAACCGAACATCCCTGTTCATGTTTAAATAATTTACCCGAACATTTTTTATAAAAAATTCAAATATTGTTACAAAAATTTCTATCTTTGGTATCTTTTTAAACATTTTGGCAAAACATTTTTCCCGAACTTAAACCGAACTTAGAGCTCATCCCCCTATCAAAAAAACCGAACATTCCCCACTCCGATTTTACACAAGTTGTGGAAAACGGTTATTGACTTTATTCACAACATGATATAAGATAAACTTAGTTTGCCTTTTTGATGGCAACATTTGGTAAAAGCGGTTTTGAACCCGCGCGCCTTGTCGGCTTGCGCTCTGCGAGGTGGTTCAAAACATGCCTTATCAATCACGGAGACATCTCGTCATGGGGTGTCTTTTGTGGTCGTGAGCCATTCTCAGCCCCTCTAAGGTCATTCAGAACACAAAAGCCATTTTCTCCCACCATACTTACACAAACGGTCTCCTAGAGCCTCAGAGCGCGTCTAAAAAGCATTTTAAGTGGGGGTCGGGAGTGTTTTTCACCATAAAAGCAAAAACCTAGCCCACATAGCCTATGAATATCATAATTATAGTTACCCTACATTACCCTGCGATCGAAAAAGTTGTGCCGTATCGACTTCGATAATGAGATTTTAGCTATAATTCTGTTAAATTTTTGATCCTTTGATGATAAGCAACAAGCTTCGCTGTATATTATTACTGTCTAGCTAGGCAGCGGAGGGGGAAGGCAAACCAACGGGTATAATTGTAAGATGAGATAACGGAGAAACTATTGAAGTCAAGAATATATGCCGCACCAATATTGGATTCATTGGCTTGTGATGACCATCCGTAGCCCGTAGAGCCTAACCATTTTACATAACCTTCACCAATACTGACTTGCCCGCTGCGAAAACCATTTTCCGCAGCCACGTACATAGAATAGCCAAATTCGTCCAAGCTATAAAAAGCACCGCTTCCCGCAACACAATGACAGAAAAATCGGTTTTTTGCGCAGTTCTCAATGTCTTGGATATTAGTTCGAGAAACTCTAAAACACATAAGCCTCACGCATAAAAAATACACCACGCGAACGTGATATATTTTTTATGGTGGAGTAACAGGGACTCAAACCCTGGACCTCTGCCTTGCAAAGGCAGCGCTCTAATCAACTGAGCTATTACCCCATATCAAATTTTAAAAATAACGTTTATCATTTCTCACAAAATTCACCTCACCAACCACGGTTGATTGAACGTAAAAAGCTCGATTCTTAATTTTTTGAAATGCTAAGGCATCCCATCTCAGAACTGAACCACTACTCCTAAAATCAAAAGGTAAATTCAGAATGAGTATAGTTTAAGCTACGAGGAGCTAAAACACATACCACTAATAATAAACTGACGACTTCGAAGCTAAAATCGAGTTATTTTCATTCGAAAAACGAAAAGAACCGATTCTAGCCCGAAACCTGGTGGGGATATGTGGACTTGAACCACAGACCTCTAAATTATCAGTTTAGCGCTCTAACCAGCTGAGCTATATCCCCTTCACCCTAATTATAGCGCACTTTACTCAAAATTACAACGTCGAACCTCAATTTTAACTAAAGTTCCGCGCCATTACGAGAAACTCACAGATTCCTCTCCTCCAACGCACACTGTCTTACCCATTCATACATCGCAATTCCAGCCGCCACTCCCACATTAACCGATCTGGTCGAACCGAAGCTCTCGATCTCGCAAACATCATCCGCCAGTTTAAGGGTCTGCTCAGCTAAACCATGGCCTTCGCTACCAAAAAGTAAAGTCGTCTTTTGAGCAAAACGTTTATCACTTAACTTACGCGTCCGACCTAAATTGTTTTCAATCGCCACAATTTCGCGCCCACGTCGATGCTGGTCTTTCACAAAATCAGTCACGTTATCCCAATAAACAACCTCGAGATATTTATCTGTACACATCGCACCGCGACGATTATACTTCTTGCGGCCAATAATATGTACTTTTGCTACGTTGAAGTTATTCGCTGTCCGCACAATCGTACCAGCATTAAAATCCCGCTCTACATTCTCGATCGCCACCTCCAATTGCAACCGCACGGCAGATAATTCGTCAAAAATTTGCGCTACGGGCTTACCCTTATATTGATCGCGCAAATTTCTCGTATCGTTCTCTAAACTCATGAATCATATTATACAATACAAAATCTATCAACATCGCTATCAAAGAATTAAACCTGCTCCAAATGCGGACCAATCTTTAGGCGATCCTTTCGAGCCGACACATCTTTTGCAAGTAAATTGACCGGTTCACCACTATCAGCATTTGTTACCCAAATACCTCGCACTGCATCCTTGGTGACATATCCCTGCATCGCCTGTGCTTTGTCCGCCTCAATTACCAAATCCGCCTTCTCATTCACCCCTTCTTTTCCTGGATACCAATACACTTTTCCACCAATCGTTCCACCAACACGTCTTTTCGTCCCCATCGCCCCGGTCGCCATCCGCTTATTTCGAACAAAACCCACATCTAGCAAATCTCGGATTGCGCTCGTACCTACATGTCGATAGACTGCATCATCCGTCATTGGTAAATTTCGATTCGCCCCGACGAACAGCCCTTTTTCACCGATAGCATTTGGCTTCTCAGCAAATACTATTGCCTCTCGCAATGCCGTTTCATCCACCTTTACATCATCCCATTGCTCTCCGATTCCCAATAATTCTTCATCCGACATCTTTGCAATCTCATTTTTTCCCAAAACCCCATCTGCCACTGCCTCAAAATTGACGTTCCCCTCCTCTCGAGCGTCGCCAACGTTTACCACCAACTTCTCAGCCCTAGCGCAATGCTCTTCCCAAGATTCTTTTTTAGCCAATTCACTAATATCTCTCCAGCCCGTCTGCTCTACCTCACGCGGCGATTCAACATTTCGTCCAAAATTTTCTTTTTCCATAACCTCATTATAACAAAAAAATTTACTGCGAAAAGCAAAAAGCACCCTCACGGGCGCCGCTTCCTTAACAGCTTAATTGTGCAATTCATCGAACAATCAAAAAGCTTAAATGTCGCATCTTCTCGCTAGGCAAACGCCTACCTCCAAGCATCATTATGGCTTAAGCTTAATAACCACAATTACGACCGACCTAGCTACAATATATATCACTATACATTGCGCATCAATTCCTTCTCAAGAAAGGAGGTAATCCATCGACACGTTCTCGTACCGATGCCTTGTTACGACTTAACCCCAATCATCTCCCCCACCTTAGGCCGCCGAAACGGACTTCGGGTGTTGGTGACTCTCATGGTTTGACGGGCGGTGTGTACAAGACCCGGGAACGTATTCACCGCAACATGCTGATCTGCGATTACTAGCGATTCCGACTTCAAGAAGGCGAGTTTCAGCCTTCTATCCGAACTGGGACCAGCTTTGGTGCGATTTGCTTCACATCACTGCTTCGCTTCGCATTGTACTGGCCATTGTAGCGCGATTCTAGCCCAAGGTGTAAGGGAAATACTGACCTGACATCATCCCCTCCTTCCTCCCCGTTACCGGGGCAGTCCTACCAGAAAAATCCAACTGGTTGCAAGGGTTGCGCTCGTTAATGGACTTAACCAAACATCTCACGACACGAGCTGACGACGGCCATGCATCACCTGTCTCGAGTTTCCCGAAGGCACAGTTCTCTTTCGAGAGCCTTACTCGGATGTCAAACCTTGGTAAGGTTTATCGTTTATCGTCGAATTAAAGATCACGCTCCACCGCTTGTGCGGGTCCCCGTCAATTCCTTTATGTTTTAATCTTGCGATCGTACTACACAGGTGGGATGCTTAACGCGTTAGCTTCGCAACTCTGGGGGTCGATACCCAAAACTGCTAGCATCCATCGTTTACGGCGTAGACTACCGGGGTATCTAATCCCGTTTGCTCCCTACGCTTTCGTGCCTTAGTGTCAGAACCGTCCCAGTAACCTGCCTACGCTATCGGTGTTCCTTCTAATATCTACGGATTTCACTCCTACACTAGAAATTCCAGTTACCCCTAACGGTCTCGAGCTTAACAGTTTAGCTAATAGTCTGAATGGTTGAGCCACCAGATTTCACTAGCTACTTATTATGCCACCTACGCAACTCTTTACACCCAGTCACTCCGGATAATGCTCGGATCCTACGTATGACCGCGGCTGCTGGCACGTAGTTAGCCGATCCTTATTCATAAGTTACCATCATATTTCTCGCTTATAAAAGCAGTTTACAACCCGAAGGCCTTCATCCTGCACGCGGCGTTGCTCCATCAGGCTTTCGCCCATTGTGAAAGATTCCCTACTGCTGCCTCCCGTAGGAGTCTGGGCCGTGTCTCAGTCCCAGTCTGGATGATCATCCTCTCAAACCATCTAACGATCGTCGACTTGGTGAGCCTTTACCTCACCAACTATCTAATCGTACGCAGGCCATTCCCTAACCGTCCGAAGACTTTAATCCGAAGATCACATGCGGTATTAGCTAATCTTTCGACTAGTTATCCCTCAGTTTGGGGTATGTTCCCACGCGTTACTCAGCCGTCCGCCGCTCGTCAGCAGCTTCACTGTGCTCTCGAGTGCACCTCCCACCAATGGCCTGGAGTCCAAGAACACGGTGAAGCCCTGCTACCGCTCGACTTGCATGTATTAGGCACGCCGCCAGCATTCATCCTGAGCCAGGATCAAACTCTCCATTAAGGTGTCCCATTGGCCGAAGCCTCCAGAACAAATTTTAAATTTGATTCACTCAAATAAAAGACTGACGATGATAAGCTTGCAAACTTCCATTGTAAAAACAAATTCAGTCCACAAACCATAATTGCACAATCAAACTGTTAATTTCCTACCTAAAACTTACTCAAACACCCCTCCCCTCATACTCCTCGTAACCTCTAGGCTACTCCCATCTTAGCGCACTTCGCGCCAAATGTCAATACTTTTTTTAGACTTTTTTAACTTTTCTTCGTCCCACCCCCGTTAAAAACTATTTTTCATCATCCCTATTTTAATAAAATAGATGACAAAATCTACTCAAACAGGCAGCCTTAAACAGCTCGAGACCAAAATGCCAACGCAAATCCCTATCAAAACACCCACCACAACCTGCAAAATAGTATGCCCCTCCACCAAAAGTAGTGGTTTTTCGCCATTTTTCTCCAAAATTCGATTCAAAGCCTCACCCTGCAGCCCTACCGCATAGCGCACGTGAGTCGCATCATAAAGCACAATCGCCAAACACCCCAGAGCAAGGATGAAAACCCCCGAATCAAAACCATAAACATTGCCTAAATAAACCGTTAAGGCCGTAAAGCTTGCACTATGGCCCGAAGGCATCCCACCCGAACGAGAAAAATAGGCAACCGCTTCACCAAAAGTCATCTTCTTGGAACCCCTCGGCCGTTTTAGCAGCCCCGCCACCGTTTTCCAAACCTGCGCAACCAGAAAACCTACCACAAAAGCCAACACCGCAAACCAAAGCACACTCAGATCCAAACGATGTTCCGAAAACTGCGTAAACAATCCCATCATAGCCTTCATTATAACACCTTTTACGCTTATATTAGAAAAATGCGCCTTATCCAGAAGCTTAAGCCTTTTTTCGGCGTTTCAACCATAATATAAACATCACAAAGGTACCAATCACCGGTACTAGTAGCCAAAGGTAACGATGCCAGTGATTTTCCCCACCCAAAGCCGGCAAATCAACTTCATCATCTTGTTTTTGGTTAGTTTTCAAACTTGATTCAGAGCCAATCTTTGAGCTGTCTTGAGAAGCTTCGGACATACTTTCAGCATTTTCCGCCATTTTAGCCTGATTTTGGTTGGAAACCGTATACGCAACCCTGCTCCCACCAACATTATTTCTCGCAGCAACCACCTCTTGTCCACCAGAATTATTCTTTGAACTAGTAGAGTTATTTGAACTTTCAAAGTTATTTGAATTACCCGAGTTATTTGAGGCACTAGAATTATTTGAACTATTTGAGCTATTTGAACCCGGAGTACTCGGTTTATTACCACTCCCAGTAACTGAATCGTCGGTATTAGCGCCAGATCCATCAGATCCATCCCCTTCGTTGCCCTCATCATCCGAATCCTCGTCATCTATGTCATATTTCATCCAAAGTTTATCATAACGATCAGCCAAATCGCGCAATTTCTCCAGCATCTTCTCCACACCTTCCGTCTTTGGCAAGGTAGTACCTAGAGAATCAAAAAGTTGATCAAGAGATTCCGATGCTTCTTCCAACAACTCAAATGTTAGGTTACCCTCCTCATCCAGCTCTTCCAGCTCCTCAATAGCTTTTTCTAAGCGGTCCAATCTCTCCGCCTGAATTTCGCGCCATTCCTCTGGCCAAGAGATTACATTCTGGTCTACGGGCTTATCCTTCACAAAAAGCGCAATTTTGTCTGAATTAGGATCCTTTTTACCAGTACAAATTGGACCCTTCGTCAAGTCAACGCCTGCCGAATGCACACATCTGCGATAATCAAGCTTCCCTCGAATCCAAGCTGTATCCGACCACTTCGTTGCGCCGTTTGGCATCGTTTCCTTAGTTCCATATTCCACCGCATAATATATCAAATCAGTTTTATTATCGATTGCTCTGGCGTACGAATTACTATTCAAAACCGTAGTTGTAGGCTTACCGGCCCGCATTTCGTCCATATCGTCAATCTTCACTGCCCAATTATCATACGCCTCTTTACCCAAATTCGGCAATTCCGCATCAGCTTCTGTCTCTGTTACACCATTTTCGTAATCGTAATAGACCAAAACCATACGTTTGATGTATTGATTAGTAGCACTAAAATCAACATTGAACCGCATCACCGAAGTGGTGAGCATAAAAAAGTCGAGATTAAATCGCGAATCATAATGATTCGCACCCATATATAAAGTATCGTTGTTACTCTGAACCACTATTGGAATGTCCTCCGTCGCGGCACAAGTTGAGTTTATTAACATGCTATTGGCCGCTCCCAAAATCGACAAACCCGCCAAAGCAATTGGTATTTTTTTCATGCTTTTCCTCGCAATTAAATTAATATTTCAGCGAGTGTAACAAAATTTTTAACAAAAATACAACCACTAGTACATTAAAATCATCATTTTGCCGCCTTTTTAGGGAATTTGTACAAATATTTTATACAAAATATTAGATTGAATAAATTATTTATACAATCTTCATAAAGTTTTATGCAGGCATCAGCATGTAATTTTTGGCTGGCCTCAATGATTATATAAATATATTTTTACACGCCCCACGTTTTGTTTTAACCGTACTATTCCTTTTTAACTCTATATATTATCTAGCTGAGTAAATCGCTGGCTTCTATCACTTTCCTCAAACCAGTCAAAATAGAACCATACCTTACTAATATGGTCCCATTACCGCAAATTGAAGCTTATCCTGCGTTTTCACAAAAGCTAAATCATGCGTGATGCTGAACCCCGGCCCAAAAGCCCCTTACTTTCAGGCTAGATTTTCCACCATCTTATCAGCCTCTTCTTCGTCCGGCATAACGATACCGATCGAGGCTATTGAATCACCTTTGTTTAGCCGCATAATCCGCACGCCCTGTGTCGCACGCCCTAAGGTTGGGATTTCCTTCACTGCCACTCGAATCGCCTGCCCCTTAGTCGACATCATAATTACTTCTTTCGCCACCGGATCGAGAGTATGTACTGCTACTAGTGGGCCAGTTTTTTCGGTCACCGCAGCCACCTTAATACCAACACCACCGCGCTTATGCGCCGGCAAATTCGCCGCCAAAGTTGCCTTTCCGTAACCATTAGCCGAAATTACCAACAGTTTTTGACCTTTTTCTTGAATAATATCCATACCGACGATTTCGTCTTTCGGACGCAAACGAATCCCACGCACCCCTCGCGCTGTTCGCCCCATCGCACGAACATCTTTTTCATTAAAACGCACCGCCTGCCCCGCCGACGTCGAAATCACCACATCATTCTCACCCGTAGTTTCCTGAATCCACTTCAATTCATCACCTTCATCAAGCTTAATCGTGATCATGCCATTCGCTCGCAAATTCAGATAATCCTTCATGGCGGTCTTCTTAATCGTACCTTTTTTAGTAGTCATAAAGAGATAGCCTTCTTCTGTATTTGCGCCTTGCTTGATAATCGTCGTCACTTTCTCGTCTGGATGCATATTCAATAGGTTAACTGCCGCCGTCCCCTTTGCCACCATCGAAGCCTGTGGCACTTCATACGCCTTCAAACGGAAAATCCGACCTTGATTCGTAAAAAACAACAAATAATCATGCGAACTCGCGGTCACGAGCTGCGCAATCACATCCTCTTCCTTGGTCGTCATTCCCTTGCGACCCTTGCCACCACGATTCTGCCGTTTGAAATCACTCTGCAAAACCCGCTTCATATAATTCTCGGTGGTCAGCAAAATCACACTTTCCTCATCTGGAATCAATTCCTCCTCCGAAAACTTTCCGACCTCATGGTTAAAAATCTTGCTGCGCCTCGGGTCACCATATTTCTCCTTCATTTGTAACAGTTCTTCCTTCACCACGCGCAAAATCTCCTGCTCGCTAGCCAAGATTTTCTCATACTCCGCAATCTGCGCCATCAATGCCTTCAGTTCGGCCTCAATCTTATCACGCTCCAACCCTTGCAAACGGCGCAACTGCATAGCCAAGATCGCCGCCGCCTGAATTTCCGACAAGCCAAACCGCTCCATCAAGCGTTTATCAGCATCATCATAACTTTCACGAATCGTCTTGATCACTTCGTCGATATTATCAAGCGCAATTTTCAAACCTTCAAGAATATGCGCACGTTCTTTCGCCTTCCGTAGATCATATTCCGTTCTACGACGCACAACTTTCTGGCGATGCTTAATAAATTCTGCCAGAATTTCCTTCAGACCCAAAACGCGCGGCTGCACCCCGTCGATCAAAGCCAACATATTATAATGAAAAGTAGTCTGGAGAGCCGTCATTTTATAAAGCTGGTTGAGAATTTTCTTCGGAAAAGCGTCCTTTTTCAGCTCCACCACTACCCGAATCTTACCACGTGCACTTTCGTCGCGCGCATCAGCAATGTGATCTAACTTTTTCGCCAAAACCAATTCTCGAACTTTCTCAATAAAGCCCTCTTTGCTCATTCCATATGGCACTTCGGTAATCACGATACTATGACGGCCGTTTTTCTTCTGCTCAATATTGGTCACTGCCCTGATAACTACCGAGCCTTTCCCGGTTGCATAGGCCTGACGCATCGGCGCTCCACCGTAAACCTCCGCCCCCGTCGGAAAATCTGGACCCTTAACATATTTCATCAAACCATCCAAGCCAATCTCTGGATCATCAATTTGCGCCACCGTCGCATCGACCAATTCCCCCAGATTATGCGGCGGAATATTCGTCGCCATCCCCACCGCAATCCCCATCTGACCATTCAGCAGAATATTCGGCACCGCCGACGGCAAAACCACCGGCTCCTTCTCCGAACCATCGAAATTATCACGAAAGTCCACCGTCTCCTTCTCAATATCAGTCAAAAGCTCCGCACCAATCTTATCCATCCGCGCCTCGGTATACCTCGAGGCCGCCGCTTCATCGCCGTCCATTGAGCCAAAGTTACCTTGCCCCTCGACCAAGCAATAACGCATTTTCCAAGGCTGCGCCAGGTTCACCATCGCGTCATAAATTGACGAATCGCCGTGCGGGTGGTATTTTCCCATTACTTCACCGACGATCCTGGCCGACTTCACCGTGGCGTGCGGCGCCTTCCAGCCGTTCTTATTCATGGCATACAAAATCCGCCGATTCACCGGCTTCAGACCATCGCGTACGTCCGGCAAAGCTCGATCAATAATCACCGACATGGAATAACGCAAGAAGTAATTTTCCATAGTGTTTTCAACGGCTTTTTCCTCAATCCCGCTAGTCACGACCTCACCAGAAGCCCCAGAAGCCCCTTCTGCTTCCGCACTGGGATCATAACCAGCTCCACTCTCCTGACCGTCCATAGAGCCTGTAGAAGCGTCTAAAGGCAAACTCTCTCTACTTTGCTCGGATTTTTCCGACTTTTTACGTAATTCTTCGTTTTCGTCATCTCTGTTGGTTTTTTCTGCCATTTTCTCTTCCCTTCCTTAAAAGTCCAATTCATCAAGATTAACTGTTGCTGCCCCTGCCTGGATGAAGTTCTTTCTCAAAGCCACCTGATCCCCCATGAGCTTCGTAAAGACTGCATCGGCCTTCTCGCCGTCATCAATATGCACTTGCACTAACACCCGATTCTCCGGATCCATGGTCGTCTCCCAGAGCTGCTTAGCGTCCATCTCGCCTAAACCTTTGAAACGATTTTGCGCCGTATAACCCGCCTGTTTAAACCGCTCCTGCGTCGGATCAATTTTTGTACCCGCCGCCTTGCGTTCCTCAATTTTCTCGGTCAACTTTTTCTCTAACGCCACCTCGTCATAAACATAATCAATTTTCCGATTGCTACCGGTTCCTTTCGATAGCCCAAACAGTGGCGGTTTCGCCAAATAAACATGGCCCGTCTTAATCACCTCTGGCATATAGCGGAAAAAGAAAGTCATAAGAAGAGTAGCAATATGCAAACCGTCAACGTCGGCATCAGTCATGAAAATAATTTTATCATAACGCAACCCCTCGAGGTTAAATTGGTCGCCAATCCCCACACCAATCCCCTTAATCAAGCTCACTAATTCTTGATTAGCCAACATTTTGTCCAGGCGCGCGCGCTCCGTATTGAGAACTTTTCCTCGCAAAGGCAAAATCGCCTGAATCTGAGGGTTGCGGCCCTCCTTGGCCGAACCTGCCGCCGAATTACCCTCGACGATGAAAAGTTCGCAATTCTCACGGTTGCGGCTCGAGCAATCCGCCAATTTCGACGGTAAATTCAAACCCTCAAACGCTCCTTTTCGAATCACGCTATCTCGCGCTGCTCGCGCCGCCTTTCGTGCCCGCGCCGCCAAAGTCGCTTTATTAACGATCTTCTTCGCCACCGCCGGATTTTCTTCCAAATAATAGGCAAAGTACTCGCTCATCACTCGATCAACATAACTTCTTACTTCTGGATTACCTAATTTATTCTTGGTCTGCCCCTCAAACTGCGGATCCGGTAGCTTCACTAAAATCACCGCCGTCAGACCTTCCTTAATATCGTCCCCAGTCAAATTCGGCTCTTTTTCCTTCAAAAGACCATTCTTGCGCGCATAATCATTCAGAACCCGGTTCATAGCCGTCCGAAAACCGACCACATGCATCCCGCCATCCGGCGTCAAAACGTTATTTGCGAACGGTTTAATCGTCTCAGTATAAGTGTCGTTATATTGTAGAGCGACTTCTACCTCGGAATCCTCAATTTCTTTTTCGATATAAAAAATCCCATCAGTCAAAACTTCCTTACCTTCATTCAATTTCCGCACATAACTCCGAATTCCACCTTCAAAATAGAATGACTCTTTGGCGCCAGTCCGTTGGTCTTCAACCGAAATTAAAATCCCCTTCGTCAGATAGGCCTGATGCCTGGCATAATTCAAAACCCAATTATAATCAAAAGTCGTAGTCTCCTTAAAAATCGTCGGATCAGGGTAAAATATAATCGTCGTCCCCGTGCCACTCGTCTCACCAACTACTTCCAAACCTTTCCCCTGGGTCCTCCCCACTGCAAATTCAATATGGTGCACCTTACCATTTTTACGCACTTCTGCGATCATCTTGGTCGAGAGAGCGTTCACTACCGAAGAACCAACCCCGTGCAAACCTGAAGAAACCTTATAACCACCACCGCCGAATTTTCCCCCCGCGTTCAATACCGTCAAAACCGTTTCCAGAGTCGATTTCTTCGTCTTCGGATGTAAATCCACTGGAATACCGCGGCCATTATCACTTACCTTAATCCCGCCATCCTCTAATAAAATAATCTCTACTTTATTAGCATAACCAGCAATCGCCTCGTCGATACAGTTGTCCGCAATTTCCTTCAAAAGATGATGTAGCCCATCAAAACCGGTCGAACCAATATACATTCCCGGCCGCACGCGCACATGCTCCAGACCTTCCAAAACCTGAATTTTCGAACTATCGTAATCGTCACGCCCATCACTTGTTTGTTTTGCAGTCATTTACTGTACCCTTATTTATTACCTCTTATATTATAGCGCACAAATCTTCATGCGACAAGTATCCGACCCATCATACCGGTCAACCCAAAAGCGCCCCTGCGGTTTCCAAAACTGATAAAATCACCTTCACGATAACCGAAGCTACCTACTGTCTGTTTTTGCATTTTACCTCCTTTTTTATTTCCCACCACCAACTTCTATCCTTAGATTACTACGATCTCGCACAATAATCAACTACTTTTTGCGAATTTGAAATACGATTTCGTCATTATTTTGCGTTTTTGGCTCCGGTGATACATCTGGCGCCTCTGGAACGCTAGGTGCTTGTGCCACTTTTGATGTTTCTGGCGTCTTTGACTGATCAACCCCCTTAGGGTGCCCTCCAGAAGCCTTAGAATCACCGTTAAGACCCGCCTGCGTTTTCTCCGCTGGCATACCAAGCTTTTGCCCCGAAATTGGCCCTAGCGGCGTTTTCGCAAGGGATTCGGGCTCTCCAGAAGCCACACCAGACCTCTCTAAACTTTTAACGCTATCAGACCACACCTCAGACCCAGAACCCTCTTCTCGAGCTTCTGGAGGGCCCTGAGAGGTCATTTTAGCGCGTTTTGCTCGCCAAGAATCTAAAAATCCAGTTTTCAGCGCTGTTTTTTCCTTCTGTTCAATCTCCGTCCGTACCGTAGCCACTTTTTTTCCCTGAATCGCCTCAAGCTCACCAATCGGACCCTGGTCACCAGTTTTTTCAACCTGTTTTTCTTCTTTTTTCACCGTTTTCCAACGCGCCTTAATCTCCGCTTCAACCTCCGCCCGCGTACGTCCATATTTCACCGCCACAAACTCCTTCATACGCGCCATTAATTCCGCGTCAGACTCACCCATCGGCGGCAACAACTTCATAGTAAACGGCGCAGTCGGCAAATTATTCATCATCACCGTCGCAATCGCCTGGAAATTGCCCTGTTTATGCAAATCCTCCGCGTTAAAAACCGGCGTAAACGCTTTCTCCATCAGCTCTGCGTCCGTCACCCCAAGCCGCCCAGACATGATCGTTCCCACGTTCCCCAAAATCCCCTCGCGAATTTTATCAGTCAACTGAGTCATAAATTGATTTGCTAAGAACAGATTTAAGCGATATTTCCTGGCCTCCGACAAAATACTTTCGAAACTCTCAGTCGCAAAATTCTGAAACTCATCCACAAAGAGACAAAAATCTTTCCGCTCGTGCTCTGAAATATCCGCTCGGCTCATAGCCGCAGCCTGAAACTTCATCACCAGAATCATCCCAAGCAGGTTCGAATTAATATCCCCCAAACGCCCCTTTGAAAGGTTGACCAAGAAAATTTTCTGTCCATCCATGATTTCGCGAATATTAAAACCGCTTTTAGCCTGACCAAGAATATTACGCATGATCGTATTACTGAGGAATGGTCCCCATTTCGAAGCAAACCAGGTCACTACTTCGCCGGCGTCATTCGATTTTTGTGAGGCCGGGAATTCCTTCGTCCAATAGTCATATACTGCTTTATCAGTTACATATGGCAATTTGCTTTTCACGAATTCTGGATCAGTGAAACACTGTGGAATATCAATAAAAGTCGCGCCATTTGGGTCACTCATGAGTAGCAGCGCTGCATTACGAAACATATGCTGACCTCGCGGACCAAAATAGCCCTGCCCGCCCGGATCGAACAAGCTCACCAGCATGTTGATACCTTCTTGTACGATAAAATCCTTCTGGTCTTCTGAGGCGAATTCAAACATGTTCATCCCTAGCGGATGCTCAATGTCCGCCGGATCGAAATAGATCACGTCATCAACTCGATTTTCAGGCACCTTTGACAATAATAGTTCTACTGCATCCCCGTGTGGATCGATGAAGGCGAAGCCGCGCCCTTCAACCATGTCTTGATACGCTACATTAGTCAGTAAAACCGACTTACCCATACCTGTAGAACCAATCACATAAGTATGCCGCCTACGGTCATTCTCGCTTAAGCGAATCTCCTTTTGCACCCCCCGAAACTCATTCACTCCCAGCAAAACTCCTTCAGTCACCAATCGCGCCGGTCCATCTACCTGCTTAATCGCCTGCCGCTCAACCTGTGAAGTCGGAATCGCATTCTGCGCTGGCAAGTGAAAAAGCGTTGCCAATTCCACGCCATTTAATATATTATCTTTCGTCCCCTGCGGGAAAAAACGAAAGACATAATCAATGCCCAATTTTTTTGTATCCTTCATGGCTTCAAATTTCAGGCCATTATATTTCGGTGAGTCAAACTGCGCAAAAGCCGCCACTACACCGCCCAGAACCGCCTCTGACCGTTCCCGTTCTCGTGCACTCGCCACCACCCGCACCAAAGTTTCGAAACCCGGACTCTTGGTCTTATTGCCGATCGCCTCAACTTCCTCCTCTTGCAAACTAGTTAATGGCTTACGCTCATCATTTTTGTGTTCATTTGGATCAGCCCGAAAAGCCTGAATCAAGTCCTTAATAAAATTACTCAAGGCGTATAAAACTTTTATACTACCCGATTTCTTTTCCTTGCCATCTCGTATATTTTGTATACACTGTTTCGACTTTTCAGTCCACTTTTCATCCGCCGGTCTACACAAAATTTGTACAACCACACCTTCGTCCTGTTTCACCACCGACATTGCATTTAAAATTGCCAGACTTGCGTCTCGCCTACTATCTTCATAAGTCGCAATCGGATAAACACTCTCTTTCTTAAGCCGCATTTCGCCGCCTGCCACTTGCGCACTAGTCACACCCTTAGCGAAGATACTTTCGGGCTCAATTTCCTCCAGCCGCGCCGTAGGATAGGCCGAAAGGATCGCCTGCTTTACCGTCTCCGTGATCACCGCCGGCACCACCGCATAATACCTAATCAAACCATTAGTCGCCACCACTTCAAAAGAAATATGCCGCTGTCCATAAACCCTAGCCTTAAAGCCTTTAATTAATGTTGAAGCGATGATTGAATACATAACTTGCGCCTGAGAAAGTGCCTCATTTGTCACATCACGCTCATCTCGCCCGCCCCCTTGAATATCATCAGTCGAAGGCGGCAAATGAATCAGCATCGGCACCATCTTGAGGCCACGTTCATAGTTCTTCGCCTTCCGGCGTTTACTAACAAAAACTCCCAGCACCATACCAGATACGGCTATGATTACTGCCAATGTAATTACTATCGTCAAAATCCAAGGCATCTAATTTCAATCTCCAAAATCACGGCCATAACTATTTTTGATAAACTTCGTCATCCCCAAGAACCAAGCCCGCTCCAACTCACCTGGACGATCCGCCGTCTCCGCAACCACTTGCTCAATATGTTTTACCGCTTCATCTGTCAACCGCTCCTGATTTGCTGTCAGTTTCGCTCTCCCAGTTTCAACCTTCAACTCTTGCTCAAAATCCTCACGGTCTTCCGCCAAACGTTCCTGAACCTGCTCGGGACTCTCCTCACCCACAAAATTCTGCGCCTGCAACAACTCAGCTTCATCCCGCCCCAATTCTTGCTCTGCTCCACTTTGCACCATCTGTTCCTGTCCTGGCAAAGCAAACGTTTCCGATGCTTTCCCGACTTTCCAATCAACGCCACCCCTAGAATAATCTTCAGAACCTCCAAAATCACTTCGAAGCCCATTCTGATCCATTTCCGCACTCATGGTCGCCTTTTCGCCCAGAGTGGTGTTAGAAGCGCTCTCCGTAAGCCATTCTTGCTCCGTATTACTCACCAGAAGTCCTTCTGACATTTTAGTGGAGTCCGGACCCACATTTTCGTTCGAAGTGCCTACAGGCCCCTCCAAGTGCCCCTCAACCCCATTCTGGGGTATTTTTCCCGGCGAAACAACCACTGAGCTATCTTGATTAGCTTTTTCCATTTTTTCCGAAAGCGACACTTGTTTTAGTCCACTCTGGCCTAGACCCTGGATAGCGGCCTTTGTTCTCTCTGTATTTACCGCCTTAATTTCCGGAGTAATAGCAGCGCTAGTGGCCTGTTCGATCTCTTTGGTCAAATCCTGCGCCGCTTTACGTGCTGCCAACTTCCCTTGGATATTCATAACCTTATTCTAACACAATTTTTCGTATCGTTCACATTTTTTAACAATAATCATTTTTAGCAAAACTAACCATTTTAGCTGTACAATCATTTTAATCATAATCAATTAATCCCTTTTTTAGCCTTTACCGACCAAAAAATCCGTATCAAGCGTATAATATTTTTAACTAAAAGCTTAATCGCGCCTAAAAATTCATTCGTAAATCCCCAAATAACCACTGTCAAAATTACATAAACAGAGGTACAAAGCCAAAAATCGAGCTTTTTTTGGACTCACACCCAGTAAAACGTTTATGTCTTACGGTTTTCTCTAGTCAAAAATACATATGCATAACCCTATTACGGAAAAATCAGCCGCACCAAAAGCCTTCGTCTTAATTCACACCCGCGCGCTCTTTTTGCTAATCAAAAAACAGGTCAAAAAGACAAACACCACCGTCAACACGATGGTGAGCGGATTCATAGTTCCTAGCGATTGCGCGAGCATAAGCATAATCGGACCGAAAGCGATTACCGCCGCATAAAGTTGTTCTTTCTTGCCCATTTGCCGCCCCATAGCCTTCACAAACAGCTTCACGATCGCGGTCGATATTCCCAGCGCTACGACATAAAGCATTGTAAAAAAAACCAAACCCCCGAGCGGACCCACCGCCGCCGGAGTTGTAAAATTCAACATCGCCAGTATCACTACTGCCGCCAAAGTACTCATAACTGGAATCAGGTGTTTAGGCATGAGCTTATTATAGCACAAAATCTCGTCCTGCGTCATCCCCAAACTGTATCTCGAGCTCCACACTCTACCAAAAATTCCGATACAGTCCAGGGAACTGCCTGCCGATCATCGTCGCCAACGCTCGTCAACTCCTACCCCATTCAGCTTTCCCGGAATCAGCGCAACCCACCGTCACGCCCCCTCTAACATCTCGCGCTTCCCTCTCTGCCCACCACGGCCTTCCAGCACAAATCTAGCGCGATTTTTTTCCAAAGCTGCAACCCGCAAAACATCCCCTTCTACAGGTTTTGAATTGCGCAGTTGATAGAATCGGGGTCTTCCCCTCCCGGGTCATGTGAAAAGCTAATCTGCCTTTCACATCGCTCTCATCACTTTTTAGTGTTTGAACAACAACTCCGTCTGGCAAAGCCACTGGAATCGCACCCGGTCACAGATATAAATACAAAGGTCACTAATTTCTGCGTCGCCTCTCCGGCGCATATCATCTTCCCCTGATTCAACAAGACGGATTTTAGACGCCAAGCCCCGAAGGGTTCAGCATCTAAAATCTTATCACGAAGCCTTAGTAAAGTCGCTCAAAAAAGCCACCTTATCAGGCAAAGGGGATCCTAGCATCTCCGCTCTTCTCCCCATAGAGAGAATGGGCAAGTTATCTGGCGAACAATACAGATTACTTTGGGCCACAACTTTACCCACCCTCTGTTAAGTTTATTGACCGCTCCACTTTTTGTGGGGCACAGTCAAGCATTAGCTTCTTCGTTTGCTCGTTCTGATATCAAAATGTGCTAACTCGCAAAACACTAATACTTTCGCTCACGGTACAAGAAATTCTTCAAAAATGGTCCTTCCCTGTTTATCCTTAAACTTTCCAGCTATATCGTTGGTATAATTCTCCATAGTTATCTCTTGCAAAAACGCCTGGTTAAGGATAAAATCCTCAACTTCGACTTGAACTACTATCTTGACGTCCGAAACTTTGTTTCCACGCTCACCGAACACTAACCATATCTCTCCAACAGTTTCCTGCCCTCGACTCCATTGATTCTTCTAAGACTCACGCCCCAAAATCACCTCTGAATCACCAAAGTGAATATGTTTAGACTCCATCCGGCATCTTCGCGCCCCTCAGTTTCCTGTTTGAACGCCCGATCGATAGATTCTTACAATCAAACAATAGCTATTTCCTTCCATCTTATCGACTTTTGCAATCTTAGAGAATCCCACCTTACTTATTCATAGACTTCTATCAACTTTCCAGTAGTATTCGTCGATTCCAAACCTCAGCTACCAACAAGGATAGCATTAGTCCAGCATCTCAGATTACGAGTTTCCGGTCGATCTTATATTGCTATAAATCTTCCTGCTTCCCTTTAGCACAATCATTAACCTAGTAAACTGAGTTTATCTCGAAAGATAAATTCAAGTTCCCTAATATGATAGACTTTCGCTGCTGCCTACAGCTAAACCACTGTCGCGGGATATGATTCGCCTATCAACAAAGTTATTATCTCGTACCAATAAAGCCGACATCCCCCGATCGAAATTCTTCTCTATACATGCTCCTGAAATCCTACCTCATATTATTCAAAAACACTGCTTGTTCTCAACGAACTGTCAGTCTATCAAACATATTTAGTCGAACTCCTTTACGAAACGTCTCTAGAAAAATTTCCTAGTAGCTTCTGGATCCAATACTAACATCTCGTCAATACTAACCCAATTGGAAAACGCTCAAGGTCTCCGCAAGCTTTAGGTAATTCCTCAATTGTAATTTATGGCTAGAAATTACCTTTTCGCTTGTGGATACCGCTTGATCATTAAACTAATTTGTAAAGTACTTTTTTATGGTCCGTGTTTGTTTTTGATTTGGACTGTCTTCATCATAGCACGCTTATGCTAAAAATACAAGGCTTTTTTCTTAGAAAATGTTGTATTTTCTACAACAGTATTCAAATTGCCTCTGTTATTTACGATATATATTATGTTGTAAATTCTACAACGAACTAAAATAACACTGTATTTATCTCCTTAGTCAACGAAAAATGTTGTAAAGTTCACAACATTAAAACATGTAATCATAAACGCTTCCTTCCCCTAATTATTCACTATTAGAAAAGCCTGTGTTGTATTTTTCACAACACAGGCTTTTCCCTGTTTTTCACATACCACAACCATTTTGCAACATCATAGTGCTTTTTAATCACAGTTGTTCATTTCTTAACAAGAAAGAAGACCGGTAACTGCGAGGAAAACCGGTCTTCTGTAGAGTGTGGAGTTATTTTTTGGCTAAGGTTCTGTTTTTTGTTTTTGGCTTTTGATTTAGTCTGTATAACATTTTTATTCAAAAGCTATCTCTATAATAATCCAAAAAAACGTTAGCGTCAATAGTTTTTGAATACTTTTTTTATAAATTTTTTTAAGAGTTTTCCACAGGCAAATTTCGAATTTTGGCTGCATATAAATTATGCCAATTAGCCATTTTTTAGCACCGTGCGTCGACGAGAATAATAACCATCACAAAAAAATATACCGCCAAGCGATATATAGTTCTGATTAAATTGGTGGAGCTGCCGGATACTGCCTCCGGGTCCGAAAAATCTCCATAACACCATTCTACGTGCGTAGTTGCCTGTTTTTAAGTCGGCAAAACCTTGAAGCTGCAAGCAACCAAACTTCAAGTGCCCTGATTATAAAATTCGCACAAGGGACTAATCAACTCCACTTATACTATCACCGTAATCTAATAATTCGCCACCTACGGAGACTCGGTGTCGAACCAGCTTAAAATATCTAATTAAGCATACGCAGGTGCATAAAGCACATGCTTCGAAGTGGTTTTTTCACTTATTCAATACTTACGGTATCACTCGTCACGCCTGATGTCTGTTAATAATCCGTCTAAGCTTTGTCAGCCCCAACTACCTTCATTGTACCATAATCAAGATCCATAAACAAGATTTTTATTATATCCCTCTCTTTGAGTACGCATTGTCAAAAATACTAAAACAGAGGTAAAACAAAATTAAACGCCCGTCTTGCTCTCTATTTCCGAAGCCCACCAAATACTCCATTGTCAAAAATACATGAACAGCAGCAAAAACTCCCTCAGTCTTTTTTTTGAACCTAAGGGTTGTAATTTTTACAAAAATGATGCTACCCTGAAGCTATGATTGCAAAAATATATTCCGCCATTCCCTATGGCTACGGAGGTCGACTGATCGAGGTCGAAGGCGACCTCAGTAACGGCTTACCCGCCTTCAATATCGTTGGTATGGCCAATAAAACCATTTCCGAGTCACGAGAACGAGTGCGTTCGGCCATCACTAATTCCGGTTTCTCGTTTCCTAGCAAAAAAGCCACCATCAACCTTGCTCCCGCCGAGCTCATGAAAGACGGCTCACATCTAGATATTCCGATTGCGCTCGCTATTCTAGTTTTATCTAAACAGCTCCAATCAAAACACCTCATAAACTCCCTCTTCGTTGGCGAGCTCTCTCTAGACGGCCTTGCCAAGCCAGTACGCGGTATTATCAATATCGTCGAAACCGCCAAGAATTCCGGGTTTAAAAAAGTTTATCTGCCCCTAGAAAACGCCGTTCAAGCACGACTAATCGATAATATCGAAATCATCGGCATCCGTAACTTCCGAGAACTATTTTTGCGGCTAATCGGCGAATACACCGAAACTCAATCTGCTGCAGAGGTATCAAAAGATCCGACCCTTTATTATGTCAAAAATACAGAAACAGTGGTCAAAGAAACTGTAACCCTGGAAGACTCAAACCAGCCCACTTTAGACGACATCAAGGGGCAAGCTTTAGCAAAACGCGCCCTAATCGTCGCCTTAGCCGGGCGCCACAACCTGTTACTCTCTGGCCCTCCAGGTTCTGGAAAAACCCTGCTGGCCCATACTGCGGCCAACCTTCTGCCCCCGCCCAGCGCCTCGGAGAAACTAGAAATTACAAAAATCCACGCCCTCGCTTCCACCGCTGGCCAATCTTGTACTGAACGCCCCTTTCGCGCACCCCATCACACCGCTAGTCTCGCTGCCATGATCGGTGGCGCTAATCAAACTATTGGTGAAATTTCTCTTGCCCACCGCGGCGTACTTTTTCTTGACGAACTCCCAGAATTTCCCCGTCATGTCCTCGAGGCTCTCCGTCAGCCACTAGAAGACAAAAAAGTCACGGTTATACGGGCAAAACAACGCCTCACTTATCCAGCCGATTTTATGTTAATCGCCACTATGAACCCCTGCCCATGCGGCTATTTAGGCTCCACGCAACATGCCTGCAAGTGCAGCACTACTCAAATCGAGCATTATCAACGAAAAATCTCCGGCCCGATCCTCGACCGGATCGATCTCATTATTAACGTGGAGCCAGTCGAAATAGACAACTTAGCCACCAAAGCTCCGACAAAGCCTATTGTCAAAAAAACTGAAACAGAGGCAAAAATAAAGCCAAGCGACACTGCAACACCGGATTCTTCAGAATCCTGTGAACATTCCATTGTCAAAAATACTATAACAGAAGTGATAAAAATTCAAAACCAGCGTTTTCACAGCGAAAAACGCTTTAACGGTTCACTCTCATCACACGAAATCAATCAATATATTCGTATCGATTCAGACGCCAAAATGCTATTATTGCAAGCTGCGAAGAAGCTCAAGCTATCTGCTCGCAGCTATTTCAAAGTAATCAAAGTTGCTCAAACAATTGCAGATTTAGATCATTCTACAGGGGTGAAGACTGAACACATTTCTGAAGCATTAGCGATGCGTAACCAACTACATTGAATACAAATTTTACCACGTTGTTCACATATTTTATTTAACGAACAATCATAATTCTAGAACCAAAAATCAGTAAAACACTCCAATATCTCACTCCTCAACTAAACCAAACTTTCTTCACTGATTATTTTTAACAATAAATAATAAGAGTGGGTGATTTATAGTAAAAAATAACAGAGAAAAACCCTTGTCATTATCTAAAAATTTGTTAAAATGATAGTGTAGTACTTAAATTAAAGCGAAAGGAATCCACTCATTAGTAAAACAACGCACACGAAAATCAACGGCGAAATTCGCTACTCATCTGTCCGCGTAATAGGAACTAATGGAGAGCAACTTGGCATTATGTCGAGTCGGGAAGCCCAAAAAATCGCTAAAGAACAAGGTGTAGATTTGGTTGAGATTGCAGGTAACGCAGATCCGCCAGTCGTTAAAATCATTGATTGGGGAAAATATCAATACCAAAAGATGAAAGAAGAGGCTAAAAATCGTAAAAAAGCCCGCGAAAAACAATCCGAGCTCAAGACGATGAAAGTCGGCCTCAAAATCAGTGACAACGATCTACAAATCAAAGTACGTAAAATTAGAAGTTTTCTCGAAGACGGAGATCGTGTCAAAATTATGATCATTTTCCGTGGGCGAGAAATGGCGCACAAAGAGTTAGGGCAAACGATGCTAGACAAAGTCGTTACACTAATCTCCGAAAATAACGAGATAATCGTGGAAGGCAAACCGCAATTCGCAGGGCGGAATCTCTCCGTCAGCGTCCGGCGCAAAACCTAAACACGTTAACCTTCGTACCGTCTCCCTAGTACGATTAAATTAAGCTCAGGTACGCAATCAAAAATTCTAGTTTTAAAGCCATCTGCACCATAAAAAATCAGCCCAGCACGAAAAAAGTATTTTCATTTTCCTACTTTCTAGGCTAGTTGATCGCACTTTTAGCCGTTCAGTCAATACGGCACAATATTAATCTTAATTAAACTAAAGGAAAAATATGCCTAAGCTAAAAACTCACAAAGGCACCGCTAAACGCGTCAAAATCACCGCTTCCGGCAAACTTATGCGCGAACACGCTTTTGGAAACCATATTCTGGCTAAGAAATCCAAATCACGCAAACGTAAAATTAATACTGCCGCATCGATCAACGGCAAAATTGCTAAAAACGTCAAAAATGCATTAGGAGCCAAATAACATGAGAGTAAAACGTGGAGTAGCCGCTAGAGCTAAACATAAGAAGACTTTAAGGGCCGCCAAGGGCATGCAGCATTATCGCAGGCGCAGCTATCGCCTTGCTAAACAAGGTGTCATCAAATCTCTGCGCTACAGCTATCGCGATCGACGCAATCGCAAGCGCGACCTACGTGCACTATGGATTACTCGCATCAATAACGCTTCAAGAGAATTAGGTCTTTCCTATTCACAGCTGATAGCCGGTCTCAAACAAAACAACGTCACGATCGATCGCAAAATTCTTGCCGAACTAGCCGTCAATCAACCGGAAGCGTTCAAGGTAATCGTTAACACGATAAAGGAGACAAAGTAATGGCGATTTGTGAAATCAGCGGCAAAGGCAAAATGTATGGGCACAATGTTTCATTCTCTCAGCACAAAACCCGCAAGGTATTTAAGCCAAATATCCAAAAGAAAACCTTGATTATCAATGGGAAAAAGGTCAAAGCCAATGTTGCAACTTCGACTTTGCGCACACTGAAGAAAAAAGGTATTATCCAGAAATAAGAATATTCAAATAGGCCATCCGGGAGGAGGGTCTATTTTTGATAGTGGTTATTTTTTGATGGTGGAGAATTAGTCGCTATGAACCCAAGACAAACATATATTTAATACTACCCAAGGGCGAAATATCGGGAAGAGATTTAACCACAACAAACTAAATACAAGCGTAACTAAAGTTACTCAAGAATAAGATATTAAAAAAACCAGCCCAAACAAGTTTAAAACAAACATAACTTACATTATCTAAGAATGGACTCGCTCAAAAAAACATTTACGTTTTCTCCAGAGCCGAACGCCAAAGAAGCCCGAGACTTAAGAGATAAGTAGACGTATTTCTCAAGCGAAGCAACGACTAGTGCCCAGAACACTACGCGTCCAACGCCATAGGAGAAGGAATGAAACAACCGGGTGGAGTATGTTTCGACCGCGCAGGCTAAATTACACCAAAAACAAAGGAGCCCTCAGTAAGCCGGGTTCTGTAGCCTTCCCAAAAGAAGGCTGGCAATCATCTATCTAGGCCGAAAATTGCTCTTCGGCTCCAGCGGTAAACGCGCATCCTCGGGTCAAGGTTTCCTAGCGCTCCTTGCAGCCGGCAGGGTTTACCTCCGCCATATGTCACCATACAACGCTGTGGGCTCTTACCCCACTCATTTCACCTTTACCAATCCTTCGGTCACCGATCACAGGATCATGCTATTACGCAGAGTAAAGATCTGTAAACACTAATTACGCTTGTAGTTTCATAAACAAACCCAACATACAATCATGATACCATAATCTCGTAATCGGTGCCAAAGAACCGGCCGTATAAGTTTCTGTGGTACTTTCCCTATTCTTTCGAACGGTCGCCGTTAGCGACTGCCGCGCCCTATGCTGCCCGGACTTTCCTCTTGGAATAGCTCCCAAGCGATTGCCTTTCGGGCTCGCCCTCATTATAACATATATTTTCATTTTTTATCAAAAAATAACGCACATAGTGAGTAGACTCCTCAAAAAACATGGAATTGACAAAGGCTTTTATTAGCATCCAGAAGCCACATCAAACTTGCTACACAAAAAATCTTAAGCATAAAATGTAGAAAATTTCTACTATTCTAGCTCGAACCGCTGATCAACCGCTAAATTCGCCTGTCGATCAGCTTCCTTATTCTGCTCCCGCAAAACATGCACAAAAGCACAAGCTTCAAACTGCTTCAACAATTCCTGAATGTCATCATAAATCGGCATAAGATCTCGATTTTTAATTTTATACACTCCATTCATCTGATTTATCATCATCAAATTATCACCCACAAAACGCGCCGACTTTAGCCCAAGCGCCAACGCTTGCTCAATCCCGGCTTTCAAAGCATAATACTCCGCAATTCTAGACGTGGCAAATCCAATAAACTCACCGCCAGTCGCCAAAATTTCGCCATTCTCCCCTACAATATGGTAACCAACCCCCGAAGGCCCCGGATTCCCGCGACTGCAGCCGTCAACATAAACCGTCGCACTGTTCGCCACCTCCTTATAATTCGATTTTACGCCATCAATACGCTCTTCAATCTCCAAAACCGCAAGACTAGCGCCATCCATACAAAAATTACGCACCTCAACCGGATCGATGTATTTATAAGCGGAATAGCGCTCCCTCGGCTCAATTTTGGTCTCATCCGCCAGCTTAATATCATATATAATATATAGATTACTCAACTGGCTAGCCCCCTGCGGCGCCACAAAAGTCGTCACATCGCGCAGAACGCTTTGCTCCGTCTGTTTGATTCCTAAAAATTCCTCCAAAGCCCGGCCAATCGCTTCTTCCGGTTGTTCTCCAAATTTAATTTTTCCAGTCGGCAATTCCCATACCGGCTCACCATCAATCCGCCCCTGACTGCGCTTCATGAGCAAAACCCCACCCTTATTCCGGATCAAAGCCGCCACTCGTATTCTTTGTTTCACAACTTACTACCTAAATAATCTTTTTATTTGCCAAAACCTAGAGCCCAGATCTTCAATCGTTCTCTCAAGCTACCTCCTCAAATCGAACGATCAAGAATCCAGTCTCTATTTTCCACCACAAACATCGCACCCACATGACCAATGGTCATTATCGACTCTCCCACACCAAAATACCCCTAGCAACGATGTTTTCCCTGTAGTATATACAAGGTGGGTAAAATCTTATGCGACATTTCCACGGAAATGAGCCACGAAATCCCTAAACATGATTATTCAGGAAAATCATGCCGCCACTAGGGACACTTTCATTATAGCACATTTCCTCTCAAAAGAGAAAAAATCAACTTCCCAATATCGATTTTATTTCAAAATTCCCTTCCACAAGAATATTATGCCACGTATTGATATAATACCCAATGATCAATTTTACAATATTGACCAACAGTCATTATTTTTCCTCTGGAATTTTCGCAAAATGACTATTGGTCAGTAATTCCCTTAGAAATGACCAGTAGTCAATAATTTCTATCAAAATATTGACCAACGGTCAATATTTTCGCCTCTGGAAAATAACCAAAATTGACCGTTAGTCATTTTTTCGAAATCCAAATCCACTGCATACGCAAATATATACACACTACTACACACTGAGACGATCAGTGCCAAACTGACGACGGAATCCACTCTATAAACCTGAATATTCTATCTTACCCCAACAATCCAGAAAAAGGCCTTAAGGATCGCATCAACACCTCCGCCCATAATCGTTGAAATCACACTCGGAAACGCCACCACAATAATCATAATCAAGAATACACCGAGCTGCTCCATCTTTGTCATCACTTCCCGAACTCCATCCGGCGCAATCGCATAAAGCACTCGCGAACCATCAAGCGGCGGAATCGGAATCAGATTAAACACACCGAAACCCAGATTCACTGACACGAGATAGCCCCAGATCGTGCCCATCAACCCCGCCGCAAACAGGCCACCACTAAAATATCCAATCAGAAAGGCCACAAAAGCAATCAAAAAGTTAGTAATTGGACCCGCGATCGCTACCAGAGCCATTCCCCAAGCCCCATATTTCAGATTCCGCGTATTAATCGGAACCGGTTTAGCGCCACCAAAAATCGGCCCGCCACTTAGAAAAAGCATCAACGGCATCAAAACCGACAAAATCGGATCCAAGTGCTTCAAGGGATTGAGCGTTAATCTCCCCTCTGCCTTCGCCGTGTTATCCCCTAGCCAATACGCCACCAACCCGTGCGCCAGCTCGTGCAGCATCATCGATAACAGAATAATTGCAAAAACAATCAAAAGGCTGATCAACTGAGCCATACCACTCCTTCGTTACGTCAAAGCGATCACTTCCATCGCCGCCGGCAGAGCATCCAAGCTCTTCACCTTAAACTTTTTCTCGGTCTTCGGCGTCAACTTCAGCTCCGTCACCATACCATCAATATTCCCAGTCGCGATTACTATTTTTGGCTCAATTTCGCGCACCGCTCGCACCGAGGACGTACACAAAATATCCGCTACCCCTAGCTCATCCAAAGCAATCGCCTCCTCATTCCCGCCAATGATACCAATGTGTACTTTTCCAATCACCACATCATAAATCGTCTGTTTATTCTCGGTTGCAATCCCTCGAATCGCCGCTTCGCCAATCTCAAATTCTCCCGGCCCAACAATCGTTCCCACCTCAAGATCAGCATTAACCTCCCCCTTGACGAAATCAAATTTAATCGCGCGTCCCTTCACTACAATCGTTACTTCATCCGGATTTTTACTTTCAATTTCAAACATTTCTGCCTCCTTTCCTCATTATACCACGCCTTAACTTAACCGAACCCTAAAAGCCAACAGATTTCAACTAGTCCAAAAAAACAAAATACGAAACCCCCTAATACTCGACTTCATTCCGAATGATTCCCTCTGGATCATACAAATCTGTCATCTCCATCTCTAAAATTTCCAGCACAAAGCGATCACGCACACTCTTACGATATAGAAAATCGTCCCGCCCCATAATCACGTAATTCATCGGCTTTCCCCGTTTCTTCTCCACCACCTCTGCCCAACGCGTTAATTTCTTGGTCCGATCATCCCCCACCAAAAGCATATCAACTCCATCCTGCCCCGGCAAGCGGTTCGTGATCATCATAGCACGCAAATATTTCGCCACCGGTCGAATATAATCGTCCCAAGCTCCTTTGGTCGCCGCCTGCCGTACTTCTTGCACCTTCGCCGGCGTCACCTTACGTCCAAAAATCTCTTGAAAAGCGTGCGCATAGGGATGCTTCATATTCGCCGAATAATAGACCTTATTATCATAAGTTTCGTTACGCACAATCCCAATACTCTCCAAATTCATCAACTCCCGCCGCACCGAATTAATTTGCTCCTCAATCACGCGTGTAATCTCACGTACATAATAAGATTTCGTAGTATTTTCGAAAAACAGCTCCAAAAGCTTCGCCCGCGTTTTCGAACCGAACAATTTTTCTATTGGAGTATTATTTTCTTTACTCATCTTGTATACATTTTATCACATATGGCCTTATTTCATCAAGAGGCAACCAATTAATTTTTTTATTCCGTTTGAACCAGGTTAATTGCCGTTTCGCAAGATGCCAATCATCGTATACACAAAGTTCTTTTGCTTTTTCCAGGCTATAATCCCCCTTCATATATCCCCAAGCAAATTGATAAATATTACTCTTCATCGCCTGATTATCCCACCCATATTTTTGTACAAGTTGTCCAATCTCCGCATAGAGTTCTTGAGTAAATAATTTATTCACTCTCTCTGTAATTCGTGCCTTTAGGTCTTCCGGTTTCCACTTTACGCCTATGATTAAAAATTTTGCACAGTCCCCATTACGATCATTTTGCGTACGCTTCGCCTGTTCACTAAATTTATAATCATAAATCAAAGCATCGATATAGAGCCCTGTCCCACCCACAACCATTGGCAACTTCCCCTGCCCGCGAATTTCCCTAATTTTCGCTTCCGCATACGACTTCCAATCTGCTACTGTAAAACGCTCACCCGGATTCACCAAATCAATTCCCCAGTGCTTAATTCCCACCTGCTCCGCTAAGCTCGGCTTCGCCGTCCCGATATCCATCTCCCGATAAATCGCCCGGGAATCCGCCGAGATGATTTCCACCACAGTAAAGCCAGCGGACTCTCCTTTCGGCGACGACAGCGCTCGCCGCTCGATTTCTCGCGCAATGTCAATACTCACTCCCGTCTTCCCCGACGCCGTCGGGCCTAAAATCACAATTGTTTTATTAAAACTCATTATCTAAAACTATAACATAAAAATACCAAAAAGGAATCCCCCGACCGTTTGGCCGGGGGTAGTTTAACGAGAGCTATGCACTGTGGCCTAAACGGCCGATAGTTGCCAAATGCCGGAAGACACGCATGACATTAGAGTTGTCAGCATACGCTTTCAACTCCTAGATGCACATAACATTATAAATGAATCCGTCCCATCACAAAACCATTTTTCGTTCTACTGCCCATTTTGCCGAATCAACCACCCCGACAAATCTTCGAGCTTCACCTTCTCTTCCCCATCGCGCGTCCGCACGCTTACTTCGCGCGCCTCCATGTCCTTCGGCCCCACAATCAGCACTACCGGGATCTTCATCTCCGTGGCTTTCTTGATTTTCTTACCAAGACTATCGTCGCTCAAATCTTTCTCAAAACGCAAATGATTTTCCGCCACCGGCTCCTGCAACACCACTCCGCGCAAAACCTCCTCAACTTCCTCAACATAGCCCTCGACTTGGTCATTTACCGTCAAAATCCGCACTTGCTCTGGCGCACACCACAACGGGAACCATCCCGCGGTATGCTCAATGAAAATACTCATAAAGCGTTCAATCGCCCCTAAAAGCGCGCAGTGAATCATAATCGGCGTTTTCTTACTACCATCAGCATCCGTATACTCCAATCCAAATCGCTCTGGCATTGCGTAGTCGAGCTGCACTGTCGCAAGCTGCCACTGCCGACCCAAAGCATCCATCGCCATGAAATCCATCTTCGGTCCATACATCGCTGCCTCGCCCAGCCCAATACTATACTCCATCTCAAACTTCCGCGCCATACGCTCAATCGCCGCCTGCGCCTTTTCCCACATCTTTTCATCCCCAATATAGCCATCACTATCATCGCGAAAACTCAATCGCAGGCTTAATTTCATCCCCACTTTCTGATACAAATCCTTCGCACTCTCAATCAACTCGCCAAAAACTTGCTCAACTTGATCTTCAGTACAAAAAACATGCGAATCATCTTGCGTAATCGCACGCACCCTCGAAAGCCCGCCTAATTCCCCTTTGCGTTCATCACGATAAACCATCGTGGTTTCGAGATATTTTACTGGTAACTCTTTGTAGGAACGCGGTACACTAGCAAAAATCTGCGAATGATGCGGGCAATTCACTGGCTTCAAAGCCAATTCATCACCACTTTCTTGACTAATAAATTTGAGCAGCTCCGGGAATTTCTGATAATGCCCCGAGGTCTTATACAGCTCCACATTGGCAATATGCGGAATACAAACTTTCCGATAGCCACACCTTTCGCGATAACCATTCGCGAAATCTGCCAGCATATTGCGCAGAATCGTCCCTCGCGGCGTGAACATCGGCAGCCCCGCTCCCACCAAATCCGAAAAACAATATAATTCCAGCTCCTTCCCCAGCTTCCGATGATCGCGCTGCTTCGCTTCTTCCTGGCGCACCAAATATGCCTCCAGCTCTTCCTCGGTCGCAAAAGCCAAACCATAAATCCGGGTCAACATCTCACGCTTCTCATCACCACGCCAATAAGCCCCAGCAAGACGCGACAGCTGAAAAGCTCCAATTTCCTCCAAGTTCTTCACGTGTGGGCCCTTACAAAGGTCCGTAAACAACACTTCCCCCGTTCGTGCATCGTAGAGATCATAAAAGCTCACTTCCTCATCGTTCTGCAATTCGTGAATCAGCTCCTTCTTATATTTCTGGTCCTGTTCCTCGGCCCACTCCACCGCTTCGCCCCGCGATACCACTCGCCGTTTCATCTCACAGCCACGCATAATGACCCCGCGCATTTTTTTCTCAATCTTCGCCAGATCCCCCTCCGAAACTTTCACTTTACCAAAATCAATATCATAATAAAACCCGTTTTCAATCGCCGGCCCAATCCCAAACTTCGCTGTCGGATAAAGCTCCTGCACAGCCGCCGCCAAAACATGACTCAGCGTATGCCGCATTTTCTCCACTTCGTTCCCTGAAGATCCCATCGCCCTATCCTTTCCTATGATCCATTAAAAGTATTTCACTCTTTATATTATACCACACCTCATCATCCTTCTATACAAAAGTTGGGCGGTACTTATAGTACCGCCCATACCTCGTCACGAGATCGAATGTACTTACATCTCAGTTATGTTGATGTTCTGCTTGCCACTTCGGCCAAAATTCCTCCCGAAACACACGTTCCTTCTCTAGAGCCATCAAAGCCTCCACTGACGGTTCCGCACCCGTAATCAAATAAGAAAAATCTATTACCTCCAAAGCATTCACAAACTTCGGATCGATCAATTTGACATGGTGTTCTTTCGCACACGTTTCCATAATACCCTGAATATTAGTCCTTAGCGAATGCAAAAGGTTCGATAGTTCTGGCCACTTTTGCTCCGCTTGGCGCAAAACCGGCAAAAGCAACATATCGGTCTCGACCACATTTTTGATAATCCTCTTGATCCCCAGCGCCCCCACCATAGTCAGAAAATTTGCATAACGATCAATCGCCTTCACGATCGTGGCCTCTTTGCTCTCAAGCAATTCGTAACAATAGCGCCGTCTTAACTCAAATTTCGTCTCATCCGGCAAACTCATCTTGGTCATATATTTTACGCCTCGACGCGCCTTATAACTAAATGGTAATTCATCTACCGGTGTACCCGTTTCTTCCGACACGTCGTGCAAGAGAATCGTCACATAAACATCCTCCGTGATATTCTCCTCATCCGACAAATACACCGCCATACAGGCCATCATTAGCGGATGAATCTCATAGGGCTGCCCATCTGCACGTAACTGCTCTGCATGATGCTCACGCATATAACCAAGCGCCTTCAAAGCTTCATTCATCTTTCGTCCAATAAAATAACCCTTAAGGAAAGTATACATCTTCTCCGCATCATAAAGCCGACCCGTACAGTCCATACGCATACCTCGCCGCATTTCCTCTTTCGTCATGTTTGCTTTGAATTCCTGTTTCGGCATCATCTGCCTCCTCTCGTAAAGTACTACAGTTCCAACTTCCCCGTCCGTCTTCGCAAGTCTTGTCTGACTAGTTTAGCACGCTAGTTAGCGAAGGTCAAAATTCCGCTTTGTCGACTTTTATCCCACTAACGTAACGCTCGAAGATCAAAGCCAGAAAAATATATTGACTTTTTAGCATAAGTGTGATAGGATAGAGATAAGCTGCTAGTTTCGGCTGGATCTGTAGTGATGCGATCAACTAAATACGACTCTTTACCACAAACTAAAGGGGCGCTTCGGCAACTGCCTACCAGCAACACCACGGATAATGGGTCGTTCTATGCACTGCTTGCTCCATATGGCATTGCTACGGGAATTAATAGCGGTAGTGTGACTGGCACTGGAACGGACGGGAAGAGCTATAATATTGCCGAAGCGCCCCTTTATTTCGTTCGCAGCGGGATGTTTTTTTCCAATATTGCTAGACTGAGATATTCTGGTCTTGGAGGATACGGATGGTCGTCAAAAGCTGATTCTACTGATAACCGTTATGCGCATCATCTTGGGTTCAATGAATCTAACGTCGACTCATCCAGTCACGACGACCGTCGCTGGTACGGCTTCCCCCTCCGCTGCCTAGCTAGACAGTAATATATAAGGATTATGATCATGTATCCGAGTCTAAGGATTAGGTTTTCTTCCCCGAATTCAGGCTTTTGAAAGATAACAATTTGCAACAAAGTCAAAAAAGTTCTATTGACTTCTATAGTAAAGTATGGCAAAATAGAAAAGGGAGTTCTTTATCAGAAAAGGAGGGTCATGTATGGCCAAAAAATCACAAGCAATCACGATGAGCATAGAAGAATTCATGGCTGCAAACGCCAACGGCGGTGCCTTTTTCAAGGCTATGAGCCCTTATGCTAATCTAACCGAAGCAGACGTCAATACACAACTGCACGAACTAGTTTTAGCTTCGTTGATCACAGAGTCGTCTTATTTTGCAAAATGCATGAGCAAAGAGGATAAGGAAAACGCCTTCAAAACCAGACAAGCGTTACTGGAATCTTACCAAAAATGCCGCGACTACGCCACGCAATCAATCATCGACTCACTTTACCCCGTGGATAAGATTGAAAAACCCGTCCAACATCTCAGTTGCGAAGACGAAAAGTTCTATATCTTGAGTCGCGTACGCACTAACTACGAACGGCCCACAATTGAAGAAACCGCCAAGGAACGTCCTTATTTAAGCTTCACTCTAAATAGTGAGCGGAATTTATCGCACTTCCCTGGTTTGGTATGGTACGGCTACCGCTCTGGTATTGTCGCCGAGATGATCGGATTGATTAAATCGCTGGACGCCGACACTAGAAATTGGGCTAGAAATCGTATGGAGCTAGGCGCAGAAGAAGAGGAACTTCTGGACGCCGAGGATCTAATCACTGCATCACTCCAGAATCAGACTTATCCGCAAATCTCGGTCAAAACGCAGGGGGTAACTTGTGTTGGTCCAGTCATTCACCAGGCACCTATCACCCAGGATTGCGTACTTTGTATTGATCAAATTGACGATAATTCGAAAAGAGCGTCTGACCAGTATGAAATACCAATTTTGGTACTTCATACTGGGTCCAAAACATTTTGCCGCATTCACGATTATTTTGACACCGACGAGCTAAAAACCCTCAATATTTTTAAAGGCAGCATGCTGCCTTAGCGCTAGGCTATCCTAGCGCTTTTTCAATGCCACTTTTAACGGTTATTTTATGCTCTTATCCAAGAAAAGTCCCCCAATTTAAGAAAAATATGCTATACTAATACAGTACTGATTGGGTCGCTAGCTCAGCTGGCTAGAGCGTCTCGTTTACACCGAGAAGGTCGGGGGTTCGAGCCCCTCGCGACCCACCAAAATAAAATAAGTCCTTTGGGACTTTATTTTGTTTTGTAGGCGGATTAAATCAACATGTGTGCGTAACGTAGGAGTGGCTGTAGCTCAAAAAGCAAACAAGTTTTCTTTTTGAGCTACAGCCACTCCTGCGGTCAAGGCTTTTCTGCAGAAAAGCCGGCCCCTCGCGACCCACCAAGATTCCTCAAAAGAAGCCGTAAGGCTCATTTTTTCTTTAACGGAATCATCGATAAGCTATGACGCAATGCGAAGATAACAGCAATTTTGTCGTAGACAAAATTTTAGATACACCAACATCATCGATGTCAATCCGTCAAAATAAATCCGTTGATATTTTACCCTTGCAAACAATTCAAACTAGCATAAATCTCTTACTGTCTATGATTAATATTTTTGAGCATCACAAACGACTGAACAACTTTTTTAATTAGCTGAACAATATTTTTATAAAATCGTTACCCTACAGAGGTAAAATAAAAATTATACAAGACACCAAGCTATTTTTTAGCGGAACGCTTCTTATTATCTGTCCTCTTCGCCACCCTTTTAGCCTTCGCAGTGGTCTTCCTTCCCTTTCCTCGCTTACGCTTCCGTGCCTTCCTCTCCGCAATAATCGCCCGCACAAATCCAACCGTAGATGCCACCAACATACAAAATTCGCAAACCACACCAGAAGGCGAATGCGCAAAACCATTGTACGTCATCCAAGAAAGCGCCACTGGAATCCCCAAAAACTGATAAACCATTGTGCTTCCATTCTGCCAAAAAATCGATATTTCGTACAAAACTGTCGCTAACACCGAAAGTAAGCTCAAAGGCTCATCATACGTCAAGACCGCCAAAACTCCAATCGTCACCAAAACAATCCCCAGCGCTACATAATCCCGCAGAGTCATCTTGTTACTCTCGCCCTGGTCCTTTTCATCATATAGATAATAGAAATTCGCCAACAAAATCACGACCGACATCGCCAACCCCGAATCCGCACCGAGCAATAAATACACGATGATCCCTAGAGTCATTGAAGCAATATCAAGAATTACTACCGTTTTACGCTTTTTGGCTAAATAAGAAGCTCCCAGCAACCCATATTCCACCACCGCCAAAACTTGTGACAAAATATAGACAAAAATATGAAACGAGTCTACCTCCCACCCCGTTGGCAAAATACTTGACCAATCCATCTCCCATCCTTTTTATTTCTCTTATGTTTATTATAGCACGCCTAAGTCCAACATGGCAAAAAAACTAAAGCATAAATGACTTCCAATAATTCACTTATTGCTGTTATGTCAGCATGATAGCAGCTCGATTCGCAGCGGGCATGTCTTGACTAATATTGGAAAGTTAAGATATCTTGCTGTTGATGGCAACGAATGGTCTTCGCGAGCCAATTCGTCCGATCTTGGCTACTCGTATCACTTCCTATTCAACGAGTCTGTAGTACGCCCATCATATAGTAACAAACGTCATTTCGCCTTCCCCCTCCGCTGCCTAGCTAGACAGTAATAATAGCCGTAAGCAAAAATAGCAGCGCTTCGCAGCGGGGCCATCGGTATCGATAGCGGTCGTTTGTGGAACTCTGGCTTCAACGGTTATGAATGGTCGTCTCGAACTAACTCTTCCGACGTCGCTCGAGCATACCTCCTCTACTTCTATGCGTCTGGCGTCAACCCATCCGGCCACGTCAGTCGTTGGAGTGGCTTCCCCCTCCGCTGCCTAGCTAGACAGTAATAATGTATGGAATAAGCATAAATTGTTTTTATGCTTGAGTTTTAGGTTGTGATGTGTGGGGGGTAATAATAGAAGACAGCGACTAAAAGAAACATTATATTAATGAGTGAAAGCTTAATGTTTATCATAATTAATCACTTAGTGTGTCACTGTCTTCTATTATTACCCCCATAGCAGATCAAAAAGTAAAAAACACAAAAAATAATATTGACAAAAAGCATAAGCTGTGCTAATATAAAGGTTAAGCTGCTAGTTTCGGCTAGATCTGTAGTTGCGGTTTGTCTTTTCTAACCGATAGTACAATATGGCATAATAACCGAACACACTTAACCCCATATTGCATTTTTTATTTTTATTCAATCTTCCCTCTTTACTTTTCTTATCATATCAGATACAATTAAATAAGATTACTATTTAAAATTTAACCTTCGAGGATTTTTATTAATGCCAATTATCAAATCTGCACAAAAAGCTGCTCGTCAGACCGAAAAACGCACTGCGCACAACCAACAGATCAAAAAAGACATCAAGACCGCGTTGAAAGCCTTTAGAGCGAATCCGACTATGGAAAATATGGCCAAAGCCCAATCCGAGTACGATAAGGCTGCCAAAAAAGGTCTTTTGAAGAAAAATACAGCCTCGCGTCGCAAAGCCTCTTTAGCCAAAATTGGCAAAGAAGCCGGCATGAAACTCGAAAAATTAAGCTAAGACCTTATCCTAGTATATCTTGCTTTCCATATAAGGGCCTCTGCCTTGGGGAATATTGATTATCTTGGCAACAATTACGATTACAAAAAATGTCTTCCGTTGAAATCGACTCTGAGGATTTAGTATAATTTCGTCCTGAATCATCAAAAATCTAGAAAACTCACCGTACATTGTTGCAACCTATGTCGCTCTCACCGTCGCAGCGGGTATATAGGCATAAACGTCGGACAACTAAGGTATGCCAATGTTAGCGGTTATTCTGGATCTTCAAGCACTAATTCTGTAGATTTCCAAAAATCATACAGTCTACATTACGATAAATCCGACATTGCAGCATCCGATAGTCTTAATCGTTGGTACGGCTTCCCCCTCCGCTGCCTAGCTAGACAGTAATAATAAACGTAAACTTTTTGTGTTAATAATTTCTATGCAATAGGTTATTCCCAAACTGAGTTTTTCTTCTAGAACCGCTCCTCAACCCAGCTTTTCTAGGCAGCTTGTTCTGAGCGCGCCAGTTTGACGCGCCTTTTTATTCTTCCAAAAAAATAACTCAAGATTAAAACATAAGTTTCCGGACAAAAACATAATAGCCAAATGCTTATATTTATTACTGTCTAGCTAGGCAGCGGAGGGGGAGGGCGACCCAGCGATAGCTGTTGCTGGACGGGCCGACGCCAGACGCATTGAAGGTGAGGTTGTATGCATAACGAACATCAGACGAATTGCTGCGCGACGACCATCCGTAACCGTTGAGGCCAGAGCTCCCCAAACGACCGCTACCGATATTGACGAACCCGCTGCGAACGCACAATGAAGCGAGAAAGATAAAAAGTTCTTTTCTATCTTGCGAGCCGACGCAGTGCGTAATACGAAAACATAAAAGCCGTCGTCGATTCGGAAAAGAAAGACAAAACTATAGAAAGTTTTATTAACCTCAAAGCTAGTCAATTTTACAGAAATGAGAATGAGTTGAACTTGTACAGGATGTACAAGTTCAGATAAACCCTATATCTTCCCAACTCGAAACAAAAAACCTTCCACCAAAAGCCAAGGCTCAACAGTGCTGGTTTTCATCTGAATATCAAGCTCCGACAAAGCACGCAAAATCCGCGTCCACCGTGCTCGATTCGCCCCTGTTGCCACCTGATATTTCTTCAAAACCTGCGTCACCATCAACCCAAAAAACATATACGGATCATTGGTCAGCTCAATCTCTTTCGCCATCTTCACCGCGCGCGTGCCATCTCGCATCGCAGTATCAAAAATCCCAAACACCGCCCCAATATCTGGCGCTTTCTGGCCAGTAAACTCCTGGATTTCAATCCTCTCAGCCTTCAACTTCTTATAAATCACCGAACGCTTATCAAGTTTTGTCTCCCAGATTATCACCTTGTGCTCAGTGTCCAAATATTGTTCAATTTCGTCCCAAACCTCCGCATTCTCACTCAAATCTTTCAGCAAAATACGCCGCTCCTCGGTGCCAAACAACGAAGTGCCGCGAAAAATATCCGATAAATCCGCTTTTGCCAATTTATCCCCCTCAAATAGCTCATAATTAGGCCCCAATTCACGTTTAATCAACTTCTGCGTCGCAACTCGGTCGTCACCCGTCACAATTTTTATCATAAGCTTCTACGCCCTCCTCGCGCCTCTCGGGATCATTTTAAGCGTATCGTCTCGGCTTTTTAGCCTTTTTGCAAAAAAAACAAGCTTATTTTGGCTTCTAAGCTTCTCTTTAGCCTCCCTGAGCGCTTTTTTTGAAAAACAGCCATGATACGGCTCTTTTAAGCGAAAACGGTTCAACAGGTATCTAAGAGTCATTTTCCGACTCCCCAAGTACAAAATCAGACGTTTTTTGACAATTAGGGCAAAAATGCGTCCCTCTCCCAGCGACTTTAGTCTTCAATAGCAGTTGTCCACAGCGCACACACGGCTTCCCTTGTCGATGAAAAACCTGTGCAAACCTCTCCAGATAATCTCCCGTCGTCCCATCCGGCTTCAAATAAGTCGCCATCGTCGATCCTCCCGACTCAATTGAAGCATCCATCACTTTACAAGCTCCCTCTAGAATCAAAGCCACCTGTTCTTTCGATAATCTACCAGCCAAAAAGCTCGGATGTACACTTGCATAAAAAAGTGATTCATCGGCATAAATATTCCCTAGCCCCGCAATCACTTTTTGATCGAGCAATACCGCTTTGATCGGTGATTTCGCATGTCGCTGGCATTTTTTATACAGCTCATCAACCGTCATTTCCCAAGGCTCTTTCGCAAGCGTTGCAATAAAATTATCCCGTTCAACTTCATCAGTAAACATTACCTTCACGAAACCAAACTTTCTCTGATCGTTAAAGAATAGCTTCCCTCTTTCGAACACAAAAGTTACTCGAGTCTGAGCATTCGGGAGAGGGGCAACAAAATTTTTACTCGGATGCCCAGCCGCAAATTGCTCAACTAAGTCCCCATCTTGCAGTTTAATTTTTGTATTCAAAACATTCCGATTATCGTTAAAATCCTTATTCACCACCATGTTTCCCAATTGACACTCGCTCCCCCTCCAGATTAACTGACCTGTCATACGCAAATGCACTAGCATCGTCATACCATTATCAAGCTCAATCAGCAAAGCCTTCCCCCTCCGTCGCAGACTACAAACGCTCGCACCTTCAACTTGGCTTTCTTCCCCCAGGAAGCTCTTTTTACAATTCGGATCAACTTCCACCTTCACAATTTTCGCATGCAAAATAAACTTCCCCAAACCCCGCTTAATCGTCTCGACTTCTGGTAACTCCGGCATCTTGCCTATATTATAACATGCTCTAAGCTCAGCTCACTAGAGTTCGCCCCAATTCTTCCCCGTCTTCACATCAACGGCCAATTTAATATCTAACTCCGGCGCCACCCCCTCCATCTCCTCGCGCAAAATCGTTTGCACCGTCTTTTCCTGCCCTTTGTCACACTCCACGATCGTGGAATCATGTACCTGCATCACCAAGTTCGCCCCTCTTGGTAGTTTTGCATCCACCTTAATCATCGCGCGCTTCATCAAATCCGCTTCCGTGCCCTGAATCGGCATATTCTGCGCCGCTCGTTCTGCCCCGGCCCGCACTGCAAAATTCTTCGACAAAACGTCTGGCGTCGGCCGCCTCCGCCCGAATAAGGTTTCAACGTAACCACGTTCCCTCGCCTGCTCCAATATTTGCTCCAAATAACTTTTAATCGGCTTACGCAACTCAAAATAATTCGCAATAAACGCCTTCGCCTCACCAAAACTCATGCCAGTTGCCTCAGTCAGCCCATGCACACTCATACCATACAAAACTCCAAAATTCACCACTTTCGCCGCCCGCCGCTGCACCGACGTTACCTCCTTTATCGGTACCCCAAAAGCTTCGGCCGCCGTCTTGGTGTGAATATCAATCCCGGCATTGAAGTCCTTCATCAGTTCCGAATCATTCGCCATCACCGCCGCCAGTCTCAACTCAAATTGCGAATAGTCAGCGCTCACCAACACCTTCCCCTCCGGTGCCACAAAGCCTTCACGAATCTTCTTCCCCGCCTCAGTACGAACCGGAATATTTTGCAAATTCGGGTTAATCGATGAGAGCCGCCCAGTTGCGGTTGTATTCTGCCGAAAAGTCGTATGAATACGATTATGCTCATCCGCCATTTCCGGCAAAGGCACAATATAGGTCGAAAGCAGCTTCGATGTTTCGCGATAATCTTTAATCGCCGCGATAATAGGATGTAATTTTTCTAGCTTATCAAGCTCCTTTGCTCCAGTTGAATAACCGCGCGAGGTCTTCTTGATTCCCTTCGTCGGCAAAGCCAAACGCTCAAAAAGAACGTGCGACAGCTGAATCGTCGAATTAATGTTAAAGCGCTCCCCCGCCATTCTCCACACTGTTTTCGCCAACAAATGCTCTTCCTTCTCAAACTCTGTCTTCATTTTCGTGAAATAAGCTCGGTCAATCAACATTCCACGCTTCTCAATTTTATATAAAATCGGTATCAATGGCAAATCAAACTGAGTAAATATCCTATACAGCGCCGGGTTCTCCTCCAACTCCGCCTTTTGACATGTATAACTGGTTTGTTCATCTTCGCGCACGATCTCACGCTTTAAAGGATTAAGCAAAAATTCTGCCTGCCCCAAATCCCAAAATTCCCCTCCCTGGAGCACATCTTGCGCAATCTGCTTATCACGATGCATTAAATTTTTTATATCCCAGCTCAGCAATACGCCCTCTTGCTTTTGTGGCGCTTCCAATAATTGTTGCCCTTCTGTCATGCTATTTTGCGACTTTTTACTACGTTTTGCAGTTTTTGAGGTATTTTGAATACCTATTTTATCTAAGTTCTCCACAGATTTACCAAAGTTTTCCACAACACCCATATTTTGAACACTATTTTTAATCGACTTTTCCACAGGTTTTTCCACATCCAGAAGCCCTTCGGCATCTAGCTTTTGCTTAAAAAATTTGCGCACTAGTGAGCGAAACTCTAGTTTTTCCAAAGCTGCGATAATACGCTCATCATTAATTTGCAAATCAATCATTTCCTCTAATTTCACTGGAGCATTATCCTGAATTTTTGCCAAATTATATGACATATACGCACTGTCTTTACCAGCGATCAACTTCTGCCTGGTTCTCTCACTAATCTGATCAAGATGTGCATAAACACCATCAAGGTCTTGGTATTCATTAAGTAACTTAACCGCCGTCTTTTCTCCTACTCCCGGCACCCCCGGAATATTATCCGAAGCATCCCCCTTCAAAGCCTTCAAGTCCAGAAACTGTGTCTTCTTGATACCATATTTCGCCTCAATATCCACAATGTCAATCTGCTCCAACTTCGAAAATCCCTTCAAGATCCGATACATGTGCGTATTTTCATCTACAATCTGCAGCATATCGAGATCCGAAGAAACAATAAACGTTTCCCACCGATCTGAATGCAATTCAGGTTCCTTGACGAATCTTACGGACGAGTTTTTACTAGCCTCAGCAAATTGCGCCCCGAAACTACCATCAGGCTTACGTTTAGAATCAAGAGTATTAAAATTATTAAGTTGTTCTTCGGACGAAGCTAGCTGGGATGAGCTAGAGTCATTATCCTGCGAAGGGGCACTCGCAGACTTCAACGCAGTAGATCGCTCCGAAGACAAATCGCTATCGTCTGCCTGCTTTGCCAAGGTACCAATAATATCATCCGCCTCATAATTCTCGCACTCGACAAAATTCCAGCCCAAAGCCAAAATCAGCTCTTTCAAATATGGAATCTGCGCATAAAAATCCTCTTCCGGTTTTTTCCGCCCCGCCTTATAGCCCGCAAAAATCTCCTTGCGTTTATTCGCAGAGGTTTTCGAATCCCAAGCCACTACCACTTTCGTTGGCTTCAATTGTTCCACAATATCCATCGCAATCGCCGCAAAACCATAAATTCCTCCCGTCGGCAATCCCTCACTCGTCGAAAGTGCACCCATCGCATAGTATCCTCGATAAAATACCGATTTGCCGTCAATAATCACCAAACGCTTCATAAAACCTCCTGCTCTGCTAGTTCTCCCCATTATATCACAGCTTAACCTTTAACAGTCGTCTCCTAACCTATTTTCAACCACTTTCTTAAAATATATCACATGTGATATATTTATACTAATATTTTTATATCATATATGATATAAATCATCCAAACACCTTATTTGTTTTTTTTAATACACATAGAAAGCACCTGATCCAAACAAATCGGAAGTATATTAAACCAGTTACGCAATAACCATTTCTGCCAAAAAGCTCAGAGAGCCTATAAAGTCAATGCGTAATCAATTTTTAAAATGCTTTCGAGATAATTTAAGTTACGAAAAACTCCTTCTTTTTCAGAAACCAGCCGAACATATGTTATACTAGAGAAGATGAAAGAAAAAGACATAAAAATAATTGCGATCGTCGGTATGAGCGGCAGCGGTAAATCGGTTGCAGTTGACTATCTGGCAAAACAGGGTATTCCTAAAGTCCATTTCGGTAATATGATTTATCAAGAGATGGCGAAGCGCGGTATCGAACGCACCTCTGATGGAAAAAGCGAAAAAGCCTTCCGGGAGATGATTCGCGAGACCGAGGGGCAAGATTGGGTAGCACGCCAAGCTATCGCCGAAATCAAAGATTTGATTGCCGCTGGCCAGAGACGCATCGTCTTAGACGGAATTTATTCGTGGACCGAATACAAAACGATTAAACACGAATTTCCGGGCGAATTGACAGTTGTGGCGATTTTAACTACGAAATCCTTACGCTATCGACGCGTTGCTAAGCGTCCTGATCGTCCTTTTGACGCTAACGCAATTCGCGAACGCGACTACGGCGAGATCGAAAAAATGGAAAAAGGTGGCCCAATTGCTATGGCCGATTTCTTCATTCTTAACGACGGCAGTATGACTGAGCTCGAAAACAACCTCCGGGACATCCTGAAGCAAATCAATTTCTGAGCTTGAATCTAAACTAGACCTATTACTAATTGCTAATTGCTAATTCTTAAATCCGTACAATGCGCAAAGTTTTCTGCGCCTTTTTTACCTCGATTTTTTGCAACTTTTCAAATGTCTCACTCTCTCCTTCAGTTTGTAGTACCACCTTCACCCTATCGTCCAGAAACTCCACATAGTCACTATCAGTGCTATTAAGCGGCATTTCCTTCGTCATACTTCTTAGCATAAAGCGCAAAAGCCCAAACAAGCCGCCCAGTCGCCCCGCTGCACTAGCAAATTCCCGTTCATTTTCACACCAATTCCCTCCCCGCATCATCTTGGCTACGCGCGGACTATTAACAGCAAAATAATCACTAGTTTTCCTCGACAATTCTTGCCTATTCAACTGCATCAACGGCAAAAAACGCCGCCCCAAGTTCCGAAAATACCAGCCAGCCAACAGAAGGACCGAAAACACCACCCCTTTCTTGCCAGTCATCAACTTCCGACGCGTCTCCGGCGTCTCAAAAACAGTGGTCGCCGCCGCCATCATACCCACCGTCAAATAGCACAAAGCATAACGCCAATGCGCATGATCAATCTTCACTTCCAACGGATAAATCGTCTTGAATTCCTGCTGCTCGAATTTCCCGATGATCGCCCGGATTCCGTCGCCTTTACGCAAGTCCGCAGTTCCCAGCATCTCTGCGACATCATTAAAATTTCCATAGCCCAGCGCGCTAAACGTAACGTCTTTCCCGGAAGTTAGGACTGCATTCGCCGCCATGGCGGCCGTACCGTCTCCACCCGCCACGATCACCAAATCACCATCCGAGATTATCTGTGCCAAATTTGCTTTGTTTCTCTGCCAATCCTGCGCCTTGACCATATACTTCCCCACCATCCAACCTTTCAGGTCACGCAACGGCGCTAACACCTCACGCTTAATCGCCTCGTGATGTGAAGAGCGTGGATTATATACTAAAAGTAGTCTTTTCACCATGCCCTTCCCCTTTTTTCTTATTTCGTGTCCATAGTCTCAAGATTCGGGCCACCGGGAATCAGAAGATGTAGAATTCCATAAAGCAAAGCCCAAACCCCTAGACCAATCACCACCTCTATCAGACGTTTGCGCGCTGCTACCGCTTTTTGTTCATTATCACCCGCTGTAATATACATCACTCCAGCTATCACTACACCAATCACCGCCAAAGCCCCCAATCCGTAAATCAAAACATTTGCAAAGGTATAAAGCAACTTCAAAAATACGTCCTTTGCTTCCCCCTTTCCTCCAAGGTCAACTTCTCCAAACCAACTCGTATCAACCTTGTCAACCCCATCCGCAAAAGCCGAACCAGTCATCAAAAGCAAGCTTACTACCAGAGTCATCATACTCATCCACAAAACTCTCAATCGCATGCTCAACTTTTGGCCGACTCGTTTTCTCATAATCCTCCTACTTTAAATATCCGTGCAACTTTTTCGTCTGCTTATGTTTGCGTAGTTTCGACAAGGCTTTTGCCTCGATCTGACGAATCCGTTCACGCGTCACCGAGAATTCATTGCCAACTTCCTCCAGGGTATGCGGCCGACCGCCGCCAATTCCAAAACGCAAACGGATAATCTTCTGCTCGCGCTCACTCAAAGTCGTCAGAATCTGCGCAATCTGCTCCTTCAAAATTTGATTCGCAGTCGCATCCTCCGGCGAATCACGCTCCGAGTCCTCAACAAAATCCCCCAACACCGACTCTTCGTCATCTCCATCCCGCCCCACGCTAGCATCAAGCGACGCAATATCTTGCTTAATCCGCATCACGTTCTCAATCTTGCTCACCTCCATCCCCATGGCCTCAGCAATTTCCTCGTTGGTCGGCTCGCGATTCAACTCCTGCGTCAGCTTACGCGTCATTCGCAAAACCTTATTAATCGTCTCTACCATGTGTACTGGGATCCGAATCGTTCGCGCTTGATCCGCAATCGCACGCGTAATCGCCTGACGAATCCACCAAGTGGCATAAGTCGAAAACTTAAATCCTTTCCCAGGGTCAAATTTCTCCACGGCTCTGAGTAACCCAGTATTTCCTTCCTGAATCAAATCCAAAAAGTCCAGTCCTCGCCCACTATAACGCTTCGCAATCGAAACCACCAAACGCATATTCGCCTCGGCTAGCTTATCCTTCGCCTTCTTATCGCCCTCTAGCGCCCGATTCGCCAGCTCCAACTCCTCTTCCTGCGTCAATAGCGGGATTTTTCCGATCTCACGCAAGTACATGCGCACCGAATCGTCCGCAAAAGCGTCCACGTTGTCAGCTGTAATCGCCAAATCTTCATCGGTCAGCTCCTCCTCTTCTGAAAGTTCCTCGACCGCCGGTTCTCCTACATCTAGGACAACATTTTTATTTTTTAGCAATTCTTCATTATTATCATCCATCTCATCACATTATACTAAACAGCACCAGCTTCATCAACCCCTAAAACCTTAAAAACAACTATAATTATCTCTAAAAGTCCCCGTCTGAACAAACCTCTCCTAACCAAATTGCAAAAAGAGCGATCCTCGATCGCCCTTCATTCAAGTTTCTTCAGTCGCTTTCTTCTTCACTTTCGTCACACAAGAAGTCGCCAACAAGCTAACTAGTACAGTCAAGAACTTCAGCGGCCATGACAAAACTACCTCAAGGCTAATCTCTACACCCTGCCACGCCGATAATCCCATAGTAACCGCTTGCGTCACCTCAGCCAGAAAAAGATAAACCCAAAACAAAACCAACCAACCGCAAATCATTTCCGCAATTTTGGCCCAAAACTTCGTCTTCTTCGCGTTAATGAATACAATCGTCGCAATTGCGATCGCTAATATTACAAAACAAAACAGCACTGCTTTCTCCGAAAGCAAAGCGCCCCATATCACGAAGCACAAACCAACCACTAATAAAATCCGCCAGCCAACACTTATTGATTGCTTGAATAATTTCTTGATTTTATCGCCCATTTTCCCCTCCTTTTCACAAAAGCGATTTAAAAACATCCAAGGCCTTTATTCTATCACGCCTTCTCTTTCTGTTATAGCATAGTTCGATACATAATCAATCTCAACCGTTTTCTTATTTTCCAAATTAATCATTATCATAACCAAACCAGAAAACAATTATGTTTATTATTACTGTCTAGCTAGGCAGCGGAGGGGGAAGGCATTCCAGCGACTGAGGTCGTTGGACGGGGCAACGCCAGACGTATCGAAGCTGAGCCTGTATGCATTACGAAGATCAGAAGAATTAGCCCTCGACGACCATCCGTAACCACCAAGGCCAGAGTACCTCAAACGACTACTGTTGATATTAACATACCCGCTGCGAACATCGCAATGCTCATCAATCATTTTTCAACCTTACGCCATAACAATCGTATGTAACCCAACATGCAAACCGGCCTCTCAGAGAGAGGCCGTTATCCTATCCGCAATCTTGCGGATAAATTTTAAAATGAAATACTGCGGCGCACCGCAATCAAAGAACTAGCAATCAAGGCGAGCTTCAGCACTGCCCAACCGAGAAAAACCGGCAAACTGGAAGTCCAACCCAAAACCGCAATCGCGACGATCAAAGCCATTGCCAAGATCAACAGCAGACCCTCAATGATACATGCTATTACCTGCCCAGGCCTTGCGTCGAAATATCTAAGTTCCTCCTCGAGGAAGTAGTCTCCCACAAGAGGCATCAACATACGCATGTTTACGCAAACCAGACAGAAACATCCTTGCAAAAAGAGATTCCCAAAAGCCTGCCAACTCCACATCCAAATAAAGCCACATGCCACTCCAAAACCGACCGAGCAAACCGCCGCCACTAACGCAACGAATCTCGCACCGTCAATATAAGCAGCATAAGCAGCCGTCTTGAGCCCCTCAAGCACCTCAACATTCTCCGGCGCCACAGTGAAAAGGTTTTTCTTAACCATTTCTTTCATTTTAATTCCCCCCTTTCCGTATTTTTCATTATTAGTACACGAAATGCCAGAGCATCCTTCTTTCAATGCCCTACACCTCCATTATAGCACACATCGCTCAAAAAGTCAATGCTATTTATGCTATTTTTGCGAAAAATGCTAATTTTCACCATGAAACTACCTAGCTAACAGGGTATACCATAACATTTCAACTCTTTTTCAACACCATAATCTGCCGCAAGATTTCCTCAACCTTTTCTTCATCGCCAGCATCTTCCGCCTGCGCCAGCTGCTCATTCAAAGCCCGCACTTCTTGGCTGCGTACCTCATCCTTATAGCGCGCCAGCAGCCCCTGCGCTTCCTGCGTCAAAGCATCAAGCTCCCAACCTTTATACCTTGCGTCGAAGATCATTGCGAGTTCGGCCAGTTTGTCCTCCTCCTCGGGCAACTCAACACCTTTAACTTCCGTTACTTTACCATAAATCAAGATCGCCTGCAAACTCTCCCGCAACCCCTTCAAAATATCCATTTCCACCTTCGCATCGATTTTTTTCAATCGCCGCGGCGCCCGCTCTGCCACTTTTTTCGCACGCAAATCCTCAACGTCACAATCCAACTTACGCGCCACCATTTTCTCATAATGCTTACGTTCGACCGCATCTTGCACATTCCTCAACAATTTCACCGCCAAATCCGAATATTCGCGTTTCCCCACTCCAGAGGTCAAATCGATATTCTCCTCATATTTTTCTAGCAACCACTCCACCGCTGGGCGACATTCCGAAACCGCTTTTTTCCACAAATCTGCACTTTCCTGAATCAGTTCATCCGGGTCCTTCGCGCCGTGATAGTCGGAAATCACCGACAAATTCACCCCCAAATCACCAGCTAGCATGATCGCCCGCTCAGTCGCCTTCACACCCGCCTCATCGCCATCATACGCCAAGCGCACATCCGGAGTCATTCTTGACAAAATCTTCAGATGGCTATCCGTCATAGCCGTACCACTGGTCGCAACCGCCTCGCGCACACCAGCTTGATGTGACGAAATTACGTCCATATTTCCCTCGACAATCACGACGAAATTATGCTGTCGTATGGCCTCTTTCGCCTGCGCCAAACCAAACACAAAGCGGCTTTTATTAAACAAGAGCGTTTCCGGAGAGTTCAAATACTTAGGCTCTCCCTGCCCCAAAATCCGCGCTGTATAACCAATCACGCCATTCGTGTCGATGAACGGCACCATCATCCGCCCCCGAAACAGATCGCCACCATAACGATTCAACAAACCTGCCGCCTCGATCTCTGCCGTCTTATAGCCCTTTTTAGCCAAGAACTGCACCAACGCTTTTCCCTGATTCGGCGCATAACCAATCCTAAAAGTGTCCAATGTACCCTGCAACATTCCGCGCTTTTCTTCCACATACTTCTTCGCAACTTGGCTCTTCGTCAAACAAAACTGATAAAATCGACAGCTTAGCTCCAAAATCTGCTTCATTCGTTGCTTGCGCTCCGTCACTACCTTATCACCACCGCCATATTTTTTCAGCTCTACCCCTGCCTGTGTCGCCAACTTTTCCAAAGCCTCGCGAAAAGAAATCCCCTCCACCTCCATAATAAACGAGAACACATCTCCGCCTTTATTGGAAGAAAAATCATGCCAAATTCCCTTCTCCGGCGAGACCATAAAAGACGGTGTTTTGTCTACCCCCCACGGTGACCGCCCTTTTAACGTCCGTCCAACCCGCTTCAGCTCCACATACTGGCCCACCACATCCTCAATCGGCAGCCGCGCCCGAATTTCCTCCTTCGCATCATCCATATCTACATTATACCATTTCTCATCTGATCTTATCACCTCTTCAATCAAAAATACATTTCAACAATAACAACATTACTACCAGCTCGAGCCTTTTTGCTACATTTACTACTGTCTAGCTAGGCAGCGGAGGGGGAAGGCGAGATCTTGACCATAATCACTGGACGAGCTAGTCGTAGCAAGACTATATGCACGGCCTACACTTGCAGCTCGAGAAGACCATAAATAATTGCTGAGACCAGTATGTCTTAGCCCACCATAGCCAAGACCATAAAACCCGCTGCGAACGAAATAAAGGGGCGCTTTGGCAATATTATACTGTCCATCAGCGCTTTCCACGGTGCCGCTATTAATGCCTGTAGCAATGCCATATGGAGCAAGCAGTGCATAGAACGACCCATTATCCGTGGTGTTGCTGGTAGGCAGTTGCCGAAGCGCCCCTTTAGTTTGTGGTAAAGAGTCGTATTTAGTTGATCGCATCACTACAGATCCAGCCGAAACTAGCAGCTTATCTCTATCCTATCACACTTATGCTAAAAAGTCAATACGTCTTCCAAATACGTCTTCCAACCTCATTTTACAAGAATCAAACAACCAAATCTGTATCCAGCAATTTTTTATGATACAATAATATATATGGATAATTTTGAGTATCTTAACCAGATTGCCCAATCCACCAAGCCTCAGCCCAAACCTAGCCGTCTCCGCAGTATGCTCTCTGGCTCAAGCATTATGAAGTTTTTAGCGTGCGGACTAGTTATTTTCGTGCTACTGCTCGGCCTGAGCATCATTTCAAGCAATACTTCAAAGAAAACCCGCGAACTCCGCGAACAAATTGTCACACGCGCCACCAATCTCAATGCCACTCTCCAAACTTACGGACCACGCCTAAAATCGTCGCAATTACGCTCGATCAATAGTTCGCTCTCTAGCGCCCTTAGCGACGGCCTAACTCAAATGGAAAATTATAATAAAACCAAAGAATCCGAACAAAAAAAGAAAAAATCCAAGAAAAAGGATAAAAAGGAGCAAAAAGCCGCCGAGGAAGAGGAGCAAATCAAGAATGAGCTTAATACCTCATTGCAGAATGCACAGCTCAATGGCCTACTCGATCGGGTTTATGCCAACCAAATCAACCTGCAAGTTTCACGCCTCACCTCTATTATTTCTCAGCTCAATACGCGTACTCATGACGAAGCATTGAAGTCTATCCTCGAACAATTTTATTCCAATCTCAATGTCATTCACGCTAATTTCGAAAATTTTGTCGATCTTGGCTCCTAACAAATAATTCCACACAGACAGAACTTGACAAAAACATAGAAATCCCCGGCCTTAATTCAAGCCGGGGATATGAAGCCGACCATCTTACCGAAAATATACTAGATACGCCACGCAATTATTGTCGCGACAAAGCGAAGCAAAAATCAAAATTCCGCACTCGCCCACTTACCTAATGATTTGGTTTTCAACATGCGACAGACGACCATCGCATGGGTAGGTATTTTACCGTATTTCAGCCTAATCTACAGGAGTAAGATAAAGAATATAGGCAAGGGTTTACGCTTATGTTAATCTACAGGTGTAGAATAAACTATAATCTTTTACATCAAAATCATATAAAATCAGCTTTTTTGACTTACTTTTTCAGGTAAAAACAGAACCTGCCAATATCGCAATCTGAAGACTGCTTATTTTAACTTTTTATTTTTTGGTTTTTCTTCGGATTTTTCAAGCGCTTTTTCGGCCTGTTCTTTCGCCTCCTTGGCGCGGTCATTCAAACGGTTCAAAGTGCGCACTAAAACAAAAACCGTGAAAGCGATCAACAAAAAATTCACAATATTTTGCAAAAAGTTACCATAAGCAATATGAGCGGTCGAATCAACGCCAAATACGTTCGGAATATCGATCGAAAGGGTCGAAAAATCCAAGCCGCCCGCCATCAAACTCGCCAGCGGCATAATGATGTCATCTACCAACGACTTCACGATAGTGGTAAAAGCGCCACCGACCGCCACACCAATCGCCAACTCCACCACATTTCCACGATTAATAAATTCACCAAATTCCTGCAAAAAAGGACTCTTCGTCACCGCCTTCACCGCTTCCACCGGATCGAGCACTATTTTATGGTTGGCTTCCTTTTCCGCCTGTTTCTTCTTACTCATACCCCCATTATAACACAAATTCTATCTTTTATCTAGTTCTATTCCACTTTTCGTTTGACAGAAAGCGCAAAAGACCATGAAACTAATCAAATATAAAGCTTCGAAAATCAAGAAATGACCAGAAAACCACTCTAAATTCAGAAAATGGCCGACCATACAAATAACCATATAACAGAGAAAAATCACCCCGACCACCCTAGTCTGCCATCCAACGTAGCGATTGCAAATAATCGTTAATACGACTAAGGCCATAAAAATGAACATCATGCGCGAAGTAATCTGATGCACAATACTCGCGCCGCCCATACCAGTATAACGGTCGAAATAACCCAGAGGACAGATCGAAAGTCCGATCAACGTGACCGCCACCCCAATCACCAACCAATAATAAACCCTTGGCATACGCCAAAGCTGACCAATTTCGTAAAGATACCGGCCGATCCAACTCGCTGCCACAATGTTCGCCATCGCAAAGAGGGTTGCGCTCCAGAATTCCAGTCCCACATAACGGCTGATCGAAAAATCGACCCGCAAACGATGTCGCATAAAACTATTAATCGCAATAATAAAAGTCGAAACCAATATAAACAACCCCAAAGCCCGAAAAATCGGCACCTTTTCCGCGAAGCTGATTTCGCGCATTTTTGTCTCAGACACGTCCCTCCTCCAAACTCAAATTATAACTCAAGCGGATTAAGTCCTCAATCTCCGATTCGCTCAGCTGACCACTCAAAACAATCTCGATCCCGCCTCGCCCAAAATAACGACTCTGCATGACGCTTTCGTATTGTTCGCAAAGAACCTTACTCAGCTTGGCATCGCAACGCACCTCAATCGTATTGGCGCGCCCGACCAAAAACACTTTTCCACCCAGAGTCCAATAATACCAATCTTCTCCCGCTCGGCCTTTGAGATCTTTTTGACCTTTTTTGAAAGCACCAATTCCAGTTATTTGCTCAATTTCCATATTTTACCTTTTTATCCATTCATATTTATTATACTCAGCCAAAATGACAAGTAAATGACTATACTTCTTTTTTCCGTCGTTTCGGATCGATCTGCGAAGCGTAATTACGTAATTCTGCAATCGAGCCACGAATATCGTCCAAGGCTCGATGCGCCTCCCGCTTGGTAAATTTTTGTTTCAACGCACCCTCAAGATAAACCTTCCAGGCACTTACATCCAGCATCCGATAATGCAAACGCTTCGCTACCTCTGGCCACTCCTGATCGATAAATTTGCGATCCTGATGAATCGAATTGCCCGCTAAAATAATCGTTTCACCAAACCAGCGATCCATAAAATCCAACAACTCCCCTTCTACAACCTGTTGACTTTTTCCCTCAGTATTTTGTGCCATCAAACCCGCCCGGCTCTCCGAATTCTTTTCCCAAAATTCACCAATCATTCGCTCCCGCATCAAACACTGTGAAACCTTCACTACCGCCGTCATCTCAGCCATGGGCTCCAAATCCCAACCAGTCGCAATCGCTGCAACTTCCAAAATTCGATCCTTCATCGGGTCCAATCCCGTCATTTCAAGGTCAACCCACAATAATTTGGCTTTTTTCATCCTACATCTCCTCCGGGATCTCGATGCCGAGCACTTTTTCCAAACCATGCTCCATTACCGCCAGAAAAGCTCGCAAGATTTTCACACGTTCGGCCTCGCGCGCGCTACCCGCCACTGGCACCCGCTCATAAAACCTCGAAAACTCTTGCGCTAATTCATACAAATAAGTACAGATTAAGTGTGGCGTCATCTCTCGGACCGCAGCTTGCAAGACCTCCACGTACTGTATAAGCTTTTTATTCAAGGCGCGCTCGGCCTGCCTTTCCGCTTCGGTGTCTCCGTCTTCATCTCGATCAAGTTGCACCTGCTTCCCCTGCTGCAACTTTCGTAAAATCTTTTTCGCCCGCACTGCCGAATACAGCAAATACACTCCGGAATTGCCCGACATCGAAACTGATTCTTGCGGATCGAAAATAATTTCGCCACCCATTTTATAACGCAAAAAGGCATATTTCAACGCCGCCAACACGATTTTTTCGTCCACATCTACATCTTCCGCCTGAACCACTTCACTATCTCTTTCCGCAAAAGCCGTCCGCACCATTTCCATCACGTCCACCGCTTTCAAGAAATTCCCCTTTCGGGATGACATTTTCACTCCACCTTTCAACTTCACCAGCCCATGCGTCAAATGACTCGTGCGTTCAACCAGTTCCGGCGCATATTCCGCCACGCTCGCCAAAACCACGTTCATGTAGTCCTTTTGCTCATTTCCAGTAATCACCACTGATTTATCAAAATGCCAATCTTGCCACTTTGTGAAAATCAAACCTACATCCTTGGTTTCATAAGTCGGCACCCCTTCACGATTGATAAAAACTCGAGTATGCAAGTTCTTTTTCTCGCCGCGATAAACGATCGCCTCTTCGCTTTTTTCGTAAACTTGACCGACATGTGCTCGCACTTCCTCTAATCCCTTGCTAACTACACTCGACTCAGGATAAAATTTATCAAAATGCACACCAATCTGGCGATAAAAATCCTCAAAATAAACATAGCTCAATTCGCGACCACGCCAATAAATCTGTGCCAAACTCGCATCATCACCGGTCAAAGCCTCGCCGTCAGCTCGTCCCATCTCTGAAATCCGATAGACCAAACGGTTGATTCTCTTAATTTCTGCTTTTGCTTCCTCGTCGTTCTCATAAGCCGCTGTGCCTACAACGTAGCATTTTGCAATTTGCTCAATCGTTAAATTTTGCAAAAAACTTTCAAAATCAGATGCCGATTTGGCAGTTTTTTCCATCCACTTTTTCCAGAGCGCGTACAAAGTCTTTCCCACATGCAACCCCACATCCCCACCAAAATTCACCCGTCGCACTCTTGCGCCCGCCACTTCAAAAAGCCGCGAAATCGCATCACCCACCACCGAAGTATACAGATGCCCTACATGCAAAACTTTAAACGGATTTGGGTCAGAAAACTCCGCTACCACCATTTTACCATGCCATTCACTTTTCAAAAAATCTATAATCGGAGCACTATTTTCATTGTCCTTATCGTAAGACTTTTCAGATGCCAAAACTTCCACCAGCTCCTTCGCACCCCGCGCAAAAAAGTCATCCTTCAAACGAAAATTCAAAAACCCTGGTGCCGCCACACTCAACTCAAACTCGCTACATTTACCCTCATTAATCAAAGCCTCTCTGATCTCCTCAGCAATCAAAAGCGGATTTTTGCGAGCAACCTTCGCCAGCTGCATCGCCACATTGGTTGCATAATCAGCGCCTGTCTCCTCCGGCGCCACCATCATAGTAGGCTTGATTTTCTCGCCATACAACCGTCCAACAACCTTCTCCAGCTTTTCTCGTATTTTCTCCATACTCTTCAGATTATATCATAATTCCTTAAAATAGAAATAACTTCACCACCTCAAAGAAATTCACCATAGATCCTCTTTATATTGTTCTTTAATTCTTAGCTCCGCAGTATCTATTCACAAATTTCTCATTTAGTTGTTACTTCGACCAATCCTACTCCCCCACCTACACTCACTAAGTTTTTCCCTTCTTCGGTTGTTTTTTCCGGCTCAAATTGCCGACCATTCAGCAAAATTTTCCCTACGCCATCTTTTGGTTTTAAGTTATAATTAGCTAATTCGTCGGAAAGTCTCATTTCTAATCTACCCATTTTTATGTCAAGATCACTCTCTCCACGCAATTTTATTTCCGACAACACCACTTGACCCACACCGAAATCTAGATCTAGATTATTCATGCTTCCACCCTCAACCAACAAATAACCCGCACCGCCACTCACTTGGCTCTTATCCAAAATTCGCAATTCTTTCAATTCAGCTCTACCGGCCCCCATCTTCAAATTCATTCGCTCCGCCATTAAGCACTCAAGTTTCGCTTTACTCGCACCCGTCTCTATCCACAAATCCTTAAGTTTCGCCTTCACTGGCAAGGTCACCAACAACTCCGTATCGACCGCATCGTCAAGCAAATTAAACTCCTCCTCAGTAATCTCCAACTTCTTCCCCTCGCGCACTACCCTCATATGTGCATTATTGGTGGCTACCCGAAACTTATCCCCTAATTCAATCCTCACTCCAGCGCTCTTAGTGTTTACCGTTAAAACCTCCAACCCTTCAATTTTTCCAATTTCCGCCACATCTTCTAATTCCGCATAAGCCCATTCTCTTTCGCTCCAATCCGCCGTCATCCAACTCGCCAAAATTCCGGCATTTACCGTCAACATCACTACGCTACCAATAATCAAAAAAGCCAAAATTATCGCCAGTGTCTTCACAATCCGAAAAACCGAATTCATCGAATATCAACCCCTCCAAATAAACAAGTTGCGTTGACATACAAAGTATGCTTATATTGTTTCTTCTCCCCTTTCGCTTTACGGCGATGATCCGTCACCCCACCAAAAACCGAAGTCGAAACTACCTCCACATTCACCTTCTCTGGCGGATAAATCGTCACGCCACCAAAAACACTATTCGCCGAAATCATGACATCCTGCTTCATTTTCGCCTCCCTCAAATCACATTTGATTCCACCGAAAACTGTTTCCAATTTCGCCCCTTCAAAATCCTCATTATCAAAATTTAATTTTTGTTCTCCAAAAACGGCCTGATATACTTTATCCTCCGGCGTATGCAAACCTTTCATTTCCTTCCGAATTTGTTTCTTTAACAAATCACCAAAAATAATTGCTACGCCAACGATCACCAAAGTCGCTGGCAAAACCAAACGCCAAATCATACTAAATTTCACCACGCCGAGGCACCCCAAAAGCAGTCCTACTCCAATCATTAAACCGATCAAATTCCCCACTCGCTCACCACGATCACATATCACCCCAATTGCGCACGGCACAATAATGAATAATGTCCACCATCCAGGAAAGAAAATGTCAATCTCCGCTAAACCCAAAGCCCTCAAGCCCAAAATCACACCCAGCGTCACCAGCACTAATCCCCACAACCATTTCCCAACTCTAGCTTTTTTCACCGGGTGACTCCATCCTCTCAGGCCTAAATCTGACTAATCAATCATAACTGTCATAAAAACCACCCGTACAGTCCACAATTGTCCTTATTATATCATGTCAACTCCCAGTATCAAGAACAAAATCTTTTCATTTTTAATTTTTCATCGCTTTACCTTTCTTCCAAAAAACCAAAAAACTTACAACCACTTCCGCACCGTCGCAGCGGGATCGTCAGCATAGATGGCGGCTAGATTTGGCATCCTGGTATCTACGGCTACGGATGGTCTACGCGGGCTAATTCTTCTGATCTTCGTTATATATACATCCTTAGTTTCTTCGCATCTGGTGTCAAGTTCATTCTTGGAAAAATGAAGCTCTTAATTCTGAAACTATTGTTGTAATTTTGATTTTACTAAAAATAAGTTTATAATTCTGAATAGGTTTTTGTAATTCTTAAGTTGTTTGAACTTATTTTTATCTAGTTCGGGTTTAGCCAATCAAGTCACTTTACCTTGACTAGCCGTCAAATAGCTTCGCTCAAGAAGTTCAAAAATCAGCTCATCAGATAAACCATCATTTAACAAAATACTAATCCAATTTGCCCTATTCATATGATAACCCGGAAAAACTCCCGTCTGACTCCTTGCAAACTCACGCGCTAGTCCTTTTTCAAATCGCAAATTCAAAATTTCAACTTCATCCGAATCATCCAACCCAATTTTATCACCATTCAGTCTAAAAAAGATGCCATACCACTTTCCGCTGTGCGCATTACGTACGATACAAGTTTTCGGAGACCTTTCCCATAAAAACTCCGGCTCATCACCATAAAATTGCAAAATATGCGACAAGATTCTTTTTGTCTGTGCCTCTTGAAAAATTTCAGGACTCATCTACTCAAATTATATCAATAAACACATAAATTTATCCAAGAACTAGCAAAGCGCACTGATTTATGCTAAAATACACCCAGACGGAAGCGTGTCCGAGTGGTTTAAGGAGCACGCTTGGAAAGCGTGTGTGCGGTTTCCCGTACCGGAGGTTCGAATCCTCTCGCTTCCGCCAACTTAGTATAAACGCAAGCCGAATGCCAATGAGGCTTGTTTTTACACTAAGTTAACTCAAATACGAGAGGATGAGAACCGACGCCGCAGGCGAGGTTCGTCACGCAGGAGTGGCTGTAGTCAAAAAGGGAGCTTGCTCACTTTTTAGACGCTACGACTGTGGTCAAGGAATTACGTTAGTAATTCCATTCCTCTCGCTTCCGCCAAATAAAAGAAATCCCTTTTCGGGATTTATTTTATTTGATTAAGATCAAAGATGGATTGCGAACCGAAACACGTTAGTGTTGGGTTCGGTCGCTGTAGGAGGCGAGTGAAAAGTCGAGCCTGTTCAAACTTTTCCGAGCCGACGCCCAGCGAAATGGCTTGCGTTAGCAAGACATAATCCTCTCGCTATCGCCAAAGAGTAAGGGTTCAAGTCCAAGATTCGTTATGTACTCAGTGCACATAGCCTCCGCAAAAATCAACAATTTTTCAGCTAAATCTACTGGTCCAAGCGCTCGCGCAAAGTCTGCGCTGAGCGCGGTTCCGTTAACCCAATTAATTCATGTGCCAAATTTCCCGACCACAGCGACGGCACAAGGTTTGATCGCATTTCCGAATTATACTTTTTTGCTAATTTGTTCAATTGTTCCAAAACGTGCACTTGAATTTTACCATAATGCGTGCCAACATCACCAGTACTATCAAGCGGTAAATTTTGCACCCCCAGCCAGAAATCCTCGAAATTACCCTCACTATACTCATCATAACCAAAAGTTAAATCGTTAAACCGCACGTATTCCTTCAACCTTGGGTCATACAGTAACTCTTGACGATCCCGCTCCATCAAATTTCGCATCGCATAAGTTGCCGCCCGCTCTGTAAAGGACACTGCTTCGACCATTAGTCGATCGGTCGAAGCATATTCACCTTGGTGAGTCACCAAGTATTCGTTCATGTACTGAACTAAGGTCCCAACTTCGTCAAAATCCGCATACATCCCACCCGCTGGATTGGGGCTAATATCTAACCCCCGCATCAGCTGGTTTAGCACTTCGTCCTTAGTTTCCGGCTTTTCCAAAACGTTGCGCTCCGTATTCTCCACCAACCTCCGCAAAATGTCAACTGTCTTTTCATCATATTCTCGACTTCGCAGATCATCATAAACTTGACCTTTCACTGAAATTTCATAGTTCTTTAAATCATAAACTGTGCTCGCCAAATCACCATAACGCTTTGTCTGTTGACATTCCGCCACAATCTGATTCAGCGCCTTATCTGCCTCCGAAACTGTCTGTTCGTTTTGGTTCTTATCCTGATGTACTTCATAATAATTCAACATCGTACTTAGCAATTCATGTGTTTTTGGCTCCTCATCATGGATAAAGCCATGATCCTCAAGCAATTTTCCCTCCAGCGCTAAAGCGTCAATCCGATTTTGCTCCAGCTTATGCGCATTTCCCGTTGGCAACTCCCTACGACTCAACAAAAGTCGATTCAAATTCCGCGGGCTCATTTTTGTCGTCACGCAACGAAACTCATAATTTTTCAAGGACTCTTCACCTCGCAAATTTCTATAACCCAAAATCCATTCTAAGGTCGGATCATTATCTCGAATTTTCGCATCCAAATCATTATTAATGTAATCTAAGAAATCTTCCGGCACACCTTCGCTCATCGCCAAATGCGCAACATCCAGCCGCAAGCCAGCCGCATTTCTCACCCAGGTTGCCTCAGCGCTAACCTCAAAAGTCCTCAAATCAATCTCATTATCGGCTTCACTAACAAATGTCAATAGCTTTTCCACATTTATCGCATCATTGTCTACGGTCTCACGACGTTTTTCTGGATTCTCCAAAACCCTCAATTTACGGGCCGTCGTCTTAGACGCCTTCTCAACAAAATCCATAGCATTATCACCCATCGCATCCGCTCTTTCCAACATCGGCGCAAACGTTTCGTGATAATAATCCGTCATTTCTCGCATCTTATTTAGTTCCATCGGCTCGCTCAGAATAAAATTCATTAAAGACAAATTCGCTAGTTCCTTCTTCGCATCACGCCTTCCATTTATCAAATTCATATAATTCCCCGCCAGTGGCATTAGTTCCTGCAAGGCAAGATTCATACGCTCCCGTCCTTCTTGATCATGCCCATAGCATTTTAACGCAGTTGACAGTGCCTCCGACTGCGGCCCCATATTACCCCAAAGCGGCAAGCCAAAACTATCCACCATCGGTAAAATCGTTTCTCGAAGATATGTTTTATCATTTTCTTCCATACCATATTCTTCATAAAATATTTTCAAAGCCTGTTGCTGTAACCGCACGCTGTCCTTATCAATCGCTCGTTCCGAAATTTCTTCACGCATATCCAAATAATCTACACATTCTTTGAGTGGTCGTTTACCTCGCTGAGAAATTTCTATCACCCTAACCAGCTCCATCTGCTCATCACCGTTTTCCGATTCAATATTCCGTCGCACTTTCTTCGTCAATGCCACCACTGATTCATCGTCCATCAAATCCACTTCATTCTGTTCAAAAAACAAATAATGCGCAAAAAACTGACGTTGACTTTCCCCTCGCTCCAACTCACGATTCCGTTTGCGTTCATCCGGCTTTACAAGCTGCAAGAATTTCATCTTTGCTCGATTCCAAAACGTCATCTTCTGCGCTTCTGATGGCTTTTCCTCACCACCAAATTCCTTCCGCATCAACTCAAACTTCCGAAAGGTCTCGCCAATCTCTTTATCGCTCTTCTCGTGTAAAATCTCAAATCCAGTACCAGCATAGATATCGACATAATCATACATTTCTGCCAACTCAATCACACCCTGATCAGAGACATCATCCAGCATTTTGAGGTTAGAACGGTCCGATGTGTCGTATTTCCTAGCCAAAACCCTCTCCAATATCGCAAAATTCACGCCCGATTTTTTCGCCAACATTTCACATCTTCCCAACAATTTTGGGTTATAGCAACACAATTCCAGCGCCTCTTTGCTTAAACCTTTATAGTTTTTTGGGACTTCGTACGGCAAACGCGGCAATTTTTCACGTGGCAAAATATCATTCGGGGTAAACTCCATTTTGTCCCGGAACTCCACTTGCTGCAAATCGTCCCACGACGTCTGCTCTGCTATTTCATCTTTTGCTGTTAAATTTTGCCAAGTTTCTACTTCCACTGAATCTTCAACTTTTGCCCACTCTTTTATATTATTCTCCATACAGAAATTATATCATAAGGATCTTGCATTGAGCTTTTCATTCTCCAGAACTCTCGTTTTAGTACGTCGCTCTTGACTTTCTATACCACTTATGCTAATATAGAAGTAAGCTGCTAGTTTCGGCTGGATCTGTAGTGGCAAAAAAGAAAATTAAACAAAAAATCCTATTTTTTCACCACTTTTCGCGTCACATCAAATTTTTCCATATACTTCCCTAAAAGAAGCCGCGTCTGTGAATAAAACGCCGCTGCACTCTGATAAACAATCGCGATCACCGGCATGAGAATCCATTGCAAGACCATGAAAAAACTCTGTTTCTTCTTATACTTAGCTGGGCGTTTCGGTAACATTTGCAACGAAACCACTACCGTAATAATCGTACCGACCATCGCAATCGTCTGAATCAACCCCACCGTATTCGGCAAATTAAACGCCACCGCCCCGCGCGAACTAAGATTCAATAGCATCGGCACCCAACCACCAAAGGCCACAATCGGCGCCATAATCGCCAGCGTCACATGCCCGTCCAGCAAACGCATAAATTTCGGAAACAACGAGATAAAAGGAATCTTACACTTCTTCGAAAACAGATACGAGCCTACATAAGCCACGTCGCTCGCGCCATAATCCCAACGCCGCAGTTGCACAAATTGCGCCTTAGCCGTTCGCCAAAAGGTTTCTTCCAACACCGCATCCTGATAAATCGGAACTCGGATCGGCACCACCTCGTATTTACCTTCAAAATAAAACAGCGAGCGCCAATATTGATGACCGTCCTCGACAATCGTCCGCTTACTCCAGAAATCCATTCCTTCGAGCGCCGCTAACGGCTGCGAATGCGAAGCGAAATTGCGCAACACGTGCGGACGCATGGTTGAAATAATATTGAAAAAAGAATTCGAAATCGCGATCACCCGCATCGGTGCCGCCGCATCCCAAATATTATTGGTAAAAATTGAAACTGGCTGATAGCTATAGTGCTGACGGTCTTGACGTACTACGAATTCATAAGCCACATAGTCCAAATAGCGCGGGCTCATACGATTATCGCTATCAAGCGAAGTCACCATGACGTTCTCGGCCAAAATATCACTTTGCTTCGCCACATATTCCGCCAACCTTTTTCCAGCATAGGTTAAGTTCGGACCTTTACCGACAATCTCCCCCTTCACGCCATCAGGGTGTTTCACCAGGATAAACTCGCGAAACACCCCCGCAAATTGTTTCGCCAGCTGCTGCGCGGTTCGTTTCATTTCCTCACCACCGCGCTCCTCATACCCCAAGACAAAAATAATCCGCTCATTCGGAAAAGTATTATCTCGCACCGCCTCAACCGAAGGTACCAAAGTCTCCAAACCCTCGTTATAAGCCACCATAATCACCCCGTGAAAAACCTCATGTGGGTTCAGGTTATTCTCGCCCTCAACTGCCGCCATAATCCGCAGATTTTGAATATGTTCCGAAAGCCCATAACTATCATCATGGCGATCTTGCAAACGTTCAAAGGCAGCCTGCGGATTTTCCAAATCCTCCAACCGCTTACGCCAGTCTACTCGCTCGGCTTTTTTCATCACCTTATACCCCTGGATAGTGCGGAAAGCCACCCCAATCGCCTTCACCAAAGTTACCGCAATAATGATCAAAAGATAAATCGCACCGAGCACCGGACTAATCCAGGAAAGCACAAACAATAAAATCACCACAATATAGCTCAGCACCCCCGGCAGAATCTCTAAAAAGCGATATAACTTCGTACGTTTCCCCAGCGGAATCTCCAACCCACGCACGCTCGCATCATCGATCGCAGACCATTCCTTCTCAGCTTTGGGCGCTTCAATCTCGGCCATGCTACCATTCCCCCAGCAACCTAAACAACACCACAAAAGTTCCCGCCACCAACAAAAGCGTCGCATAAACCACAATCAAAGCTAAATTCCGACCATATTTCTGATATACTCGTAAAGCTAAAAGATTATGTATCACGCCAAACATCAACGCTAAAGCCGGAAAAGCCAACATATTCATCCAGTTCCCATAGCGATAACCTTCAGATAACCCCACGATCTTACCGTAAACATCACCGTAGCCGATAATCACCAAAGATCCTTGCGGTCGCAGCATCACCAGAGAAAAAATCAAAAGCACCACGCTCACCACCAACAATCCGATCATCGCCATCATTAGCGGACGTTGTTTTTTGCACACCTCACGCCAGGCCTCACTAAAGCCTAAACGTTTTTGCTTCCCACCTTTTTCCGAAGCAGTAGTTTTTGTACCTTTTTTCGGCCGCTTAGCGGCCTTCGCAGTTTTTGCCGATTGCACCGCTCGCGCAGAACCAGACCTTTGCTTTGCCTGCACACTCCTCGCCGCGCTCGACCTAACTACCGCAGCCCTTTCTGTTCCCTTCATTCCTTCCATTATAATTCATTCTTCTTCTCCAAGCAAGCCAAATCTATAACATATACGTATTCCTAACACAATCATTCCATTTTTACAGATTACCGTCTCAATCATAAGACTCTTGACTTTTTCAAATTGTATTTAAAACAAAACACCTCAATACTACCTCTATAACTCTTATGTTAATAAAAAGACTAGCTATTTTTTCAAAAATAGTGTAAAATTACTTCACAAAGGAGTTATTCGGGGAATAAAGTAATATTTAAGCTCTAGAGGAAAATATATTTCAATGAAAAAAATCGTTATTGCCGGCAGCCGTAAACTTCACGAACAAATCGCCTATTGGCGCGGATACTTCGAGGGACGAGGATTCGAAGTCCTGGATTGGCCTGTTCCAACCCCGGAGTCTAATTATTCCGCCAATATGACCAAAATCTATCAGCACTTCTATCAAAGCATTGACGACGCTCACACTTTTTTCCTCATGAACGAAGATCGCAACGGTGTCGAAGGCTATATCGGCCCGAGCGCTTTCTCGGAATTAACTTACGCCGTAATCAATAATCTCAATCACGGCAAAAAAATCGATATCCAAATTCTCAAAGTACCTGCCGTTTCTCAAGGTTGTTATGAAGAAATCAAATTCTGGATCGACCAAAAATGGATTCGAGTCTTTGACAAAGATTCTTATCAAGTTTCCTCTGCAAAGATTGATACTAATATCAATTCTGAAACCGCTAGCGGAGCAGAGAGCTTACCTTCACTCCGTACTCCGTCGAAAGTTTTCCAAAACAACGATAGTGGCTCAGAGAAAACCCTTGATATTACGACCTGCCATAAACGCTGCCTGCAACCTCTAACCGACGAAGCGCGAGAATATCTCCGCATCCTTTCCCCTGACTTCCCGGCTTGGCTTTTGAAATATATCGCCGTGCCCGAATTTCAGCGTCTTAGCGGTGTTAGCATGACCACCATGGACTATTCTAGCCTGTATAGCTTCCCTGACTTCAATTCTACCTTTTGCCATAGTATCGGCGCAGCTCTGATTGTCTGGCATTTCACTCACGACAAACGCCAAACTATCGCCGCGCTCTACCACGACATCGCTTCGCCCGCATTTAAACACGCTATTGATTATCTGAATAACGATTCCGAAAAACAAGAGTCAATCGAAGCACAAACTGGAGACATTATCCGCGGTTCGCGCAACATTATGAAACTCTTAAAGCGCGATGGCATTATGTCTAGCGAGGTCACTGACTACAAAATTTACCCAATCGCCGACAATGAAACTCCGCGCTTGGCTGCAGACCGTCTCGAGTACACTTTCTCGAATGGATTTTTCTGCTACGAAACGTGGGATCTAGCCACTATTCGCACCATCTACGAAAATATCACAATCCTAGAAAATGAAGATAATAATCTCGAGCTCGGCTTTACTGACCAAGACATCTGCGAACGCTTCGTCAAAGACACTTTACCAGTCTTTATTAGCTATAGCAACGAAAAAACTCGCGCCAGTCTCCAATTTATCGCCGACATTGTCGGTAGCATGATGGCACGAGGGCGTCTCACTATGAACGACCTTTACACTATGAGCGAGCGCGAAGTCATTGAATGGATCCTGAGCTGCGGCGAAAAGGAAATTAGTGACGCCTTCCGCGAGTTCCAGCGCGCTACCACGGTCTTCACCAGCAATACAATCAAAAAGAAACAATATTGTACCGATATAAAGTCGAAAGTCCGCTACACCACGCCGCTAGTTCGCAGTAATAGCGAAGCGCCTGCTAAGCGAATCGATGAACTGTCGGACGACTTCCGCAAAGAGCTCAAGAAATATCTCGACACTAAACAACCAAAATACGTTGGCTTCGAATTCGATTTCACGCCAATCGCCCCCGAGGAACCTGAAGAAGAATAAAATTAACAAAACATACAACATACGATTTTGATTCTTTCTAATCGTTCGCAGCGGGCGTATCAGCATTGATAGTGGCCACTTGAGAGATTCTGGTATTGGTGGTTATGCATGGTCGTCAAATACTAATTCTTCTATCACTGCTCAGGCATACCATCTCTATTTCTATGCATCTATCGTCCGCCCATCTAATGGCAATGCTCGCTGGAACGGCTTCCCCCTCCGCTGCCTAGCTAGACAGTAATAATATATGCATAAGCGTATCTTTCGTCATCTCTATGTTAATTTCCTACGATACTATACGTTTCCCGAACTGGGCGTTTCTGACAAGGCCATTCGTGCGGCTGCCCACGCAGAGCACTTACTTTTGCGTCACATGTAACAACGGCTGACGCCTAGGATGCGAAGCGTCCGAAAAAATTATAGCAAAAATCGGCTTTATTGACGTCAAAGCTAGCTGATTCTATAGGGATAAAAACGAAGTCAACTTGTACAGCCTGTACAAGTTCAAACGTAAAACAAACTCCTACAAACCCAAAACTAACCTAATTTTCATTATCCTCTCGACTAGCTTCCTGATAATGGTAAAAATCCAAACAGCCAAGATGCGACTTCGGCTTCTTATATACATTCAAGCATAAATTCTTCGGGTTGACCTCCTTCAGCCCATGCGAATCCAAAAACTTCTGGCGCACATCAGCCAGCAACTTTTTCTTGGAATCATAAGCGTGAATACCTTGATGCTGACCCCAAGAATGCTCAAACCAAAAATACTTTCCGTCACGTTCAAAAACCAAAAAGGTATGCGACGGACATTCCGCTTCTGTATAGTAAACGATGAAATAGGTCTCAAAAGACAAACCGAATTTTTCGAAAAACTTTCGCTCATACTCGACTTGATCCCAACAGACGCCGATCCGACTGTGCGCAACCTCATCCGCACTTTGCAGAAAATACTCTTTGTCAAATTGCTCATCAACATCAAAATGTTTCTTCCCTGCTCGATCAATATACCCATACTCAATACCCGTCATCTGCACCAACAGCTCTTCCGGTGTCTGCACTTCTTTCATAGTCAACGCTCCCAACACTCAACCGGTTAATTTTGCATATGAATCTGCTCGGTCTGGACCAGGGGAAACTTATACAAATTCATACCATCAAGATCCTCTTTACGCAAACTGACCATGGAGATCTGATGATTATCATAGTTTGTATAATAAAATTCCTGCGTCTGCAAATCATAGCAATCCGAATATAATGTAATTTCATAACGACCGCGCTCCAATTCGCAAGCCCCACGCGGCTGTTCAACCGAATGTAATAGATGGAAGAATTGATTAACATCCGCTCTTTTTTCATCTTTGGAAACCGAATGCGCTTGCACAAAAGCCGCCTTCACAAAACGCGAAGACGAAGAAAAATCACCTGGCAAACCAATCGCGCCCATCCCACGACTATATTCTTCTAGCTCCACAGCTGGCGCAAAACGATTCACCGCCTTCTTATTTGATAAATTCTGATAGTCATTCAATTTGAAAAATTGTTCGTTGAATGGCGGATTATTTGTTAAAACATTAACTGGATTATCATAAACTTTCAAACCATCTTTCACCGATTCTACCACAATCGATTCCTTCTCATCCGCAATCATCCAATGCAATTCCGCAGCTGGCAAACCTTTATTAAAAGATGCATCCAAAAAATTCATCCGACCCAGCAAACTCCGTGCTTCCTTTACACTAGCACATTGACCAAGCAGCCACGGAATAAATTCAAACTGCGCAACATTATCTTTCCCTTCGGCTGGCGGAAAATACGTCGCATTACCCACAAAATTCAAGCCGGCAGCACCCAAGCCTTTCTCGTTCACCGCGTCATAATATAGTGGATAACTATCAATCACATAAGCTATACCTATCATGGCATAATGCTTTTCCAGTACTTGACCACGTCGAAATTTAAAAGTATAATTCCGTGGCGTAATCACAATTTCTTCACCGTAAGAAAAATCATAATCCAGATTACGTCCAAAAAATCGATTTTTATAAGATATAGCTGTACACATAATTATTCTCCCTTGCTGCTCCTTTCATTATACCACTATCAGTTTCCTTTTTAGAAAAAGTTGTTACAAAAATTAATTCTTGCATACATTATATACTGTCTAGCTAGGCAGCGGAGGGGGAAGCCGTACCAGCGATGGTTGCCGCCGGACGGGTAGACATCAGATGCGAAGAAACTAAGGATGTATACATAACGAAGATCAGACGAATTAGTCCGCGTAGACCATCCGTAACCACCGGTACCAGAGTACCCCAAGCGACCGATATCGATACTGATATACCCGCTGCGAAGCGCTGCTATTTTTGCTTACGGCTATTATTACTGTCTAGCTAGGCAGCGGAGGGGGTAACCAGACCAGCGGTTAAAATTAGAAGATGAGCTCATATCGGGTACATAGATACCGAGAACATAAGCATGCCGAACATCAGTGCGATTGGATCGTGAGGACCAATCATAACCATATTGTCCTGCGGCCTTGATTAACCCGTCGCTACCACTACTCTTGTTAATAAACCCGCTGCGAACCAGACTTTCCAAAATGCCCGATTTCTTCACTTATAAACTCATCTTAAAGCATAAAATATGATATAATTAAATAAGTTGGCTTGGTAGCTCAATTGGATAGAGCAGCTCCGTCCTAAGGAGAAGGTTGCGCGTTCGACTCGCGCCCGAGTCACCATTTTTATTGAACAATTAATATTATTTTTTGCAGCGGGTCGCCTGGCATCACGACCAGCCAGTTTGGTTCGCTAAGTAGCTTAGGCTGGTGGTGGAACCAATCTATGTCTAGTGTACCCTTCGCCTTCAATTTCCGCCTTAGCCCCTCAATCGCAGGATCCTCCAATAACGCTAATCGTTATAACGCCTTCTCCCTCCGCTGTCTAACTAGACAATAATGACACATGGCAAAAGATGTAGCAAAATATCATACTCGTAGTTCGCAGCGGGTTCATCACCATCAATAGCGGTCGTTTGGGGTTTTCTGGCCTCAACGGTTACGGATGGTCGTTTCGGGCTAATTCGTCTGATCTTCGTTATGCGTACAGTCTCCGCTTTGGTGCATCTGACGTTGTCTCGT
>CANENS010000001.1 GCA_947428935.1 uncultured Candidatus Saccharibacteria bacterium | reverse complement strand
CAAAATTACAAAATTACAAAATTACAAAATTACAAAATTACAAAATTACAAAATTACAAAATTTATCTGCAAACAAAAAAACATAAAGTATAATAGTGAAAAGGATTTATAGAGCTATGGCTAACATCAACGATTATAAACCGGGCAATCCAGAATATGACTATTGGAATGATAAAAATTTATATCCCAGCCTGAAACATGAGGAGGATAATATTATTTCTCAGTCGCAAAATTCCGATACGAATTTAGACGACACGCGACTTAGCGGCGGAACAGTATTTTTGGTAACTTTTGTGTGGCTTTTGATTTTTGCACCGTTTGCGCTGTTTTCAACTTGGGAAAACTGGCTTGTGCAGGTAGTGTTTTGGGGTGGTGTCGTGGTAGTTATGCTGGTTTTTACGGCGTGGTTTTATGAGGTGATTAAAGAGGAGCGTGAAAGCAAAAATCCGCCAGAAGTGCCCGTGGACGACCCAAATCTGCCGTGGTATAAAAAATATCCGCCCGCGGATGTAATTAGAGACCGCGAAAAGAAATAAGCGGTAGTTGAAGATGTAGTGAAATAAACGAGAATGTAGAGGAAATGATCGAAAGTCGAACCGAAAAGATAGAAAACGAATTAACTAGGCCATGGCTTGAAGCCAAAGAAATGACTAATGAGTGGCAACCTCAAATTGTTTGGCTTGTAACTGGTAGTGTAGGATTGCACCCATGGGATTGCGAAGAAAAAGTTCGCGATAAGAATGGTCGTTTCAAAAACATTAGATTGTTCGAAAGCGATGATGATCTTGCAGCTGATTACAGCGATTTTCAAATGGCTTTTTGGGACTGGACCGACAGGCTGAGCTCTTGGCTCTCGAAAGTTTCACCAAGATTTAGAAATCGTTTTGACGATGTGGTAGCAGAGACGGAACGCTTTTCAAAGCAGTTTGATGAACAATATGTCTATGTCGGTGATGTTTCTGAATTACTGGCGTTGTATGACAACTTTTGTAAGAAAAAGGCGGCGGTAGATGACTTGTCCGGCAAATTAGGGTCAAAAGGCTGGGAAATTAAGGGGGATGATGATGTTGCTTTTGAATTGACTTTTGATGAAGATGAAGGCTTATACCTTAATGACTACAAAATTCACAGCTTTCGCTATGTTAGTGACTTTGAAAATGTGCTACGGGAGGCTCTGAACGACAAAAATGATATGCACACGGTAAAAATAGACCGAACAAAAATACGCACTAGCGCCCTCCAAAGTAATATAGGAATGTTAAAAATTCCGCGAGAATTACGAAAACTGATGTTCAGAACCTCGAAGGGTAATCTGATAGTGAAGCCACAAATATCCTACGGAGACTTAAAACGCGCAGACATTGATGATGTTAAAATTGCCAACGAATTGCGACACTTATATCGAAAAACTTAAATTCACTTCAATTAGACTTAAATAGACTTCACCAATGCTCATTTTTGTTGTGTCTGCGCAATAATTAGGCGCATGAAGAGCAAAAATAAAGCCCCGCAGCAGAAACAAGTCGAACGAGATCCGCTCGTGCTATTGGCTGAAGTTTTGACTCAAATTGATCGTAGAGAAAACATTATTGATGTGGAGAGGTTGCGCCATGAAACCGAAAATTAGCGAAATCGAAATTGAACCGATACGCCCCCGTGGTGGATTAGTGGCATTTGCTAGTTTTGTCCTAGATGACTACTTGTATTGTAGCGCGGTCGGAATTATGACATGTCCAGATGGATCACATCGCCTATGTTTCCCGACGAGAAAGATCGGCAACAGAAAAATCGATATATTTCATCCAATTAGTAAAATCGCAGGCGAAGCAATCACGCGTGCTGTTTTAGAAAAATATGACAATGTAGTAAAAGGTAGTTATGGTAGACACGGTTATCCTCAATATTAGTAGGGATGATTTCACTATTGCTCCGTCGGTATATCCAAATTTTTCGCAATCAGTGCGCCCGATCTTAAATAAAAACGCAAAAAGCGGACGATACGTGAAGACGAATTATATCTTACCAACGGAGCTGAAGCAATTAGGACTATACTTTCCGAGATTTTCTGTGATAAAGGCAAGAAGGAGTGGGGGCTGCGCCATATTTGCGCGAGTTGAATTTTCAGCCCCAAAGATCTTGTTTAATAATAATTTTGATGAGCTATCGGATAATGGTTTGACCACGGTTTGCGAAATGCTTTCTGAGCGTTTAGAGATAATGGGGATAACCATTCTTCCAGAAAAACTCGCATCCGCTACCGTGTCAACTATACACTACGGGAAGAATATTCCATTTATGGATTATATGACAGCGTCTCAAATTATTAGAGATTTGGCAAAATGTGATGTTACGGTTCGCAAACAACATGATAAACGAGATTATGTGAACGGTGGAGAAGGTTTGTATTTTCAAACGTCAACTTCGGGACTAATAGTTTACGACAAGATACAAGAACTTAAAACAACGCAATGGAAAAAAGGTCGTTTCGAGAAGGATAATCAGTGTCAGTTTTGCATTTTAGATCAAATTAAATCGCCGTTGGAGGTAGTGAGGATTGAACACCGACTATTAGAACATCCAATTATACGAAACACTTTTAATAAATACGGTTTAGAGTTTGGCGACGGACGTTTTTGTGATCTATTTTCATTAGAGGCGGCTAGAACTATATTATTGGGGGCTTTTTCTCCGTTTCTGGAAGCACAAAATAAATTACTTGCCACGACGTCTAACGTAGAAAAGTTAGCGACAGAATTAAAGCAAAACAATCCAGGTCTAAGTCCAAAAAACATCCTCATTATTATAGGTGTGAAGGCTCTGCTTGGCGAGGACGGGCTTTTAGATATTAGAAAAATGATTGGCGCAACATCTGGGCAATGGTTTAGATTAAAACAAACCATTGCTAATGCGCATATTAGTGTCCAAAGGCAAAGTAGCGCCGATCGTATCATGCGAGAACTCGAAGGGTTTCGTCTAGTAAGATTAGCAGATTACATAAAACAGTAGCTAAAAAGGACCAACGATGAGTAATTATCAAAAGCTGAATAACAACATGAAGCAGGAAGAAAATAAACCGAGAAAAGCTGTTATATTTGCACGAGTGTCAACCTCTCGACAAGGAAGAGAGGGATTGTCATTAAACGAAATTCAACTTCCGCGCATGCGAGAATATGCAAAGGAGCACAATCTCGAGATCGTAAGAGAATATAAAGTTAGTGAAACTGGTGGAAGATATAAAAAGCGCAAAAAGTTTGATGAAATGATTGAATATGTTAAAGAAAGCGATTTTGTTACTGACATAATTGCGTTCCGGGTAGATAGAATTACTCGAAACTATTACGATTCTGTGGTAGTCGAGGATATGCGCTCCAAATATCATAAACGTATTCATTTTGTTGATGATAACTTTATTTTATGCGAAAATAGCAATCGTAACGATCTCTTCCAATGGGATGCGAAGGTTCTATTTGCTCGACATTATTTAGAAGGTGTTAAAGAAGATGGAATAAACTCAAAAAATACTAAACTACAAAACGGAGAATTACCGTGGAAAGCTCCTTATGGATATAAAAATCAAAAACATGTTTCTCCTAGAGAACGCGTTATTCCAGTCGAGCCAAGAGCTAGTATTGTTCAGGAAATATTTGCGGAATTTGCTACTGGGATATATTCTTGTCGGTCACTAGCGGTGGAAATGCAAAGACGCTACGGTGGCATTGGTGAAAAGTTTGATTGCGGAAAGGTTAACACTATTCTTAATGAGCCATTCTATATGGGGCAAATACGCGATGAAGACAATGGAATGGAGGTGTTTTATCCGCACATCCATCCCACTTTAGTTACATCGGAAACCTTTTTGGCATGTGGTGAGGTTTTAAGAGAACACGGAGAAACGCACCATCGTTCGTATGGTAGTATACCAGCAGTTTATCGCGGTTTTATAAAATGTGATGAATGTGGGTGTGATGTAATACCAGATTTTAAGGACAAAATTCAGAAAAACGGGAATCGCCATCACTACAACTATTACCATTGTTCAAATGCGAAGAATAAACACCAAACACAATGCAACATTACCGAAGAGGAGATTAGTAACGAAGTTAGAGAGTGTCTTTCAAAGCTAATTTTACGTAACTACCACCTCCAGCCTCTTAGCGATAAAATCGCAGAGAAACATGCTTGTCAAGTCAACTTTTTTAAGAATGAGCGTGCTAAATTGGCAAAACAACGAGGGCTAATTAAACAACGCCAACGAAATACTTACGATATGATGGCAGACCAGATTATTAGCAAAGAGGAATACGACGAAGGTAATCGACGATACCAAGATGATCTGTTGAAAATCAACGAGGAAGAGGAGCGTTTGGAATGTATTGACGAAACTTTCTATACGACGCCTCGATACTTACGCGAAATAATGAATCACATTGCAGATCTTTTTAATGTCGCTAGAATTGATGAAAAACGAAGAATCATTGGCATTATTTTTGAAATTATTCGGCTGAACGGCAGAAGTGTAGAACCTGTTATACGATCATATTTTGCGCCATATTTTGAATAAAGTGCTTATGCGTAAATCTTTACTTCTTCGGAGATTTACCCAAGGGGTTAGAATGGTTTGTGTCTTGACTTATGATAGCCATTGATATATAATGATATATATGGAAGATGTTGAATTTTATACATCTGATGATCTATGTGAAATGTTCAAGATTACTAGAGTAACATTATATCGTTGGGTTAATCAGAAGAAAATCACAGGCTATAAAGTAGGCAAGGCATTACTTTTCAAAAAGTCTGAGGTCGCCAAATTTATCGAGGAAAACAAGATATGAGGCGACCAAAGGACGTTTTGGAAACGCAGGTTGAGCGCAAGGCAATTATTTTCGCACGTGTATCGACAGCTAGGCAAGAAAAAGAAGGTCTATCATTAAAAGAAATTCAAGTTCCAGCGGCGGTAGAATATGCAGAAAAGCACAATCTTAAAGTTGTAAAAACTTTCGCTATTGGTGAGACTGGCGGTCAATACAAATCACGGGTAGAGTTCAATAAAATGGTAGAATATGCCCAGTCGCATCCAGAGGTTACTGATATTATTTCTTTGCGTGTAGATCGTATTACACGCAATTTTCACGATGCCGTAGCAATCGACGATCTACGATTGAAGTATAGCAAACGCATACATTTTACGGTAGATAACCTTGTATTGGACGCTAATAGTTCCAGCAATGATCTCTTGCAATGGGATGTAAAGGTAATGGTGGCTCGCAATTATCTTGAAGGTGTACGCGAATATGGTAATACGACCAAACAGACCAAACTTGAACGTGGCGAACTGCCGTGGAATGCTCCGTTTGGGTATAAAAATACGGGCTCTGCGGGACATAAAACGGTAGTTATAAAAGAGCCAGAGGCTAGCGTTGTCAAAGAAATTTTTGAGGAATATGCTACGGATACTTATTCTTGTGAGACTTTGGCAGCAGAGATGAACATGCGCTACGGCGGAATTGGAAAAAGTTTCGTCAAGAAACAGATCAACGAAATCCTTCGTCAAACGTTCTACATCGGCAAAATCTACGATAAAAAGAATAATAAATATTATCAGCACATCTATCCAACGCTAGTTGATGAAAAAACATTCGAAGAGTGTGCGGAAATTTTGGACGGCAACAGTAGCACACACAAACGTTCAAAAGACAGTATGCTTTCACCGTATCGGGGTTATGTCATCTGTGCCGAGTGTGGCTGTAATGTAGTGCCAGATTTCAAAATCAAACGTCAGAAGAATGGTAATGTCCACCACTACAAGTATTATCATTGCACGAATGGGCGCAAGATCCATCAGCACGTGCAAAATATTGACGAAAGTTTTATTGATGAGACCATAAACAACCTTCTCGACGATTTTACGCTCACAAACGAACAATTAAGCGGTTTGAGGAGAGATTTGAGCGAAAAACGCGATATGAAGGTTAAACACTACGAAGAACAACGAAATGAGCTAGAAGAGCAGAAAATGATCATTAAAAGGCGACAACGGAACGCCTATGACCTACTAGCTGACGGCAGTATTACTCAGGACATTTATAACGAAAATGATGCTCGCTATCGTAAGGAATTAGAGGATATTGATGAGCAGGAGCGAAAGTTAGAAAGAGCTGACGAAAGCCTTTATATCACCATCGGCTATCTGTTAGATGTCCTTGATGGGATTAAGGAGCGGTTTATCCGCGGCAACACGAACACGAAACGAAAAATCGTAGGTCTACTACTTTCGAACCTACGATTTAACGGATTTTCTCTGGATTTACACCTTAAGCAACTCTTTTCTGACCTTTTTTCTGGCGAAAAGCGTTCCTTATGGCTGGGGATGAGGGATTCGAACCCCCGAATGCCGGGACCAGAACCCGGTGCCTTACCACTTGGCGAATCCCCAGTACGGGCCAAAATCCGTTCAGAAATCTCTCCAAAATCCTGAACCACCACCATTATATCACAGCTCCACTAAAATTGACAAATTTTATCACTATAATATGGTAAAATAGCATTATGGAGCCAAGAGCACATGAAAAACCGGAAAGCGAACGTAATCCAGATTTACAAGTTGCGCCGCCAATCCACGAAATTCTCCAAAATCCTGCGAAAGTCGAACGCCTCTGGCCTGAAGATGCCGCCGCATTAATTCCGCAAATTGAAAAACATCGCACCGACGCAAACGCGATTACGCAAGCGCTCGATCAGCTTGCAGAAGGTGATTTATCCACTGAAGCCAAAACGAAATACTACAACGCGACTAGCGAATTATTACAAAATCCCGAGCTAAAACGACTGGCACTCTTTCTGCCTTTTGAGACTTTCCCAAGCCCCGGCGAAACTTCGATCGCCGCCGATAATTTCCGCGAAAATTATCTCGAAGTTTGGTCTGATTTACTATTTTGCCAGGACGTGCGCGCTAATTTCAACGATGGCGACGTACTCGAACCTGATGCACGATCTTCCGATCCCGAACGCGTAGTGAAAGCCGCGCACCTCACACCTTGGCTCGTAAAGCAAGGCTTGGTCGAGAGCAGTGAGGTGATCGATTTTGTCAAACAAGTCGACGACGAAATTCTAACTCATAGTTTACTCGACACTCAAGCACTACTCGAAGATTGGCACTTATTGGATGAGGAAGACAGGAATACGCTAAAACAGCTCGCAGCCGCGTTGCCACCACAACCAACCCCGCCTCCGCCCAAGTACATTTCCGAAGCTCGCGCCAACTGGCTAGCTAAAAAGACGCAGGGAATCACGCGCCCCAATCAACCACTTCGCGACCTTGCGCAGCCCTTTTCTGCGCGCGAAAATACTTTACAATCCGAAATTGCTTACACGCAAAATCTCGCCGCCCAGCTTGACCTTAAAGCCACTTTCGGCGTAATTTGCTTAGGCGGCTCACGCGTCAAAGGCTATGGTCAGCCCGACTCCGATATCGACCTTTGGGCGCCGACTAAACCAACATACAAAATTGCACAATCGGCTCTTTTTACAAATAATGCAATATCAGAAAAACTAACTGACGACCAAATTCACACCATACCTTTTAGTCAAATCACTAAACAATTGCCGCGCTTTGCTACCCTACTCAACACTTTTTGGATTGGCAGCCCCAAAAATGTCGAAAATCTGCAACGGGAACTACTACCGCATTATTTCCACGAAAAAGACCCCGACGTCCGCAGCTTCACGACCGAGCGCCTCGAACAAGACCTACTCGAATATCGCCTCATGCACAAAGGCTACCCCGCCTTTTATCCCGATTCTAATCCCGAATACAAAAAATATCCCACCATTAATGGCGCCAGTGCATTTTACGAAACTAGCTATCGCATTCTGGCCACCAAACTTTTTACCCGCAATATTTTCATACCCAAATTAGAAAGCTAGAACTCAAACACGCCATACATTTTCCGAAAATTTTGATAAAAAGAAATCCAACTTTTGCAAAGCATACTTTCGTAATCAAAATGTTTACTCCGACTTTAATAAAGTATACTTTTGTATTAAAGAAGTATACTCATGTATTAGAAAATCTTACTAAAATACGATTCTGTAATTTACCCCTGGAAAAACCAGCAAAAATTACTAGAAAATATGTTTACTCAGCATATAATCAAGTTTACTCAAGCCAACAAGAAGTTTACTCCGAGTTTTGCAAAGCTTACTGAAGTCATCGCGAAGTTTACCGTCAAACTTTAGAATCTTACTATGGAGTTTGAAATTACTGTTTCGTAAATCCACATCCCCGAGGCAAAAAATCCCCGGGGAATAAAACCTGGACAATGATTCAAAAAATGCTTTCGTATAATTAATTGGTAAAATTTGGTTCGATGCGCAAAAAACAGTATCTCAAAAAATAGACTACGCATGGTTCAACATCTTTTGCAAAATGCGTCTAAGTATTAAAAAGCTGGGATATAATATCCCAGCTTACCTTATATAAGGTACAAAATTAAAAATCGATAGAAATGGTATTCGCTCATTACAAATCCGATGTAAAAGAACTTAAACCGTGATTTGTGTCATCAGTAGCTAATCCGAGCGCACGCCAATTGATCTGTGTACTTAACATATAAAGCTCGCCAAAATAGGCCGCTTCAAGATCAGCTGGCTGATTATCAGCTTCGATCAATCCCAAGATATAACGCACAATATTATTTTCTGTGCGCACCAAGGTTGAATCGATGCTTAGCCCCAACTTCTTGAAAAGCTGTTCGCGATTAGTCGCGCCAACTTTAGCCGGCAAATCAGGCTTTTCTAAGACTTTACGAATCTTCGTATAGTCATAAGCCAAAGCCGCCGCTACGCTCGTACCAACTCCGGCTAAAGCTTTGTTGATCGACTCGCGCAACCCATCGCCCAAATCACGCAACATGCTTGTATCTGGAGCAGCTCCCATGCCAGGCGGTAAGGCCGCCGTGCCTCCCCGCAAACCCTGCAAGACCATTGCCAAGTTCGCCGGGTTACTGGAAGCGCTAACCCAAGTTTCGTACCAAGTCTTGAACTGCGTCGAGCTATCCTGCAAAACCGGCCAAACATGTTCATTCAATCGGCAAAAGAGCTCTTTCTTGCGCTTTTCTGTTACGAACGTTCCGTCAATCCCGTCTACAGCTGCAAAAACTTCACCATAACTCCGCCGCGTTAACTGCTTACTTAGCTCGTAAAACTCCGGCGTCACTGGCTGCTGATTTTCTAAAGCAAAAACTTCCATAGCATCAACCAGCTTTTTCGGTACTTCGAAAATTCCGGTTCGCTCAGCCAAAGCCGCCCGAATTGCCGAAATATAGGAATTGCGATCAATCCGCAGAATCCCGCCAGTTTTCAAATCGGCTAGCCAGCTTTCCTCACTCGGAATCTCCGGCAAAAGTGAACCGCACATATTAACTGCCGATGCCACTTGCGACATCGCAACAGGCTCCGGCGCCGATTCGACCTTGAACTGTTTTAACAGTTTCCGTGCTTGGATAATTTTCATACCCGCGTCCAACAAATCAGCTTCTTCCAGCATGCTCAAATCTTCAACCGTCTCAACGCCCAAATGATCGATGATCGTATCGGTTAATTCCGGGCTCACGCCGAACTCACTTAACTTCTGTTCCAATTCTGATTCTTGCGATTTCGCTGTGGTCGCTTCGTCCATTTTTTCCAAAACTTTTTCTTCTCCTGCCATATTAATATACCCTCCTATAATAATATTTTATGCTGATCATCGGGTCCGAGCGAAACCATGCGCACCGGCACCGATAATTCTGCCTCAAACAACCTGCAGCAAAAATCAATCGTCTCTTGTTCAGTCCAATACGATAAATGCTGCTGTAAAATCTGTGGCGTCACGCTCTCGATCTCCACCCCCATCACACTTGCAGCATCAACCGAAAGAAAAGAATAATTAAGAATTAGGACTTTTGGATAACTAAGGTATTGATGACAAAACTGCCAAACACCGTTTTCGATAATCTGGTCCAGCCAAGTCACACAGAGCCCGTCGAATTTCTCCGGACCACCGCAAATATCAATCGCCTTTTTCAGCAAAACGAAATCCAGCGCGCCCACGCGCACCTCACCCTGCCAACGGTTAGTCTGTTTATGGCTATCCGGCAACAAAGTTTCACGCATTTCGCCGTCTTCCGTCGGCAAAGGACCGGCGCCGTGCCGAATCGCATAAGCTCGCGTCACGCCAAGATTAACAAATTTTCCGTCAAATCCAGCCTCACGCAAAGTTTCGCGCACCAACTTTGGCACCGTGCGCAACGCACTAGTGTGCGGCGCAAAGCCAAATTGCGCATCGGTCAAAACCCCGTGCGAACATTCCGCTACCGCAACACCATCGCAACGCCGCAAAGCTTCACCAAAATCCACGAGTTCCATACTGGTTTTTACCAATTTCTGATATTCCGCCAACGTCCAGTCGATATAATATTCCGAATCGTACAGCAAATCCAACAATTCCTCCGCCAAAGGCTGGTCCTCCGGCAAAAAATCAGTTTCTAGCTGCACCTTCGCAAAAGACATCCGTGTTTCCACGGCAACTGCGCCTAATTTTTCTACTAATGCATTTTGATCGCCATGCAAATCGCACATGAATATATTGTTCATTGTTGCGACATGGTAATGCTTCGAATATTGATAGCAGCGATAGGCTACGCCCACGCCCGTACCAACCGTTCCGCGCGGATGATCTTTACGTAAAAGTTCATTCAGCTGCGAAGCCACTCGATGAATCGGCAAAGCGCAGAGTACATTCGGATCGACTTTTAGTAGCGCATACGGATCGCGCAAGCCCATTTTCTTCAGGCTTTCGCCTTCGTTCAAAATCGCGTGCGGAATTGCCACAAAAGTCGGTGCCATGATCGTCCGAATTCCTTCTAGCGTGGCACATCCCCAGTGCGAAAAAGCAAATTTCTCGCCTGTATCCGCCACCACGCCGTGCGAACCCTGACCACCACCGAATTTCAAAACCGCTTGCGCATGGAAAGTATTAGCAATCTTATGCACAACACCACCTTTGCCACCATCGCCTGAGCCCAAATCAGTAACAACATAGATCTTTCCAAACAAACTTTCACCACCTTTATTTTTGTTTTACTACGAATTTACAGCCACTCTACGCTAGGTTTGCTATCTTCCGAGATTTCCTCAGCCGACATTGGCCAAAGCTCAGCCTTTGTCTTATAAATATCACCGGCCTTCGGCAAAGGATGCGGCATTTGCGCCCGCAAAATCGCTTGCGCGCCCAAGTTAATCTGCGAAAGCTGATCCGACAAATTTTGCGCTAAACTCGCGTTGATGCCATGTCTAATTAGCCAATCTTTTACCTGTGCAATCGAAATCACGCCTTCAGTTAAACCGACGATCGCAGCCTGTACCTGTGGCGAACATTCCGTATCCGGAATCTTAATCACACGCGCCCGCCCATAGATTCTGCTCCAAAATCCAGTAACATCGTCGTCATTTTCAATCTGCAAAAAGAAACAGAAAGCGTGTTCAGACAAATCCGCAACTACCTCTGCAATCTCTAAATCATAGATTGTCGCCACCGTAAAAGACCGCGTCGAACCATGCGCTTGGATATTCTCGCGCACGTAATCCAAAACACGCTCGCCAAACACTCGTTCCAAAGTCGATATGTCGAAACGGTCATGCGACGGCGCATCCGAAACGCAGAAATGATAACGCTTCAAACCGATTCGATTGATATAGGCATCAGCGTAACCCTTCATCCGCCCGAGACCATACTTCACCCGATCCAGTACACCGTTGTGCTCCAAGCTACTAGCGATCATCAGGACCATCCAACGCTCAGTTGCCATATCGCGGCAAAGATGATAATTCGCCCAAGGCGCCTTTGCCAAGGCCTTCGGAACGTCGTACGCATGCGCCTGACTCCTTAGCACCATTTTCTTCACCTCTTTTCTACCAAATTTTTAACACACCGCAAAAAGTCCCGTTTTTTAGAAACCCTCTGCTTATCTAGTATTATATTAAAAAATTCCTATTTTAGCCAAATTCGCACTGTGTTCAGACGCTTTTTCATTTGCTTGTCAAGGCTTTTGTTGTATTTTTTACAACATTTTTCGCAAAAATACTCAAAATTGCACAAATTTAGTGTTCAAAAGCTTGATTTTTGAAGTAAAGTGTGCTATAATGGAAAGATAGGGTTGTTTATTTTATGAATAACTTCAGTTAACTAAAACGCTCCGGCTAGGAGCAAAATTCTATGTACCTTGAGAAAATGAAAGGGGGAACAAAAATGAAACCTTATGAGATGAAGTTGGACGATGCTAGAAAAGAATTGTCAAAAATTCGTAGCATCGACCTACGCATTACGCAAGGAGCGCGCGATTATGCCTGTTATCAAAGAGCCTTTTGCGAAGACTTAATAAAAGGGAAGATCATTCCGTACGATCATTATAAAATTGTCCGGAATTGTGAAACTGTCTTTACTAATGATTTCGGCATCCTGACTCCAGCCAGACGCTTGGCTATCGTCTTTTACCGGCAAAGAATTCCTATACGGCTTTTAGTTGGTAGCAAAGACAATAATCTCGATCAGGCCATGAAAACAGTTTTCGAAACCACCGTTAAGGGGCGAACTATGCGAGATTGGTTAAAAAGCGAGCTACATCTACACCCAGAGAGCGTCAACTTAGGGCAAGAAGGCGAAACGAATGAGAGCGAAATGGCCAATATTGCATCGTGCCATACTTGGTCGTCACTGCAAGAGGCCATAATGGATTTCACAGGTAATAATCCGGAGATATCCTGGCTGATTAAAAAAGGTCATTTCACTCTCCGGCTCAAAACTGACACCGAATTTTTTAACATCCAACACGAAGTGGCGCTTTATCCGAAAATTGACCGTCGCAAAAAGTCAAAGGAGCCAAAAAGCGTAATCTTAATCCAAACACATTCTCCACTCACTGATTCATGAGGACTACCTCCGCTTTTCGAAGCGGAGGTTTTTATTATAGGGTGTTCTCATCTCAGCCCAATCATTAGATAATTAACTAACACTCAGTGCGGGATCACTGAAAGCTGATTTTGGTATAAAAAGCCTTTTCAATGTCAAAAGAATATGCTACAATGTTCTTGACAGTCTGGTATCAGACTTTTTTTGATAGTAGAGTATTTCGCTAAGGAGAGTCGTGCCAACAATAGGAAAGGAGTTAAATGTCGAACAAACCACACAAGGCCGAGAAGAAAATCACCAAGATTTCTGCTCAATCGCCAAAGGAGGCTGAGCCTCAGCAAGAGGCACCAAAAACCAACAACGACCAAACCAAAATTACTCCAAAAGAAATTGACCATCAAAAGAATGCCTCGAACACGGAAAAAGATAGCCCAAAAGACGCACAGCCGCAAGAAGCCGAACAATCAACTACAAAAAAAAACAAAGACGATATTTCGCATACAGAAAAGAATCCTAAAACCGAAACCATCACTAAGGATAACAACAAAACTAAAACCAAAATCACTGTAAAAAGTGCGATAGATACCGCCGAGCCAGATGTAAAAACGACCAGCGAAAGAACCGTCAAAAAACCGGAAAAGTCCAATCAAGATATCAAAGAAGCGGTGCTCGAAGCCGCTCAAACCGATTTTGCCGAGCCGGAAGAAGAAAAAACAACTTCAGCTACAGAGTCTGAGCAAGGCGAACAACTATCGAATAGCCCCAAGACCGTCACTCTGGGCACCACCCCCCCCGAATTACCGGTCGAAGAGCGCCGCCCGCTAGCTTCGCCTAACAAAAAGGCGCGTAAAGCCGATAAGAAGACCAAAAAATCCGACAGCAAAAATCCTGAAGAAAAGCCGCTGCGCGAAGTTTTCATTCTGGCGCGCCCCTTCGTGGCGATCGGGCGCTACTTGCGCGACTCCTGGCGAGAACTCCGCCAAGTCCGCTGGCCAAACCGCCGAACCGCCTGGCAAATGACTCTAGCCGTACTAATATATTGCGTAATTTTCGTCGCACTAATCATGGCGCTAGACGCCTTCTTTACCTTCATCTTCAACTTATTGCTCGGTTAAAAACCAATAATTTTAAAATAATTTATCATAGGAGAGAGAACAATGGCAGTTAATCGTTATGATGACACTCGCGCTTGGTACACAATTAGTACCTATAGCGGTTACGAAGACAAAGTGGCAGACAGTATCAAGCAGCGCCTCGATAGTCCAGAGCTGGCGGGCAAAATTTTCGACGCTATCGTACCGAAAGAAAAGCGCATCGAGATCAAAAACGGCAAACGTAAAGTAGTTGATCGCAAAATTTTTCAAGGCTACGTCCTAGTCGAAATGTGCCTTTCGGACGAAACTTGGTACATCGTGCGCAACACTCCGGGCGTCACTGGTTTCGTGGGTGATGGAACCCAACCAACCCCAGTTTCTACCGCCGAAATCAACAAGATAAAAAAACGCATGGGCGTCGAAGACCCCAAATACTCGGTCAACTACGAAATCAGCGAGGTCGTCTCGATCATCGATGGACCATTCAAAGGCTTCGAAGGTACTGTTTCTGAAATTGACACCAGTAAGGGCAAGCTCAAGGTTATGGTCTCGATGTTTGGCCGCGAAACACCGGTTGAGCTCGACGCGCTCCAGGTCAAAAAGCTCTAAACCGGCATTGACATTTAGCGTATTTTGAGATAAAATGAAGCAGTTACGCACGGTTATTAAACTAAATCGTCGCTGGAAGCTTCAACCAGCGGAAGGATAATATACTATGGCAGAAAAACAAGTTAGCGGCAATCTCAAGCTCCGGATCCCCGGCGGAAAAGCTACTGCTGGACCTCCGGTCGGTTCGACTCTTGGCCAATGGGGGCTGAACATGATGGATTTTATCAATCCCTTCAACGAAGCCACCAAGGAATATCAGGGCAAAGACGTAATCGTCCACATCAAGGTTTATGATGACCGGACTTTCGATTGGGTTTGCCTTGGCCGACCGGTCGACGATCTAATTCGCGAGAAAATCAAAATCGCCAAGGGTAGCGGCAAGCCAAATACCGAAAAAGTCGGTAAAATTTCGCGCGCTGATCTGGAAGAAATTGCCAAAATCAAAATGGATCAGCTCAACGCGATCGATCTAGACGGCGCAGTCAAGGTGATTGCAGGTACTGCTCGCTCCATGGGTGTCGAAGTCGAAGGTTAAAAACGCAAAAAACCGTAAAATCTCCATCCTCGGATGGAGATTTTTTGATAAAAATGAGATAAGACTGGCTTTCTAGGGCAAAATTAGCGGAAAACTATTGACTTTTCGAGCGAAGTGTGCTACAATAGAGACATGGGGCCTCTTCTAGGCCGCAAAATTGCACCTTACTAAACAATTTAGGTTTTTAGAAGAAGGTGCGAGTAACTGTTGATTTTCGTCACAATGGAGGGAAAAAGGATGAAAAAAATGTTGTTTTTTATGGTATTTATCGCAATTTTGTCAATTGGCTTAGTGGCTTGCGGGCGAGAGAAGCAAACGGATCAGCCAAAATCGATCACGAGCTCAAACGCTCAGGCCAAAACAATTTCGGCTGAGGAATTGGCGCCGCCAGTTGAAGGCAAAAGATTGCCGAAGACCGAGGAGAAAGGCCTGGTGACGGTGGACGAACAGACTATCGTTAAAGGTTATCCACAAGTGCCGATTTTGCTCGATTCTTACGGTCAATGGATCGACGAGGAAGGCAGATTGATCGAGAATGCGGACGTTGAAAAGGTTTTTAGCGATCTACCAGAATATGCTCTGGCAACGGTCCAATACAACGACAATTTGAGCATCTTCAACACCGAGCAACGTTCAACCATTGTATCAGGGCTACAATATCAGTACGTCTATGGAGCAGGACCGCTGGCAGAAGCTTATCTTTTCAACAGACGGTTCGATAATTTAATTGAAGCCTGGAAAGCCGATCAGAGCATACTGGAGATGGTTACGCCGGAAGCCGAGGGTGCCTATGAGCTCTACAATGAAGTGCTTGAGCTCAAACCAGAAGCTGTCCCGATTAGTCAAGACGCAATCGGACGCTGGTTCGACCAAACCGGAACCTTAATGCACAAAAGGAAGGCTAAAGCTTGGCTCGAAAAGCATCCTGATTGCGCAGAACTAACGCAACAAATAAATCAGGAAATAAAGAAACACGGAACCTGGCGCCAAAATTGCAGCAACCTGCAGAGAAAATTCCGTGGAAAATATGTACTCTTGCTGCGGTCGAGTCTTGATTCGGGCAATCAAATTATTCAGTTCGAAAACTACGACTGGTGGGCGGAAGAAATGAAAAGCATCCATAGAATTATAGTGGATCCGACCAGACCAACGCCAAACACCTACAACGAAACCCCGCCACCAATTTCTAGATAATACTTACGGGACATGGTGTATAACCTAGATTGTGCCGCCTCAGCAATGAGGCGGTTTTTCTTGTCACTTTTTATTTCCACTCGCATATATGATCTCCTTATAGATAATTTTATCTGATAGGGTGTTCAATATGTTGTTGCAGGATAAGTGCCCCTTGCCAAACAGAGAACTTTTTGCTACAATAAGAACAATATTTTTATATTAAAGTTGGGAGAGAGTACTGAACTCTCGCTATGACCACGGAAAGGAAACTATGGCAGAAGAAAAAAATAAACCAGAAAATCTTAAAGATACGGAAGTTAGCGATACGAAGACAGCGGAAGCTACCGAAAACGCAGAAGCCCCAAAGGCGGCCGAAACGACCGAAACTTACGCTAAATCGGGCAAAAAATCCAAAAAACACCTCGAGGAGGTAAAAGCTGAAGAGGAACGCCAAGCGCGCAAAGCCGAAACCAAAGCAGCTGAGGCTGCTGGCGAAAAACCGCGCGGTGCCACCCCGATTACACGGCCAAAGATTGAGCGCCGAGGCAAGAAATACCAAGAAGCCGCCAAACAAATCGAGAAAAACAAAACCTACGAACTACGCGAAGCTCTGGAATTAGTACAAAAAACCAACCCAGCTAAGTTTGATGCTACCGTTGAGGCGCACGTCCGCCTCGGAGTTGATCCACGCCAAGCTGATCAAAATATCCGCTCAACCGTAGTTTTGCCCCACGGTAATGGTAAGACTGTGCGCGTAGCAGTTTTTGCGCCGTTGGACGAGGCTAAAAAAGCCGCTACAGCTGGCGCCGATATTGCTGAGGATGAAGAATTCTTAAAGCGACTCGAAAAAGGCGAAATCGAATTTGATGTCTTAATTGCTACACCGCAATATATGCCCAAACTTGGCAAATTTGCACGTCTCTTGGGTCCAAAAGGCTTGATGCCGAACCCCAAAGCCGGCACCGTAACCACCGATATTGAACGAGCCGTCAAAGAAGCCAAAGCCGGTAAAGTCGAGTATCGCGTCGACAAGCAAGCCATCGTACACATCGGGCTCGGAAAAACTTCGTTTTCGATCGAAGATTTGCTGCAAAACGCTGAAACTTTCTTTGACTCGTTGAAGGCGCAAAAACCCGCTTCGCTCAAGGGGAGCTACGTAAAGTCGATTTATTTGACCTCCTCAATGGGTCCGTCCGTTTTGGTAGAAAATATTTATAATTAAAAAAATCATAGAACCCTTACAGTCCTCTCCTAGAAAGAGGACTGTTTTTGGTGAAACGTCCGAATTTTCAAAATAGTAGCAAAAAATCAACCTTGTCGATACACCAAAGTTTTGTTACAATGACCACAAGTTCAGTAATAGAAAGGTGTTTTCATGAAAAAAATCAGAGCAACAGTAATTGGCTTAGCAACCCTAGTTTTCGCTTCCGTTCTTAGCTTTCTTCCTAGCCGAAGCGTAGCGGCAGCATCTATCAATCTCGATAGCTACGTGTCCGAACCGCTGAACGTAATGCTTAATGGTGACGAAAACGGACCAATCTGGACCGGGAATATCGCCGGGAATATTGACTACGATTTTACAGATAGCAAATACGACGAAAGCGATACTGCCGAAAAAACCATTATCTACACGTTTTTTCTAGATTCGTGTAGCAACTGCAAAAACTTCTACAAATTTATCGCTAGTGATTTATTGCCGAATTATGCGGACCAGTTCGTGGTTAAAAGTTTTCCCCTACCAACGGGATTTGGCTTGTTGAACCAGCTCGCTGAGCATTACGGAGCTGCACCAGAAAACGGGAATTATAAGACACCAGTAGTAATCGTTGGTAAAACTTATTCTGCCGGTGGAGTCGATAAAGCTCGCCAGGATGAAATCAAAAATATCCTAGCTAGCGGGGGATCAACTTATGACGCCGTCGAGCGTATCAATAATGGTTACGCTACGCCAGATGCTACTACCCAAACCGAACTCAGCGCTCGCGATATCACTATAAAATGTGGTACCCCAATTGACTCAGAGTACAAACTCCAAGTTACCGAAATCGATCGCAGCAGCGTTAAACTAGACGGATATGATTACATTACAGCAAACGACATTTCAGCTTATCGTTACGGGCAATATCAGCCTATCTCCGGCAACCAACTCCAAATCACTATCCCAGTCAATCAAGAATATAAGAAGTATAAAGTAGCCTATCTGGAAAATGGCCGCATTGCCGAGACTTTCGACGCCGTTTATCAAGATGGTAAAGTTACTTTCACTACTTCGCACCTTTCTGAATATGTGATTTACGGCGCCAACAACGAGCCCACTCCCACAATCTCCGCAACAGAAGAAGCTAAGCCCGCGGCGAAGCTACCGGCCAACCCAGAAACTCTCGACCCGATCGCGCTTTATGGTATCATTTTAGCCATTAGCGGAAGCGTCCTCACCGGTAGCATCTTCGCCTATCGCAAATTTTCTCGCAAATAAAATCCGGTGATTCATCCGAAAAATGCCATCAAAAAGTAACAGGAAACCGAAACAACAAGCTCAACGCACAGCCAGCAAAGCCGCTAAACCCGAAAGAAAAGGCCTCAAGAAGTTCTTACTAATCATGGCTATTCTGGCAACCATCGTAGCGGTATTTTGTCTCATCCAGATTACCTTTTGGTGGCTCGATAATCAACGTATCGAGGAAGAAACCGAGCTTGCGCAAACTACAGCCAATCTCAGTTCGGTCAAACCAAACCTGAGTGATCAAAACAATCCCAATAAGGAGTTCGATCCTTATTGGGATTTCGCCGGCGTTAATCTCCTAGAAGCAGATTTCAACGAGCTAAAAAAACTGAATCCCGAGATTAACGCCTGGATTACGGTTGACGGCACCAATATCAACTATCCGACCACGCAACACAGCGATAACGATTACTATCTCAATCATTCACTCAGCAACGCGACGAATAGTGGCGGTTGGGTCTTCATGGATTACCGTAACCAGAATTTTGGCGTAAAAGAATCATCTGGGACCATCTCATATCCTCAAAATACTATTATTTATGCACACGGACGCCAAGATCGTTCCATGTTTGGCAGCCTCTATAAGGTGCTTTATGCCGATTGGGCGAAACAGCAAGAAAATCAAATTCTAAAAATCTCAACCCCAGAGGCCAATAGTTTATGGCGAACTTTCAGTGTTTATCAAATACCCAATACCAATGATTATATTCAAACTGACTTCCAGAGCGAAGGCGAATTCGGTAATTTTCTAGATATGCTCCAAAAGCGCAGTGTATTTGACTTTCGCATCAAAATAGATACTAACGATCGTATTATTACTCTATCCACTTGCGCAAACGACCATGAGAAAATCGTCCTTCACGCAAAATTAATCCATTCCGAACCACGATCATAGACGATTTTAGACCCGATAATAATATCTACCATAGAAATAATTATGGCTTACAGCTTATTTTATAAATTTTGTATTACAAATCGTGTTAACATCTAAGCACTTCTGAAGAGTTTTATTGTCCAGTTCATAATATTTTTATGCAAGGACGTTTTTCTAAGAGGTTCTGCCATGCAATTCATAATCTCGCCTATGGTGAATTTAAGAGACGTTGTGACTTTTACAACATATTCCCCGAAAACGAACTGTGCAACAAGGCTCTTCTAAAAACTTGCATTTTTACCAAAGTTTGCTACAATAGTCATAGTTACCGAAGACCGTAGCGGGAGCGATCATTGATGACATCTGATTTATATGTTTAGCAAGGATATAAGGAATTAGATAAATCAATGGCCTTCTTAATCATGCTACCGAGGAGTTTGTTACTTTCGAGTTTTGGTGACGCCGTTTTAACAATTTGCTAGTATTTATGAATTATGTTTTACTATATCATTTACTTGCTAACAAAGCAAAAAGATGATAATATGCATAATTGTAGGTGATTCACAAAAGTACCAATAAATTCTGATTGGTATAACGATTTTAGATGTAAACCAAGGAGCTTTTATGGCAATTTCTAAAGCAAAGAAAGACACTTTGGTTGCTGATTTAAAAGAACTTTTGTCGAATGCTAAACTAACCGCTTACGCACGTTATCAGGGACTTACCGTCTCAGAACTACAAGAATTGCGTAAGTTGGCCAGGGAAGCAGGAGTCAAAATTAAGGTGGTTAAGAACCGTTTGGTGCGCGTCGCGATGAACGAAGTTGCGGTCTACCAAGACACCGATACAACCGGACTAGTTGGTCAGCTCATTTACGCTATCTCAGATACAGATGAAGTTGCACCAGCCAAGATCCTGGATCAATTCGCCAAAACTCATCCAGCTTTACAGTTGGCAGGTGGTTTTAACGATACCGGTAGCGCACTCGACCAAGCCGAAATCGCTACACTGGCCAAAATGCCATCGAAAGACGAGCTTATTGCGCAAGTGGTCGCACAGCTGCTTTCACCAGTCAACGATACTATCTCTGGTATCAGTGGCGGAATTTCCGACGTTCTCTCGGGATTAGAAGCAAAAGCGGCTTAATCAATCTCCAAATCAGTAACTTCTTAGTTTAACTAGGAATGGGGGAATAACATTCATCAGAGTCTATACGGCTCTTATTGAAAAACTAGAAAGGATTCACAATGGCTACAGATATTAAAAAATTGGCCGAAGAATTAGTCAATATGACTATCCTTGAGGTCAACGAACTAAAAAACCTACTCAAAGACGAATATGGCATCGAGCCAGCCGCTGCTGCTGTAGCAGTCGCCGCTGCTCCGGCCGATGGTGCTGCTGCTGCAGACGAAGGCAAATCCGAATTTGATGTCGTACTTAAAGACGCAGGCGCACAAAAAATTGCGGTTATCAAAGCAGTCAAAGAGATTACCGGGCTAGGCCTCGGCGAAGCCAAGGGAATCGTCGATGGCGCCCCTGCTACCGTCAAGGAAAAAGTCGCCAAAGACGAAGCCGAATCGATCAAGAAAACGCTCGAAGAAGCTGGCGCAACCGTCGAACTCGCCTAATTATTTTACTAGTAAATTGTTAACTAACTGGGCACCCTTATGGGCGCCCAGTTTCGGCTATGAAGAATATTTTGAATTCTAAAGCTTGTTTTTGGTTCTAGCTTTGTTTTAGCAGGACAGAAAAGCCATCGTTAATTCGAAAAAGAAAGCTTGTCTTCTTTTCGCTCTACGGTCACCCTCCTCTGTTCTATATTTTTTCTGAAAGAAAATCTAGAAAACTGAGCGTCGACTCAAAAAAGAAATTAAGTTTCCTTTTTTCTCGACTCCTCCAGTTTTCGCAGTGGGGTTACCGCCATCAGTATCGGTTGTTTAAGAGGCTCTAGCATCTACGGTTACGAATGGTCGTCACGGAGTAATTCTTCCGGTGTTCGTTATGCATACAACCTATATTTCAATGCATCTGACGTCTTTTCATCCAGCAGCGACAATCGCTGGATCGGTCTCCCCCTCCGCTGCTCGAGCATAGACAGTAATAATGTATAATAAAACCATAAATAAAATTCCATCAGTAAGCCCCAAATACCTGAGCCTTAGGTCCCCACATGAATAATTCTGGATTAATTAAAACAAATTATATAAACAAAAATAATAACATCTGCCTACCCTAAAGCTTAACGAATCTTTAGAAATAAATGGTTATCGTAAAAAATCAAGTGAATTTCTATGTTTTTTTTACAACACTTTTCTAACCACCCCTGTCAAAGCAGTGGAAAACTCCCCAAATAAACAGGTTGACTTTTGTAGTAATAAGAGATAATATTATACTAGTATAAAACGTTAAACAGACTGGATGCGAGGTGATGTCTGAGTTACCAGAAAAACAAATTAAAAGATTGCGTGGTTTGATCCAGGAAGCTGAGACTAACCTTGCCGCTGCCAAAGAGCTCTTGATTTCGGTGCTCGGTGATGGCGAAGCGATTACTGCGCCGCGAGATACGGTCGTTTCTGGACCGGAAGGAAAGATTATCGAAGGAGTTTTTGACGGTCAAATTATGATCGGCCCCGATGGCAAGAATTATCCAGTGCCAGCAAATTATGCTTCTAAATCAAAGCTGATCGAAGGCGATATTTTAAAGCTAACCATCACGCCGGAAGGGAAGTTTCTGTATAAGCAAATTGGGCCGGTTGATCGTCGCACCGTAATTGGCACATTGGTCCGCCATGATGATAAATATTACATCGAAGTTAATGGGCGAGAATACGAGGTTCTTTACGCTTCCGTAACTTATTTCCATCTACACGAGGGCAGTCAAGTCTCGGCAATTGTGCCAGCTAATAACGATAATGCTGCTTGGGCAGCGGTCGAGGCGGCATTATAAACTTCTTAATTACTAATTTACTCAAACAGAAGCATGTCGAAACAAAAGCCCGCTCCCCATCTGCAAGCTCTCTATCGCAAGTACCGTCCTACCGAGCTAAACAAAGTAGTTGGACAGAAAGCCGTCACCGAAGCACTCTCCGGCGCCATCGCACGCAACCGTATTGGGCATGCGTATCTTTTCGTAGGGCCAAGAGGCACCGGCAAGACTTCGGTAGCGCGAATTTTTGCCCACGCCATTAATGACTTTCCGTACCAAATCGAAGACGATTACCTGGACATTATCGAAATCGACGCAGCTTCCAACACCGGCGTCGATAATATCCGTGAACTTCGTGAGAAAGCCATCATTGCCCCCTCTGAAGGACAATATAAGGTCTATATCATCGACGAGGCCCACATGCTAACCAAGTCAGCCTCCAATGCACTACTCAAAATTTTAGAAGAACCGCCAGAGCACGTAGTTTTTATCCTGGCCACCACTGATGCGCACAAGATCCCCGTCACAATTGCTTCACGTGCGCAAGTTTTTAACTTCCAACTAGCCGACCCCGTCACTATGCTAGACCACCTCCAGACTATTACCGAACAAGAGGGGATCGCAATCGATGACGATGCGTTAGAGCTAATTGTCCGACGCGGCGAAGGTTCTTTCCGCGATTCTCTCTCAATTCTAGACCAAGTTGCTACGCTTTCCGATAAACGTATTACAGCCGAGTATCTTTCCAATATGCTCGGCCTGCCACAAGTTCAAATTATTACAAATCTATTAAAATCTTATCAAGAGCAAGATCTAGATAAGCTACATATCACCTTGCGCAATCTCCTTAATAATGGCACCAAGCCAGAAGTAATTGCCGGAGAATTGATTAATACTATTTTAGAGCAGCCCCACCCAGCCTATATTCCGCTACTGGCGAAATTACCGGAAGTCCAACCTCCGTTTCCCGAAGCAAAGCTATTGCTTGCGCTTATGTCTAATCTCAGTAATCAAACCTTGGTACCTAATCCTGCTGCTTCTGCCAACGTCAGCCCCACACCAAAGCCAAAACCTGTTTCAGTAAATCTAGCTTCAGACGACACCGAAAAACCCACCCTAGCCCCCTCACCAAAAGTCACTATAGCTGCCCCCTCCGCCCCGTCAAAAACCCAAGATTCGACTCCGCTCACCAATACGCTCGGAAAAACTACTTTAGCAAATTTCGACTGGAGCACCTTTTTGCGGCAAATCCAAAAACAAAATAGCAGTGTTCATAACCAACTTCAAAAAACCGACCATGATCTAGTCGGCGACACCCTGCATCTCTACCCGAAACAAAAATTCACCCAAAGTTTTTTCGAAAAACCCCGCAATACCGAAGCTATTCTGGACAATCTGTCTGGAATTAGACTGGTGATGCACAAATATGGCGAAAAACCGAACGCAAACCTGACCGAAGACAGTACAATTTCGCAAATCTCTGCTATAATGGGTGATGTGCAGGAGGTTAACGAGGAGTCACCTTTTTAGAACATATATTTGATTTTTAGTCTAATATATTGAAAAGATATTATTCTGGGCAAAAGCCTGTTTTGGCTTTTTGAACAACCAACCTCCATAATAAAAAGTTAAAAGCCATAATTTTTTCAATATTTCTATGCATGAAACCGAACCAAACCCACCTAACCCCAAAATTCCACCGCAAGACATCGAAGCGGAAAAATCCCTGCTAGGAGCATTGCTAATCTCCGATAAATCTTTCCCGGACATTCTCGAGATTGTTAAATATACCGATTTTTACGACCCCCGTCACGCCAATATTTACCAGGGAATGACCAGCCTTTACGAGCGGCATCATCCAATCGATCTGCTTACGATCACTTCTGAACTACGTGACCGCAAAATCCTCAAAGACATCGGTGGCTCACCTTATCTCACCGATTTGACCAACTTCGTGCCTACCGCTACCCACGCCGAAGCTTATGCTAATCTAGTTGCGCAAGCTTCTTTGCGCCGGCGCCTAATCCAGGCCGGTACCGACATCGCTTCGGCGGCTTACGACGCGAGCAGTCGGATCGAAGACTTGATTGGAGCGGCCGAAAAAAGCCTTTTTGAGGTTTCGGATCAAACGATTAAAACCGAATATGTCGCCCTAGAGGACTTACTAGTGGACGCCTACGATCGCATCGAAGAATTGCACAAAAATAAAGGCGCGTTGCGCGGCCTCAAAACCGGCTTTCGCGATCTCGATAACAAAACCGCTGGTTTTCAAAAGGGTGACCTTATCATCATCGGCGCCCGCCCAGCTATGGGTAAAACCACCTTCGCGCAGAACTTAGCCTATAATGTTGCCACACGCAACAGCGGCAAAAATGGCGTGCTCTTTTTCTCCATGGAGATGGCCAATAATGAAATTGTCGACCGTATGATCTCGGATATTTCGGGAGTTAACAACTGGAATATCCGCACCGGCAATGTTTCAGAAGAGGATTTCGCTCGCATTGGCGATGCCCTGAGTGAGATGAATGAAGTACCACTTTTTATCGATGACACCAGTTCTATGACGGTACTAGAGCTGCGCAACAAAGCCCGTCGCGCCGCCCACGATCATAACGTCGGTATGATTATTGTCGACTATTTGCAGCTGCTTCAAGGTTCAGATCGCTACGCTGGCAACCGCGTGCAAGAAGTAACCGAAATTTCGCGCGGTCTCAAGACTCTGGCTCGCGAACTAGAGATTCCGGTCGTCGCCCTAGCTCAGCTTTCGCGCGGCGTAACTGGACGCGATGACCCTCGTCCAGTCCTCTCCGACCTCCGCGAGTCAGGCTCAATTGAGCAAGACGCCGACTTGGTGATGTTTTTGCACCGCCCCGACTATTATAAGCAAAATAATGACGATTTCGTGCCGACCAATATTACCGAGCTCATTCTAGCCAAACATCGTCACGGACCAGTCGGCAAAATCGAGCTCTACTTCCATCCAGAATTACTGCGCTTTATGACCCTGGACAAAGAACATACCGAAGAGGGTTAGCCCGCTACTCAAGCATAGACAGTAATAGTATATGTATTTAGAAAAATACTAAAAACTTGCCCTTCAACCTATATAATTTGATATAATAGACTTGTGCAGAAATCAGCTATTTCGAAATTCTTCTTATACCGACACCGTTTCGTGATCGGTTTTGCGTGTCTTGGGTTAGGCTACGTAGCTTTACTTTTTGGTTTACCCCTGTTATCTCCCAGTGGTCTCTCGGAATCCGAAATGGCCTCCGCCGCACGCTCTTATAATCTACATTTCAGCTCGATCTTTACTGGAGATGTCGTCAATCTCCCTTATCGAACATTGCAAAAAATCTCAATTATGCTTTTCGGTTTGAACATTTATTCTGTAAAGCTACCCAGCATTATCATAGGTGTTTGCTTAGGAGTATTGCTTATCCTCCTGCTAAACCGCTGGTTTAAAACCAACGTCGCCTTGCTTGCTTCCATCCTAGCTGTGCTTTCCGCTTCCTTTCTGTATTTAGCCGGCTCTGGAACCCCCCTAATTATGCTGGTTTTTTGGCCCACCCTGTTGCTCTGGTTAGGATCAAAAATCCAAGGTGTTACCAAGCCCAAGCCAATCTATTCCTTCATTTTCGCCCTTGCACTCTTAGCAGCAATTTTTACGCCTTATATGCCATATTTAGCCATTTTCATAGTGCTTTTCGCCTTTTTACACCCTCACCTACGTTTTACCATCAAAACCTTGCCGACATTACCACTGATCGCCACTATTCTAATCGTGGTTATCGGCCTCTTTATTTTAGTTATGTCTGCTTTTATCAACCCGGCCTTAATTAGCGAAATGCTGCTTGCTCCTGATTTTTCGTTCAGTGGTTTTTTCGACAATCTCAGTACAGCTTTCTTACCATTCTTCACCTGGAATACCGCACTAGAAAGTCCCTTTTTATCGCCTTTTGTTGGGCTAGCATCGGTTGCATTAGCCATCATCGGGCTTTTTTCCACCACCAAAGGTTTTTTTGCCTCACGCAACTCAATCGCTAGTTGCCTGATAATATTCACAGTCTTTCTGTCTGGGGTCAATTCAGAAGCTGCCATTCTCATTCTGCTACCCCTAGCAATCCTCATCGCGCACGGCTTACGTTATATCCTCGACAAATGGTATACTCTTTTCCCAGACAACCCCTATGCCCGTATTTCGGCGGTCTTTCCGATTGGTATATTTCTTGGGATCATGATTTTTGGCGGCATCACCCATTTCTTATTTGGTTATCGTTATGTACCTATGGTAGCAAACGAGTTCAATAACGACATCGCCTTAATCAAACAACATGTCGAGCTTCACAGCACCATTTATGTAACCAATAACGAAGTTGAATACCAATTTCTCGAAATTCTGCAAAAACAAGGCCTTTACGAAGTAGCCAATCAACTTCCGGGAAAAAACTTACCGACTACTTTCGCCACGATCGAACACCCACCTGTGGATAAAGCAGAACTTCGCAATATTATTACCTCGCCAAAATCCGACAACTCTGATAGAATATACATATATAGCGCTATCGAACAAGAAGTGTCTCTAGAAGAGCAAACCCCACTCGAAAGCGCCGAAACCAACTAACCAGGAGTAGATTTATTATGGGCGCAACCATGGACCAGATGAAAATGCTAAACCAACTACGTAAGGCACAAAAATCATTGAAAAATGAGATCGTCGAAGTAGAGGCCGGCGATGGTGCAGTAACGGTACAAATCACCGGAGAACTAAAAATCAAAAGCGTCAAAATTGATCCAGCTAAAGTTGATCTAGACGATATTTCTGAGCTAGAACATTGGATCGAAGATTGCATGCGCGATGGCTATGCCAAAGCTCAAGAAATCGCTACAGATAAAATGAAACCACTAATGGGCAGCTTAGGCAATCTAGGCTTATAGGGAGGCATCTATGATAGAAAAAATTGAAGTTACAGGAAACAACTACAAAATCTCCGACAGCTTTCGTAAGTACGCCATTAAACGCATCGGCAAACTTGATCGTTTTCTACCACGCGCCAACAAAAAAGACGTGGTCACTAAAATCGTCGTCACCGAAGTAGATCGTGCACATAGCAACAAATATGAGATCTCCGTTGCTATGGAGATTATTGGAGGCAAAGTAATCACTGCCAAAGACGAATGTGCTAATGTTTTCGCCGGAATTGATCTGATTGAAGCTAAACTTAAAGGTCAAATTCGCCGTTTCAAACTCGAAAATACCCCCCATCTCAAGCGCGACAAGAGTCTAAAAAACCTCTTTATTAAAAGGGGATAACATGCTATAATACAGGGGAAGATAATATGTGGAGATCGACTGATGACAAAAAAAGGTTCCCCGGAGCGGCCCGCTGCTAAGACCAAAACAGCCAAGAAAACCAAAAAACCAACCGACAAGCTAGCCGATAAGACTTTGCTGACCAGACTTCTGCAAGGAGTATTTGGTGATGCGCAAAAGAAAATTCTGCGACGAATGTACAAAAAAACCGTCGAAATTGGCGCCCTAGAGCCAAAATACGAAGCTATGAGCGATGACGAATTGCGCGCGCAAACCGAAATCTTCCGCAAAAAGCTCGAAAAAGACGGTAGTGAAAAAATGCTTAATGCAATTCTGGCCGATGCTTTCGCAGTAGCTAGAGAAGCTTCGAAGCGCATTTTAGGAATGCGGCCTTTTGATGTTCAACTGATCGGCGGCATGGTCCTCCACGAAGGCAATGTAGCCGAAATGAAAACCGGTGAAGGCAAAACTCTGGTCGCAATGCTGCCAGCCTATCTCAATGCTTTAACCGGCCGCGGCGTCCACGTCGTAACGGTCAACGACTATCTTGCTCAACGCGATGCAGGTTGGAATGCGCCGGTTTATCATTTCCTTGGCCTGAGCGTCGGAGTCATTATTAACCAAGCTTCGTTCGTCTATGATCCAGAATACGAAAATGAAGAACACGAAGACGAGCGTTTTTTGCATCTCAAACCCGCCACCCGCAAGGAAGCATACCAAGCAGACGTCACCTATGGTACTAATAACGAATTTGGTTTTGACTACCTGCGCGATAATATGGTTAGCGAGCCACAGTTCTTGCGTCAAAGGCCGCTCAATTATGCCATCGTCGACGAAGTTGATTCAATTTTAATCGACGAGGCGCGTACTCCGTTAATTATTTCGGCACCAGCCGGAGACAACCCGGACGCCTACTATCAATTCGCCAAAGTAGCCGCCCAGCTAGTGGCTGAGGACTATGTTCTGGACGAAAAAAGACGCTCCGTCACGCTCACCAACCAGGGCGTCGAAAAAGTTCAGGTTTTGCTAGGCGTTAAAAACTTATATTCAACGAAGCATACGCGTTTGGTTTATCACCTCGAACAAGCTCTGCGTGCCCAAGTGATTTTTAAGCGCGATAAGGATTATGTAGTTACAAACAGCGGCGACGTCGTGATTGTCGACGAACATACCGGCCGCCTTATGCAAGGACGTCGCTACAACGAAGGCCTCCACCAAGCGATTGAGGCTAAAGAAGGTGTCGCAGTCAAGCAAGAATCAATGACTCTGGCTACAATTTCCTTCCAAAATTTCTTCCGATTATACAAGAAACTCTCTGGTATGACTGGTACCGCCTTTACTGAAGCCGAAGAATTTCAGCAAATTTACTCGCTCGACGTAATCCAAATTCCGCCTAATCGTCCGATTCAGCGTGTTGACAAAGATGACTTAATTTATCGTACTGAAGCTGGCAAATTAAAAGCCATTGCCACAGAAATTAAAAAATACCATGATCACGGCCAGCCAGTACTAGTCGGATCAGCCTCAATCGTCAAAAACGAACTAATCGCCAGGTATCTCGACCAAGTTGGTATCAAATACGAAATTCTCAACGCTAAGAATAATGAACGCGAAGCCGCGATTATCGAAAAAGCTGGCCAAAAAGGCGCCGTTACCCTCGCGACCAATCTAGCCGGGCGAGGCACCGACATTAAACTCGGAGAAGGTGTCAAAGAACTCGGCGGATTGGTAGTGATCGGTAGCGAGCGGCACGATTCAAGACGGGTCGACAATCAGCTACGCGGACGCGGCGGGCGTCAAGGCGACCCGGGCGTCACCCAGTTTTTCGTAAGCTGCGAAGACGACCTCATGCGCATCTTCCAAGGCGATCGCATCGCAATGCTAATGACACGTCTTGGCGTGGATGAAGACATGCCGATCCAAAACAAACGCATTTCTAAGACTCTAGAATCCGCTCAAAAGCGCGTTGAAGGGTTCAACTTCGATTCACGTAAAAACGTCGTCCAGTACGACAACGTGATCAACCGTCATCGCAAAGTGGTCTACGGCATGCGCCGCAAGATCCTCGACGGCGAAAGCATTCATCGCGAAATTAAACGCCTCATGCGTAATGCGGTCGAAGATTTAGTACGCGATAGCTCCCGCATCAACAAAAACTTCGTCGAAAACTTTCGTCACGTTTTTAATCTAGATCTAGAGCTAGTCGAAAGTATTGGTAAAATACGTAAAGAAAAAGAACGTGTTCGAGTCGCACTTGCCGCCGTTGAAGAAGCGTATCACGAGCAAGAATTAGAATTCGGTGAAGAAGTTATGCGCAAAGTGGAGCGCGAGGTTTACCTGCGGGTACTTGATACACTCTGGATGCAACATCTCGAAAATATGCAGCATCTCCGCGAAGGGATCCATTGGCGCAGCATTGGACAAAGGGACCCCTTGGTTGAATATCGCGGCGAATCGCAAAAGCTCTTCGATGGTCTGGAGCGTAGCCTACGAGAGGAAGTGCTCAAGATTCTCCTCAGCCTCACTCGCCAAGAAGCCGCAAGCGAAGGTGTAACCGATGGCGAAGAATATGATACCGAACTCACCAAAATGGCTGAAAGCGCCACCGAAAAAGGTGTTAACGAAGTCTCTGCCGGCGAGAAAAACCTTGACAAAGAATTTCGTAAAGATACGGGCACCCCGAGCCATAACAGTAGCCCCAGTTTTAATCACAAAAGAAACCAAGCCCGCAAAAACAAGAAAAAAGAACGTCAAAACCGCAAGAAAGGAAAACAGCGATAAAACACTCCGCCGAAGAACTCGTCTTAGCTTCTGGCGCCAAAGGACTCTTGATCGACGTTCCGAACGCTAGTGTTATGAATGCGAAATTTCAATTTCGCGCCGGTATGCGTTACGCTAAAAAGCCTGAGGTTTATGAAATTGCCCATATCGTCGAGCATCTTGCCTTCGGCGCCAATGCTAGATTTCCCAACGAGCAAGAATTTGAAGCCGATTTCACCAAAAATGGTGCTTATCACAACGCTTGGACTTCCGATTTTTCGGTTTGTTACGAAAGTGAATGCGCCGATTTTGAATGGCAGCGCATCCTTGAGCTACAGCAAGTCGCCATCGCACAACCCCGTTTCAACGAAGCTGAGCTCAAAAGCGAAAAAGGGAATGTGCGCGCCGAGCTGACCAGCTACCTCAACGATTACAATCGCCTGCTTTGGCCGAGATTGCAGCAGCTAGTAGGTGAAAATGTTCCCGATATCCAAGAGCGGCTGCGCACCATTAGCAATATCGAACTCAAAGATATCCGCGAACATTATCGCCGCACACATACTGCTCATAATTTACGCTTCATTATTTCTGGTAATCTACGCCACCGTAAACGCGAAATCATCAAAATGCTCAACGCCTGGGATCTGAAGCCCGGCAAACGCTTTGAAATTCCCGAAGACAAGCTCCAAGCTTCGCCGCCAGTGCTAATCCGACGCAAAGATGCAACCAATATCACTTTCGCCTTTACTTGGGTGATCGATCGTAAATTGCAACCGCCCGAAGTTTACGCTATGAACTGTCTTAACCACATTCTAAACGGCACCATGAATAGTCGTATCCTCGGTCAAGCGCGCAAAAACGGCCTGGTTTACAGCATGAATAGTTATCTTAGCAACGGCTGGCATAATGCCTCCTGGGATTTCGACGGCGAAGTTAATCTTGAGAATTCGCATAAACTTTTTGAGTTAATTTCTAGCGAGCTCAAAAAAATCCTCGACGGCAACCTCCACGAGGAAGATATCGAAGCCGCTAAATCCTACGCTACCGGCCGTTACCAAATGGGAGCCCAAACCGTCAACCAAATTTCTGACTATTACGCTGATGGCTATTTTACGAACGGTACTCTAGAAAAATACGATCGCATGCCTACCTTCATCCGCCGCATCAACAAAGAAACCATGGTTGCCCTCGCCCGCGAATTTCTCAGTAGTCCGTTCAAGGCTTTTGTCGCAGTTAGCTCAATCGAAAAGGCAATTATTAATGACTTGGCCAATGCCCTCGATCTTGATGCGTCCTCTATTACTTTAGCCCAGGAAGAGCCAAAACCCTAATTTTGCATTTTTCTAAAAACTTCAATTAAGCGAATTTTATAACCTTAAAACCCTAATGCCATACAGGGGATCTTGCCTATTCTTTAGTCAATTTCGGACACAATTAAACGGCTTTTTAACATTTTTTGACAAGATGTCGCCTCTGTTAGCGTGGAAAACACTCTCAAAGCCACTTCTTTCCTCAAAAAATCGACGTTTTTACCCCTTTTGACGCCGTCTAAGGCACCAGCTGGTCATTCTGATCACAAGGCGCCACATGACCCAGCTTTTTACAACCATATGCTCCATAGCGATACTGGCAAGCCACAGAGCAAGTTTAATGAGGCTTTAGAAAACCTCTAGGAGGCCTTTTTCAAAAAGGCTTGGTCATACCGCGGAAGGACTTTAAAATGGGCTTATTCGGCCCTAAAACAAGCATTAACGGCAAAATAAAAGGTTATTTAGAGCCTCTCTAAGACCCTTCTGCGCTTATTTTGGTACAAAACATCGTTTTTTAACTTTGGCTTCTCCTAGATACCTCTAAAACGCTCAGGCAAAGTTTTAAAAAACATAACCGTAATGAAATAGCTTTTCTGGTCAAATTATTTCATTAAATTTAACAAGCCAACATTAAATATATCCTATTGTTTTTGTTCGCAGCGGGTACGCCGATATCAATAACGGTCGTTTGAGGAGCTCTGGCATCTACGGTTACGGATGGTCTACGCGGGCCAATTCTTCTGATCCTCGTTATGCATTCTACCTCGCCTTCAATGCGTCTGGCGTCGACCCGTCCAGCAACTACTATCGCTGGTACGCCTTCCCCCTCCGCTGCTATCAATAATAAGTATAAACGTCTCAGATACTTCCGTTACCTTTTCTATCGAATTTTCAAACAAATAGTCTATGCTTTTTTTACGTACATTATTGCTGTCTAGCTAGGCAGCGGAGGGGGTGGCCATACCAACGGTTGTTGCCGTCGGACGAGTTAACACCAGATACATTAAAGTAGAGGCCGAATGCGGCACGAGCCTCAGAGTAAGCGCGTAATGACCATTCGAAACCGTAGAAGCCAGAGCTTCTTAATTTCCCGATATCAATACTGATGCGCCCGCTGCGAACCGCAGAAGTGACTGTAGTCAACATCCTTCGTTGCATTTTTTATGAAATTATGTTAGTAGCAACAGCTTTTCTAGATTTTCCTAAGAGAAAACCCAGAACAAAGAAGTAGATACAAAGCTCTAGCCATAAAAACAGACCATTTCCCCAACTTTCAGGGAAAACATGCTATAATGGAATCTAAGATAGTGAGGAAAAATGAAAGTTTTACTTTTAGGCTATGGTAAAGAAGGGCAAAGTGCTAAGCGTTTTTTTGAAAAACAAAATGCTAAAGTAGAAATTCTCGACCATTTCGAACGTCCAGAACTAGAAAAGCGTAATTATAACGAATATGATCTAGTTTTACGCAGTCCATCAGTACAACCGTGGCTAGCAGAGCTCCCACACCAATTACCGGCACCAAACTGGAGTAGCGTTACTCAATATTTTTTTCAGCATTGTCCATGCCCGATCATTGGCGTGACTGGCACAAAAGGGAAGGGGACCACTTGCATGCTAATCACCGAACTTTTGACCGCCTTGGGACAAAAAACTTGGCTAGTCGGGAACATCGGCACTCCGGCGCTCGACAAACTAGAGAGAATTGAGCCCAAAGACATCGTGGTTTATGAAATGAGCAGCTTCCAGCTCTGGGATCTACAGCAATCACCTCAAATCGCCGTCGTGCTCAAGGTTGAACCCGACCACCTCAACATTCATCATAGCTTTGATGATTATACCGATGCCAAGGCCAACATCACAAAATATCAGAAAGCGGAAGATAGCTGTATATACTGTCAAAGCAATTCAGTTTCGAAATCAATCGCTATACAATCTATGGGTAAGAAAATCGCCTATCCGATCGTGGATCAAAATCCTATGCTAAAATCAGCCCTTGATGCGCTCGCGATCCGCGGGGAGCATAATCGCGAAAACGCTGAAGCGGCACTTTTAACCGTAGCAGCCGCCCGCAAAGAGCAACTCAATCAGCTATTAAAAAATAATATTGATATTATTAAAAATATATTGCACAACTTCAAGGGCTTGCCGCACCGTCTTCAATATCTGCGTCAACTTAATAACGTCGAATATTATGACGACAATTTCGCCACCACTCTCGCTTCGACTACGGTAGCACTAGAGGCTTTTCGAGAAGACGAACCAATCGTAATCATCGTTGGCGGTCGCGACAAGACTCAAGGCAAAGAACTACCGAAATTAGCCGAGCTGCTCGACAATCAAAAAAATATTGAGCACATAATTCTAATCGGAGAAAGCGGAGCCGAACTGAATAAAAAAATCGTCAAAAAACCGAAAGAACTAGTAGCCGATCTAGCCACAGCCGTCAAAAAAGCTCAAAATATCGCTGAAGAATTGGCCAAAGACTCCGGTCACACCGTCTCCGTGCTCATGTCACCAGCTGCTGCTAGTTTTGATATGTTTGAAAATGTCTATGACCGCGGCACGAGATTTCAAGATTTAATCAATCAGTTAAACTAGGATGGCCAAAAGCGTTTTTCTCAAGCAATTACAAAATTTACGCGCCGAGCTCGACCAAGCCTGGCAAAAGCTCCAACTCGATACCAAGATTGAGGAATTAACCAAGCTAGAACGCGAAATCGCTGAACCCGAGATCTGGCTCAACCCCGAGCATGCTAAAAATCAAAATCTCAAATTGGCTCGCCTTAGCGAGACTGTGGCGCCCTGGCGCTTACTCAAGACCCAACTCGAAGATCTAGACGAACTGATTATGCTTGATGACGCAGATCTTAACCAAGAACTTGAACAACAAATTACACTCTTAACCGATCAGCTCACAAAGCTCAAAAAATCCCTCCGTTTTACCGGCAAATACGACTCAGAAAACGCGATCTTACGCATCACCTCTGGCGTCGGCGGCACCGAAGCCATGGATTGGGCCGGTATGCTCGAACGGATGTATCTGCGTTTCGCCGAAAATCAAGGTTGGAAAGCTACCTGCCTCGAACGCATCAGCGGAGAAGAAGCCGGCATCAAAACGGCCGTTTACGAAATCCAAGGCCATAATGTCTACGGAATGCTCAAAAGCGAACATGGCGTACATCGCCTAGTGCGCCTTTCGCCGTTTAATGCCGATAATCTACGACAGACCTCCTTTGCGTTGGTGGAAATTTTGCCATTAATCGATAATGATTCTGATTTGCAAATCAACGAAAAAGACCTACGTATCGACGTTTACCATTCTGGCGGGCATGGTGGACAATCCGTCAACACTACTAATTCAGCCGTCCGCATCACTCACCTGCCCACCAACACTGTTGTCGCGATCCAAAATGAGCGTTCACAGCTTCAAAACAAAGCTAAAGCTATGGAAATTCTACGCGGAAAATTGATCCAAATGCAACAGGAGCAGCACGCCGAAAGTATTGATAAATTACGCGCCGGCGAATCAGCTAAATGGGGACAGCAAATTCGCAATTATATCTTGCATCCCTATAAACTAGTCAAGGACACCCGCACTAAGCACGAGAACAAAGATCCAGAAGCAGTTCTGGACGGCAAAATCGAAGATTTTATCGATGCCTATCTTGACACTTAGGCGCAAAGATCATCAACTCTCACCAAACAGCGAGTTTATTATACAATTATTCTCCTCGAGTAAAAATACTGTAGGGAATGAGAGAAATTGGACAAAATTCGCGTACAAAGTGTCGCTTTTTTAGGAAAAATATAGTACAATATAAAAGGAAACTACTACACCTGTTTTGTCCTTTTTAGAAAGGGGGATTAGCATGAGAAAAAATGCTAAAAAAATTGTTACTTTATTGACAGTACTAACGCTCGTATTCGGGTGTAGCACTATGGCCGAGGCCGCTACTAGTAGCGTAAAAGTCATAGCGCGTGTAACCGATCTGACAACCGGTAAGCAATATAGCAACATACCAGTGATCAGCGGGCACCAACTTCGTCTAAAAATCTCCGTAAAGACGACTAGGCGGGCTACTATGCGGCTGAAAGTACCCGGATATATTTTGAAGGGATCAAGCCAAAGCTTGAGCCTGACCGTTAAGGAAAAGGGGTACTCTGCGCGATCTGTGCATAAAGTCAAAATGCTCAAGAATACAAACGGATGCCAGCTCAACAACGGTATGTGCATTGCCATCAATGGTAGGAGTTTGACTCAGGAGCAGGCTGTTTTGGCCATAGACGGAGAAACGGATCTTCAACTGCCGAAAGGCAAAAGTACCGTCGTAGTGATATTTGAATATGATAAAATACTTGAGCCAGAGCCGCCAGAAGAACCAGAGCTAAAGAAGTCAGAGCCACCAAGGCCGTTGGAAGAATCCGATGAGCCTATAGGACCATGCGAAGGTTGCCGTCGGCACCTTGAGGAACTAGGGTTATTTACTGTTCAATAAGTAATAAGTAAAATGCTGCAGGGTGTCGCTGAATACCATGCTTTTTCATATTTTTGCTATTTTGCCAACAGCCCCTCAAAAAGCTTTGTTGCATAATCCGGACTCTGCAGGTGTGATTCGATACTATAATTATAGTAGCTATTAAGGCAAAACAATGATTACACAACAAACTCCCCTCAAAAGCGCTTGTTTATATTTTGAGCTTATGTTATGATGAAATCATATGATTCTACTCGATAGTGTGACTAAATTATATCCAGGCGACGAGGAACCGGCGCTAAATGAAGTGTCGCTACATATCGAGCCGCACGAATTCGTCTTCTTAGTCGGTAAATCCGGTGCCGGGAAGTCAACCTTAATTAAAATGATCACCAAAGAAGAACGCCCCGATTCTGGACGAATCGTGATCGGCGGGATCGATTTAGCTTTCGTGAAGAAACGCCACATTCCGCACTATCGCCGCCGTCTAGGAGTAGTTTTTCAGGATTACAAACTGCTGCCTACCCGCACCGTTTTTGAGAACGTAGCCTTCGCTCTAGAAATCGCCGGTATGAGCAATTCCGAAATCATCGAAACCGTACCGCGAGTTCTTGATCTAGTTGGACTAGGCGATAAAGCACACAAATTTCCGGCTCACTTGTCCGGAGGAGAGCAGCAGCGCGTCAGTATTGCTCGCTCGGTTGCGCGCCAACCTAAAATTCTGATTGCCGACGAGCCAACCGGTAATTTAGATAAGCTCACTCGACAGGAAATCATCGAACTACTGCAGAAAATCAATGATTTCGGTACTACCGTCCTTGTTACGACGCATGACGAGACGATTGTCAATAATCTTAGTAAGCGCGTTATTACCCTGCAAGCCGGCAAAATCGTCAATGATCAGAAAAACCATGGCATTTATCGCCTGGAAGCGGCGCCAAAAGAAGAATCTTCTCGGCAACATATTCGTAGTCAAGAAGCTGACGAAAGCAAGCCAAAACATAACGAAGTCAGTAGACCAGCCTTAAGCCCCCGAGCCGGACGCCTTGCCAAACTGCGTGAAAAATTACCGCCAGTCGAACATCGACCACTGCACGCTACCGCCCCCGAACGCCCCCGCACGGTGCCGAAGATCCGCGCGATTCGTGCTCCTGGCGCTGCTCTCGTCCAAAAGCCTGCTACGACAAATGTGGCGAAAACAAAAGTTGAACTAGCTAACACTAAGCTCGCACCTTCTCATCGCCTCAAAACCAACGTACTAAAAGATCTACCTTCAACACGGCACGAGATACCGGAAAAAGCTCCTCTTTCACCACTAAGCACCAGCTTATCACGCACGGCCACTCCTGCTCAACCACCGCGAGATTCGGCCAATCAATGGTACACCGCCAGCCAACCCCTGCGAACAGCCCCTAAATTAAGCAATCTCACCCTCGGCCAAACTGTACAACTACGCCCTGCACCGAGCAGCCTAACCAGGCAAACTTCCCAACCCCATCTCACGCGTAAAAAGGTCGGAAAGAGAGTGATATAGAGAAAAACTATGAACACAGAGCAACACCAGGACGAAAAAACTGGCAAAAAAGCCAGGCGAGCAGAAACCAAATCAAATCTCAAAACCTTAGTCCACAATAGCAGCACCAGTCGTATCCGCAACGCGGGCCGCATCATGCGTTATGGTGCGGCTAGTTTCCGCCGCAACATCTGGCTTTCGATCGCTGCCACGCTTGTTATGACAGTCACACTCGTCATTCTCATGGTGACGGTTTTTGCCAGCCTAATTTTAAGCGCCACAGCTGACGCAATGCGTCAAAAAATCGATATCACAATCTTTTTTGCACCCGGAACCTCGCAAGAAGTTTTGGAAGAAATGGCAACCGCCATGCGGCAAGACCCCAATATAAAAACGATTGAGTTGGCCGATTCTTTCACCGAATACCAAAATTTCCTCAGCGAGAATGGCGACAACACTGACCTGCTGTTGACCCTTGAGGATCCAGCCATGCAGGACCTTATGATTAATACTATGCAATCAACTATGCGCATTAAAGTTAACGACCCCAACAATCTAGATAGTATCCGCCAAATCGTGGAGACTAACGAAGTTTTTCAAGCTCATCTCGATCTGGAAAAAGAGCCGACTTACAACGTCAACCAGGCCGAAATCGAGACCATTAATTCCTGGGCTACCATTGCGAAAAATGGCGGCCTTATCCTTGGTGCTATCTTCCTCGCAATTTCTATTTTGGTTATTTTTAATACTATTCGCATGGCTATTTTTTCGCGACGCGAAGAAATCTATATGATGAAATTGGTCGGCGCAGACGGCAGTTTTATCCGAGGGCCATTCTTGATCGAGGCTGAAATTAGCGGTATTATTTCCGGAATTTTAGCGAGCACAATCGCCTATTTCGCTTTCGACTTCATCGCGCCGCATCTCGAAGAATACGGCATTGATGTTTCGGCAGTTTCTATGATTCTAAACTCTAACATGCTAGTTTTGGTCTACGCAATCGTAATCGGAGCCGGCATCGCGATCGGCAGTATCTCTGCGCGCCTAGCTATGCAAAAATATCTGCACTAACTTCTTTACATCTCAAGACAACCATGTTATATATTAATTATGGTTAAAAATACAGTTAGCTCTAAACGTCCGAAAATCGTAGCTTATCTACGCATCTCTATGCTTGCAATCGTGACGCTAAGCCTGATCGCGGTAAATCCAATCCAGCCTAACCAAACCGCCAAAGCCTATCCAGCCAACTGCGTTAGTCAGGCCTGTCGTGAAGCAGCCGATGCTGCTGACGCCGCGTCCGCCAAAGCGGCCGAAGCCTCCGCCAACGCCGATACGCTTGAAGGAGAAGTCAAGCGCCTAGAAGCCGAAATTAGCTCACTAGAAGCCGAAATTACCGCCAATCAAGCTACCGCTGCCGACCTAGGCAGCAAAATCACTGAAAATGAGCAAAAACTAAACCTTCAACAAGCCGCTCTAGCAAAACTGTTGGTCAACATCCATTTCGAGACCGAGCCCGATACTATCATACTACTCGCTAGTAGTAATTCGTTAGGTGATTTTGCCGAAAAACAATCTCGCCAAGACACTGCCAAGACCCAAATCGCCGCTTCGGCCGAAGCTATTCGCGTGCTCAAAGCCGACCTCGAACAGCAAAAACTAACCGTCGAAGCCTTAATCGAGAACGCCGAATTCAATCGTAACGAAATCACCAACAAGCGTAATCAGCAAAAAGACCTGATTTCTAAATATCGAGACAATGCCGCAGCTTTCACCCGTGACGCCGAAGCGGCCCGAGAAACTATGCAAAAAGAAGTCGCCGCTGAAATTGCACGTTATAACAGCGGAGGAACTAGGGGGAATGGAAATAATACCTATCCTTGGGCTGCTAACTGCCCGGCCGACAATATTAAATATATCGTAGTCGGCGGATACGTCTGTCAATGCACCAGCTACGCTGGGTGGAAAGTTAAGGAGCGCTGGGGGATTACGATTTCGTCCTGGGGCGATGCCCGTAACTGGGGGCGTAGCGCACTTGCTCGCGGCTATACTGTCAATAGCACCCCAGAGCCGCATACGGTCGGCTACAGCACTTCGGGTGCCTACGGCCACGTCGTTTGGGTCGAAAGCGTCAACTCGAACGGCACTATCAACCTCACAGAATACAATAATCCTTCAAGCTCAGCCAGCCGACAATGGGGAGATTTCGGCGCCCGCAATAACGTCAATGCCTCAAGCTACCATTACATCCATTTCAACTAAAAACCGTAAGCTGCCACAAAAAAATCAGCCAATCTGGCCAAAAACGTGATACAATAGATGTATGACGAAACAGTGGGAAGAAAAACGCGTCAGTCTTGGCGGCGCGATTGTTGGAGGAGCTATTACGCTCATAGTAGGTCTGGTGGTGGGGCTGAATTGGAAATCACTCTCAACCACTATCTTACCGTATCTCGGGTTTCGCTCGACCTCAGCCAACGACTGGTCAGCTCTGGACGAAGTTTACTCGGCCCTGGTTGCCGAATATGACGGCGAAGTCGATAAGAACGCAATCATAGAAGGCGCCAAACGTGGACTAGTCGATGCAGTTGGAGATGAATATACGATCTATATGAGCGCCGACGAAGCCAAGGAATATCAAGCCGCGCTTCACGGGGATGTGGGTGCTGGTATTGGTATCGAAATGGGGCTACGCGATGGGTATGTGCGCATTATCCGGACCTTACCCGATAACCCCGCAATCAAAGCCGGAGTCAAAGCCGGAGACATTATTTATAAAGTTGACGATGAAGAAGTCTACGACAAAACGACCGATGAAATCGCAACTAAACTGCGCGGTGCGGTAGGGACCAATGTAAAACTCACGGTAGTTCGTGATAGCGAAGAAAAGGACTTTACCCTCAAACGCGAAAAAATCAACAATGTCTCAGCCTATGTCGATTACGACGGAGACACAGCTATTATTACAGTCACACGTTTTGACGACGACACTGGCGCTATGGTGCAAAAGTTAATCAAAGAACGCTTAGCCGAGCACGATATCAAAAAGGTAATTTTAGACCTGCGTAGCAATGGCGGCGGCTACGTTTCTGCAGCCAAGGATCTGCTCTCGCTCTGGATCAACGGGGAGCCCGTCTTGATCCAGAAATCCAAACACAGCGCCGAAGATGAAGTAACTTACGCCAATCGCAATCAAGCAGTCTTAGCTAATATTCCAACCGTCGTCCTAGTCAATAGTGGCACTGCCTCCGCTTCTGAAATTGCCGCTGGTGCTCTCAAAGATTACGGCAAGGCCACTATTTTAGGCGAAAAAACTTTCGGTAAAGGCGTAGTTCAGACCCTCCGAGACCTCTCGAAAGATACTATTCTTAAAGTTACCACCGCGCGCTGGTATACACCAAAGGGCAATTCAATCGACCACGAGGGAATTTCTCCGGATATTGAAGTCGAGTTAACCTACGACGACGCCAATCATAGCCGCGATCCTCAACTCGACGCCGCCAAAAAACTTAGCTCAAAGAAATAATTAGTAGATTTTGGCTATTTTAAAGACAACTGTGCTAAAATAAAGCTATGATTAAAGTTTACACCACTAAAACCTGTCCATACTGTCACGCGCTGATGGATTGGCTCGACCAGCAAAATATCAAATACGAGGAAATCGACGCTTCCAATATGCCTGATATCCAAGCAGTACCAATCACGGAGATAAATGGGGAACGCATTGTCGGTTTTGACCGCCCAGCCATCAAGCGGGCACTTAAAGATCAGCAAAATTCTCTTGGCAATGGCGAATCGAAGGCTGCATGATTAGCTATACCAAAGGGGTCACAAAACATGACTGAACTTGATACCGAAGCGGAACATAGTCGTCCCGAAATAATTCTGATTCATGGCTTCCGTGGCGCACCGGTTGGACTAGCCAAAATCGCCGATTTGTTGCGAGCGGCTAATTTTTCGGTATATGTGCCAGCAATCCCGCCTTTCGGTGGCGCCAACACGCTTCCGCAATACACTCCAGAACAATACGCAGAATATATTCGCGATTATATTGAAGATCAAAACATTCAACAACCAATTTTGATCGGCCATTCCATGGGGTCAACCATCGCCGCTGCTACCGCCAGTTTCTACCCGGAAGCCATACACGACAAACTAATTTTAATGTCGCCAATCGCTTTACCACCAGCCAAACCTCTCCAGCTTATGACGCCGCTATCCGCCTACCTTCCGAACCCAATCGTCGACTATGTCACCACCAGCTTCCTCTACGTTCCACACAAAGATCGCGCCCTCTTCCGCAATACCATGCGACAAACTAAGGCCTGCAGTAGCGCCACAAAGGCACCAAAAGCTGCAGTCTATCAAGCTGCAGCTTTTTCCGCCCGATACAGCTTGCGCGATTTTACGATAGCGAAAAATACCCTTATTATCGCCGGAACCAAAGATCGTCTCATACCAAAAAAACAAACCGAAGATTTAGCACGTCGGCTCAATGCGCAGCTAGAATTCTTACCAGAAACCGGCCACCTTCACAACTATGAAAAACCACTCGAAACCACCAAACTAATCCTCCAATTTCTAAAAAATATCATTTTCTAAAGGAAGAATGATTAATTATCTCAAAAAAAACGTGATAAAATTCTTTTTTGACGCAAAAATATTGACTTTTTCAACAATGTGTGCTATAATGGAACCATGGGGCTTGGGCATGCACGTTAAGAGTAGACATGTCTGAGCCAAGAACAGAAAGGGGGAATATATAAATGTGGCAACTCGTTGCGAGCTTTGTCAACAAAAAGCTCAACAGCTCAGGAGCGAGCAACTCAGCGGAAGAGGAGGAAAAAAAGGATAAGCAGAAAAAACCAAACAAAAAGCCATGGTTTTTTACTGAAGCCCAAATCCGGGGAATGCTGGGGATGATTGCAATATTTTTCCGTATCATTTGGAAAAGCTTTCGCTATCGTAGCAGCTATATCGAAGACTTTTGTTCAGCGCTCTTCGAAGATGGCGGGCTACGAGAAGCGCTCCGCAATGAATACGGTCAGTACAGAACTGCGATCGGCGGTGCAGTGTGGGGTCTGATCTGCGGAATCTGCTTCTGGTTAGGAGCTCTAGTCTGGAAATTCTGGCTATACGGAATCCTGGGAAGCCGGCTGCTAGGAATAGCGTTTATGATACTGTTTTTAACACTGCACATACGGTTTTTCTGGCAAATCTACGGAGAGACCAACCTGCATGTCGCCATTCGGCGGGCGGACGTCTGTGCTAGTTATTACAACTGGTCGTAACTCCGCTCGCTCCTCCACCGCCTCTACGGAGGCGGTTTTTAATTTCTTTTTTCATTTTCGCCACTATCGGCCAGAAGCTGCTCTTCTTTCATCTTGATAGCCTCACCATAAATCTCCGTAAAACGGCGCAAGGTCCGGTTCAGATCATGTAGCTTTGCAATTTCGAGGCTTTGTACGCCATATTGCTTGCGCAACTTAGAGTTTTGCAAAAGCTGCACCATCGCCTCAGTCATGCCCAAAAGATCCTGTGGCCGGCACAAAATTCCATTGCGCCGATTTTGACAGAGTTCACGCACGGCCCCTGCGTCCACCGCCACTAAGGGTAGGCCAGTCGCCGCCGCCTCGATCAAAACAATTCCTTGAGTCTCAGTCTCGCTCGCCGTCACAAACAAGGTTGCGGTGCGATAAATCTCCATAATATCTGGCGGCATAATCCGACCGGGGAATTTTACCGATTCACTAATCCCCAAAGCCCGCGCCAAGTCAATCAAATGCCGTCGATCAGTGCCGTCGCCTACGATCACCAGCAACGCCTCCGGCACTTCTTCTAAAACCGCCGAAAAGGCCGTCACCACCTGCCCCAAACTTTTCTCCGGATCGACCCGCCCAACATAGAGTACAATCGGGCGATCCTTCGGCAGATGATATTTACGATAAATCCGCATCGGCGCCTGCCCCGGGCCAAATTTCGCCAAGTCAACCCCGTTCGAAAGCGGCTCAACCGGCACGTTAAAGCGTTTACGATTCTTTGGTACCAAATCCTCAATCGCCATTTCAGTCGGCATAGTCGCGTACTCCGAATGTTTCAAAAAACTTGCCATATAAGCTCGCAAAACTTTGTCCAGCGGCTTCTTCAGCGGCCTCAAGAATTTCAATTGGCTAGTCAAATTATCAGGATATGCATGTCCAGTGCTAACCAACGGCACATTATTTTTTTTAGCATAACGCCGCACTGCAATTGCTACCATCTCCGCAGTTTGATTATGGATTACATCCGGCCGAAACTTCTGTAAAGCTTTTTTTACTTCCGGATAAGGATCCACCGTAATCCAAAGCCCATAGCGATACGCTAGCCGCGGCAGCGGTAAACCTAAAAATTCTCTACCTTCTGGCACTTTATTAATCTGATCAGGATAAAAAGGAAAACGAATCGACCGCAAATACACCGTGGTCACCCCATCTCGACGCACTCGATGCTTACGGCCATTAAAACTCGGGCAGATTACCAATACTTCATGCCCCTGTTTAGCTAGCCCCTTCGCCAAATTATGTGCAAAAACCGCTACTCCATTCGTCATCGGGTAATACAAATCGGAAGTTATTGCAATACGCATATCTATATTATAACACAAAATCGCCACTTTTGGCTGTTTTTGAGCGAAAAATGGTACATAACAAGCAAATCTGTTATAATAAATTTAATGAAGAAAAAGAAAACGCCCTCCCACATTGCCGTCAACCGTCGTGCATCCTATGACTATCAGCTCGAGGAAGAAATCAACTGCGGTATGGTCTTAACTGGTCCCGAAGTGCGCTTGATTCGAGACCATCATGTTCAACTTAAAGGTAGCTTCGTTACTCTACGAAATAACGAAGCTTGGCTTAATAACCTGACGCTGGGTGCTGATACCGAACGCAATATTAAATTACTCGCCACCAAAAAACAACTTCTTGCTCTCGCTCGCGCCAAACAGGACGGTATGCAAATCGTACCAGTGCGGCTACTAGCCGGAGGACGTTATATTAAACTAGTCATCGCCACCGGCAAAAGTAAGAAAAAATACGATAAACGCGAAGCCATCAAAAAACGCGACCTCGACCGCGAAAAAAGTTTTTAATATTTGGAACAAAGACACTCTTCACGAGAATTGGTTAAAATGCGAGTTTTTTGAGGCTACCTTTGTCAAGGCTTTTGTCGTAAAATCAGCAACATTTTCAACAAAAATACATAAAATTGAACAAAATATTTATACAAAACTTTGACTTTTTTGATCATGTGTGCTATAATAGAAGTATAGGGTCTTTTGAGGCTCAAACTTGCACCTTATTAGATTTGTTAAGAGATGGTGCGAATAATTATTGTTTTTTTCATCAAAGGAGGGAAAGGATGAAAAATATTAAGAACTTTCAAAAAATGGATGTAGAAGAATTTTGCAAATCTCCGGCTCGGATAGGTCGCATCAAGGCAACCAAGTACAGCTATTGCGAAATCGTAGGGGCTGAGCAGATACCAAATCACAAACAATTGCGAATGCTGCAACAAGCTATGGACCTGGTAGCTAGCGAGCTCGACGATCCATTTCTGTTGCTACTGATGCTGGAATTTGGAAGTTCCGAATGTACTTTAGTCAACTTCTGCGTGCAGTATCGAACGATAGATGCCGAGGATTATCTGCTAAACACACCCTTCGGTACGCTAGAAATGGACTATCGTCAAGCGTGCAGCATAATCCGCGAAGTATACAATATGAACTAAGTTCACCCGCCTCCGGTTACTCGCCGGAGGTTTTTAGCATGCGCGTTGCAATTTCGCCCACTATTTCGTCAGACATACTATAATAGAAATATGAAAATTTATTCCTGGAATATTAATGGCCTGCGCGCCGTCATCAAAAAGGGAGCTTTACGCGAATTGATCAAAAAAACTGAACCTGATATTTTATGCCTGCAAGAAATTAAGGCTAAGCCGGATCAAGTCAAACCAGATTTTCCGGAATACGAAGAATTTTGGAATAGTGCCGAGCGTCCAGGCTATTCGGGCACCGCGATTTTTTCCAAAATCACCCCCCAGTCGATCCAAAACGGCTTTGCCACAAATCTCGAAATCAGCTGCGATTCACTCAAAGATCAATACGGCGATCCAAACCAGGAAGGTCGCGTACAGGCCGCCGAATTCAAAAAATTTTTTCTAGTCAACGTCTATACACCAAATACAAAACCAGATCTTTCCCGCTTGAATCTACGAGCAAAGTACTGGGATCCAATTTTACTGCAGTATCTCAAAGAGTTAGAAAAACAAAAACCGATCATTGTTTGCGGTGATTTCAACGCTGCCCATACCGAAATCGACTTAGCTCGACCGAAGCAAAATCACAATGCTGCCGGCTTCACAAGAGAAGAACGTCAGGGAATTAGCAACTTGCTTGCAGCCGGATTCATCGATACGTTTCGAGCCCAACATCCAGACCAACAACGTTATACTTGGTGGTCACACTATGCCAAAGCGCGCGAACGGAATATTGGTTGGCGAATCGATTATTTCTTCGTATCAAAAGACCTCTATCCTCATATCAAAAAGGCTGAAATCTATGAAGAGTTTCTCGGTTCAGATCATTGCCCAATTTCAATCGAATTAGATTTTGATAATTCGGAGCAAAATTGACATGGCTTTTGCACCAGTCAACGATAATTTGTCTTATTGGCAAAAGCAAAATCAACCGCTTTTTTCCGACCTCAGCTGGAATATTCCAGAGCGCAAAACCGGCCACATCTCAATCGTGGGTGGCAATAGTCAAAATCTTACCACCGTTATCCAAATCAGCGAATTTTTAGGACATAATTTTCCTTTCGAAAGTATCAAAACTTTTTTACCAGACGATGTGCGGAACAAATTACCGCCAATATCGTCTCTCAATTTTTGCCCTTCCACTAGCAGTGGCTCTTTCGATAAGTCCCCTACGCTAAATTCCGCTTTTGAAGAAGCCACCCTTTTGATCGGTGATTTATCCAAAAACGCCGTCACTGCAATCGCAATTAATGAAGCTATAACGCGCAGTTCAGAGTCAAAAATACTCTTCATTACGCGAGACGCCGTAGACTTATTAACTCCAGAAATCGCTAATATTCTCATACGCCCGAGAACTTTCATCATGGCTTCAGTTTTACAATTACAAAAAATTTGCCGCACAATTTATTATCCAAAAATGATTCTCTTATCGCAGCCGCTAATTCCAATTATTGAAACCCTACATAAATTTTCACTTACTTATCCTACTACTATTATTACGTTCCATGAGGGGTCGATTATTGTTGCAACGCAAGGAAAAGTCACTAGCACACACCTAGCCGACACGTCTTATTCGCCTATCACGCTTTGGTCTGGACAATTGGCAGCCAATATCTTTGCTATGAATTTTTATAACCCCGAGCACTCGCTTGAAGCAAGTACTACAGCTATTTTATATAAGAAGTAACCATGCACTCAGCCCCCAAAACTGGGGGCTAGCCTTAATGATAAACTGAAAAGATAGTCCACATCCCCGAAACAAAACCTCGGGAAATTAGATTCGGACAATAGATTGAACACTTAATCTGATTCTTCAATACAGTCTAAGCATAACTGCCGAATCGCATCAATATGGACTTGCTCCGCCGATACTAAAACAACTCTTTCCGAGCTATTACTACGATGCGGCCAAAGCGAATTATGTTCCAACTTTTGATAAAGTTCTCGCCGACGCTCAACTCGGTAAGATAAAGCACGGTATTCCTTTTTCGATAATCCCAGAAAATAGCGCTCTGCCCCAATATCAGCTAGAATAAGAGTCGAAATTTTTTGCTCCTTGGCAAAACTACGAAGTTTTCTCAAATTACGTGTTCGTATTCTTTTTGGCGACAAGTCTTTTCCTAGCAAAGAAGTCAGTTCGAACCAATCCTTACCACCAATCGCCAACGGAAAATGACGAGCCAACTGGTTCGTAAAAGATTCATCAGAATCCAAGCCGAGGATACGATTCGAAGCCAAAAAACCAACAACACCAATCCTTCGCACATCCATACAGTTAAAACGCAACATGAGAAACTGCCGCACGCTATCAGCCATCGCTATGACTGGCAACTTTAAGAGATGCTTTAAATCCGGCAATGCACTTTGTAACCAGCAAGAAGCTAACGCCACATGGGTGACAGCCGGTTGCAAATCTTGCATCCGTTCAATCATTTCGTTCAAATCAACTGCAACTTGATGCCAACGGCTATGTGAAGCATTATAAATAATTTGTTTTTCCAGTTCGCTATTTCGCTCAATCGGCCATACGATCGAGCACGTGCGCATACTAGTTGGATCATCCACGCAACCATCAAACATTAATAACTGGCTAGCATACCTTTGTACATCTCCCCAAAATCCGACAACTGCAACTTTCATTTTCCCCTCCTTTTTTCATTCATCATCAAACTACTTTTAAAGAGCATTTTACCCCGCCTCATTCTAATACAGAAACCAAAATATATCAACCGTTAGTAACAACTAAAAGAAAAATGGTTATTTTTCTTTAAAAATTCAAAAAATTATCCACTTTGTGTGAAGTTGACTTTTTAAAATCAATTGCCTTAAAAACTCATTTTATAATTACAGATCTAATCTAAACCAGGGAATTAAATTATGTACCTAATAGGTATTAAATATTAATTTGAATTTCATCTTCTAAAAAATCATGCATACCTAATTTCTCATAAAAATATTTTCCAAAAGAAAAAAGGATAAATATCGACTCTAAATCCATATTAGGCTAAGTTGTTCATTTTTGAATAAAACAAAATTACAATTATGTGATTAGCTGGCGATATAATTGTTCCATTTTTTTAATCGGTCCGGGCGCTAGAACATCCTTTCGACAGCGCAACATGGTCTTACTCATTATTTTAATTTGCGCTGGCGAAATATGTTCTAGCGCCCGGACCATTTTTTCAGGCGACGGGCCTGCCGACATAATATACGATCCATTCGGAACTACTTCTTGCATAGCTGGATCGCAGAAAAACACCGGCAGGCCCGTCGCCTGCGCTTCCAGCAAAGTCATACCCTGCGTATCAAAATCATATGAAGCCATAATCGCCAAATGCGCTTTTTGCATTTGTGTTAAAATCTCGCTTCGCGAACGATAACCATAAAAATGTACATTTAAATTATTTTTCTTTACAAATTTTTGCGCTTTTTTTAATTCATTTCCATCCCCATAAACATCCAGAACATAATCTCGTTTCAAACTTCGCAAACCCTCCAGAAACGGCAACATTCTTTTTTCGCGTGAAACTCGTGAGTTCCAAATCATGTGCAGTGGTTCGCCTTCCTTCCAAATTCGCACCTCAAAATCATTTTGCACAATTTCTTCATTTACGCCATTCGAAATTTTTACTATTTTTTTTGTCACACCATAGCGCTGCAATTTTTTCGCAAAATGCTTTGACGGCGTTAAAACTAAATCAGCCTGCTCAGCTTGATTCACCATCAACCCCCACATTTTCGCCCGTGCATCTGTCGGAGCGTCAACGTCATCTTTCTTAATTTTGATAATCCCCGGCATATATCTGCTATGTAAAAAAACCAATATCGACGCCACTATTTTTTTCAAACCGAAGAGAACGTTAATTGCAATCGCCTGATCCTCGCGACCGTGCATAGTCTGTACGAGCGGTAATCCAAAACGTCGCGCCAAATGCACGCCAGCAATGCTGCAACTCGCTTCGTAATGCACATGTACGAGATTAAAGTCATAAAACTGTGAATATTTTTTCAAAATATATTTTTCGATTTTTCCGGGGCGTTTCGCTAAATTAATTTGATTAATTTTTATAAATTTATGTGTTGGAATAATTATTACGTTCTTTTCTTGATTTTTAGCCTTAATTCCAGGAGAAAAAACTACTACTTCATGGCCCATTTTTTCCAAAGCGTTCTTCTGTGCCCGAATCGAAGACGGGACTCCACCTGTAGCCGGAAAAGCATATAAATCCGAAAAAATCGCAATCTTCATAGTTATCTTTTATTATATATCATTATACATATATTGCCAAATCAGTAAAGAAATATTTACATAAGATAATAATGAGAAATAATAAACTCATTGACGTATCAAGCACCTTAAAGGAGTATTAAAAAATGAAGATCAAAAAAGGTTTACCGAAGATTTTATCTATCATTTTGGGACTAACGCTTCTTTTAAGCATTACGCAAACAGCCTTCGCCGGCAAAAGCAACATCGACAATGCACGCGTCGCAAAGCAAGTGAGCTATGCCAATTCTTGGACCAGAGTCGCTTCAGTCAGCACAAGCAATGGCGTAGGGCTCAATCGCAATGTTACTATCGACTGCTACAATACCCGTGGTCAAAACAACGATGTCATTATGTATGGTCGAAACGGCCAAGTGGTTTGGCAAGAGAACTCGGCAATCACTTCTGGTGGGGGTAGGACGTTTTGGTGTGGCACGGACGTCTACAAAGTATGCATCCGCCAAAGCAGCGTAAACGCTGGTATACCATCAGTCTGCAATGTTTCCTACTAATGATCTCTACTGATTTGAGTAACTAATCAAAAAACACTTGATACACCAATCAACACCTCCCGACACAGTCGGGAGGAATACCAAAAAAATAGAAAGGACAAAAATGCCTAATTTAAAAAACAAAAAAATTTTTTGCGTCCTGCGCATTGTGTAATTTTAACTTTAATTATAGTTTTTTCGCTCGCCGTCGCGATTACGACCTGGCCGAAAATTGCCGATTACATTTTTCATGACCGACCGGGATCATTTAGCGACAGCTATGCTTCATTTTGGCACATTTTATTCAATATTGTGAATTTCGTCTTACCATTGCTTGGCCTGGCTACCGCAATCTACACTTTCGTAGTTAAAAAGTTTAATAAAATTCTCCTGGTTAGCTTCATCGCTTTTACCACGCTATCTATCTTAGCCTGGCTATCATATTCGTTTCATAACTATACGCATGTGCTCTGCACGACCAACGAGGATTTTCCTTGGGATATTTGTCATGAACGTGCTGGATGGACACTCTTTGGCATTAACTTAGGCTCATTCCTAGCTGGCGCTCTAGCAACCTTCATAATTTTCAAATTAGTCATCATGCCAACAACTTCCACTAAAAAATCTAGCAAAAAATAATTCAATTTCAGAATACTTCACTCGCAGTTTCAGCTGCGAGTTTTTGTCAAAAGTTATTTTTCGCGTTATACTAAAATTATGGAAAATTACACTACATACCGCACCGCCGAAAGCGTATCACCAAAACACCCAGATAAACTCTGCGACCAAATTTCGGACGCCATTCTCGACGCCCACCTCGCCCAAGATCCGAATGCGCGCGTCGCCGTAGAAGTCTGCGGAGGCCACGGGCAAATCTTTATTACTGGCGAAATTACGTCTACCGCACAAGAAATTGATATTCCTCAAATTACCAAAAATATCGTCGAAAAAAATATTGACGTTACAGTCAATATCGTCAAGCAAAGTCCCGAAATTGCGCAAGGCGTCGACACTGGCGGTGCAGGTGATCAAGGAATTATGATTGGCTACGCCTGCGATGAAACACCAGAAATGCTACCGCGCGAAGTTGTACTCGCTCGCCGTCTAAATCAAGCTATCTACGCTCAGCACCCCTACGATGGCAAAACTCAAGTCACTATCAAACTACTAAATCCTTACAGCAAAACTAGCAAGTTTTATATCGACTCCATTGTTGCTAGTTTCCAAAATACCACGCGCGAAGAACTCCGAAAGATAGTTGAAAAATTCATTGGCGAATACAGCTTAGAAAACGAACCTGGTCACAAAATCACCTTGCATCTCAACCCCGCTGGCAATTGGAATCTTGGCGGCTTCGAGGCTGACACTGGGTTAACTGGCCGCAAATTAATCGTCGATAATTACGGGCCTCGCATTCCAATTGGCGGCGGCGCTTTTTCAGGCAAAGACCCATCCAAAGTCGACCGCTCCGCTGCCTATATGGCACGCAAAATCGCCGTCGATTATCTCAAAAAACGTCACGCTAAGGAAGTTTTTGTACGTCTGGCTTACGCTATTGGCCGTCCTGAACCATTGGAACAAACAGTAGTTATCGATCAAGACATTGAGCAAATTTCAAGCTACGATCTAACACCACAGGAAATTATTAACTTCTTAAATCTCCGCCGCCCGATTTACGAGGCCACCGCACGTTACGGACATTTCGGCGAAGGATTCGAGTGGGACAAGTAATCACAATATATTTTCTATACATTATTGCCATCCAGCTATGCCTTGGCGTCACTGATAATACAGGAATACACCACGGTTTTTATATTTTAAAATTAAAGGAAAAGGAAGATTGAAATATTACGTATCAAGGTGATTTCATCGAGCGTGTGGTTAACACACACCCACAACAAAAATTAGTAGCGAAAAAGATTATAAAAGAAAAGATAGATCCTAAGTTAATTAAATATATTAATCAAAATATTCTCCCAGAATACGATCAGAATGAACATGCGCATGATCGCGGTCACGCTGAATACGTCACTCATCGCAGCCTGAGCTTTGCGCATGATTTTTCGCATAATCTAAATTATGCGATGGTATATACCATCGCCGCCTACCATGACATTAAACACCATGTAAATGCAAAGGAACATGAAAAACTCGGTAGCCAAGCATTACTAACCGATCGGCATTTACGAGAATATTTCAATCCGGAACAGATCGAGACTATGGCCGAAGCAGTCTTTGATCACCGTTCAAGCGCTGACTCCGAGCCGCGCACAATCTATGGCAAAATCATTTGCTCTGCCGATCGCACTACCACGATACGCAATGCTATGCAGGCAACTTATCACTATCGCGCTTTTCATTATGCTAAAAATAATCTACAAGAAATCATCAACGACGCTTATAAACATATAAAATCCAAGTATGGCCCAGATGGTTACGCAATACCTAAAAATTACTTTCCAGATCCAGAATTCGAAAGTTTTTTGTCGGATATAAAGCAAGTTGTTTCAAGTTTAGGCCTGTTTCAAAAAGTTTTTATAAAAGTAAATCAATTAGAAAACGCCAATCTTTATAAAACAATTAAAGAAAATAATTTACAGCCCTAAAGCTCTATTTTTGCGCATTTTTATACCTAAATTGAACTATGAGAAAATATTTAAAAATTAATAATATCAAAAAGCAAACATAAATTTATTCTACAACTCGATATTTTATGGATAATTAAATACAAATAAATTAATTTTTACTAAATAGTTAATCGAAAAATATATCGAAGAATTTTTAAAAAATTAATTAGTAATTATATTGTTCCTACGACGATGGCAATAAATAATTCCTTACAATTATCTTATAATTCATGTTATAATGCAGACACGATGAGCAATAAATACACGCCTTTATGGAAGTATCTCCAAAAAAATAATCAAGATACCTGCGAGCTTTCATTTTCCGAAATACAAAAAGTTCTTGACTTCAAAATCGATCATTCGTTTTTAACCTACAAAAAAGAAGCAAAATTGTACGGATACGAAGTCGATAAAATTTCACTAAAAAACGAAAAAGTTATTTTCCATAAAGTTCCAAACTCTAAATAATTTTAGCATAGTCATTCGCTTTGTAATAAATAACTATGCACCATATTTTTCATTTATAGCTTCTAACTCTTCTAAAATCTCCTTTTGATTTTCTTCCATTTTCTCCATTTTGTCATACAGCTCTTCCAAAATTAACTCACTTTTTAAATCGGTACGATAATCGTTTTTACTTCTCAAACTATCTCTTTTGGTCTGACGATTCTGACTCATCATAATGATTGGCGCTTGCAAGGCAGCAATACAAGAAAGCACTAAGTTCAACAAAATGAAAGGATACGGGTCCAAATTCTCAAATACGCATAAATTTAAAACCACCCACGTAATTAAAAAGGCTATTGAAATTAAAATAAAAAGCCAAGATCCGATCAGCATGGTAATTTTGTCGGCGATTTTATCGCCTAAACCGATATTATCGCGCTCCTCCTGCCCTACATCGACGCTAATCGGCTCCTCCACCAACAAGCTTAGCAACTTTTTATTATTTTCGTCTTGATCATTTTTGCACGTAGCCGTCTTTTGATCTTCCTTTATCATTTTCATTTTCTCCATTTTTATTTTTAACCAGAATTATAGGACTATTATAACCGTAGATACTAAAATAATAAAGCACACTATCTTTGATTGGACCATGATATAATATTTAAAAGTATAAAGATGACAATTAATCTAAATCTGCAGGAATATATTGAAGAAAATATCTTTCCTAAGTATGAAAAATATTACACTCACGGCATGCTCCACATTAATAATGTCATCAAAAATACATTGTACTTAGCTAATTATTATAAACCTGATGAAAATATAGCCTACGTAGTAGCTTGTTATCACGATATTGGGTTAAATCTAGATCGAGAAAATCATGAATATGAATCTGGCAAAATTCTAAACGAGGACACCGAATTAAAAAAATATTTCAATCCAGGCCAGATTAAAATTATGAAAGAAGCAGTCGAAGATCATAGGGGGTCCAGAAAAGAAGAACCTAGAAATATATATGGAAAAATATTGTCTGATTCTGACAGAGATTTTGATATTAAAATTATTGCAAAAAGACAACTAGCGACTTCGATAAAATGCTATCCGGAATTAACTACATTTGATCAGCATTTTGAGCGATGTTATCAATATATACTGCAACGCGGAAAGACTGTAGGCAAAATTAATCTTTGGACAAACAACCCTCTACTCATTAAACAAAGAGATCAGTTTGAAACTGATTATCTTGATAAAGACTACACCAAATCATTTTATCAAAAAGAATGGAACAGAATAAAAGATGATGGAACCATGGACAAAATAATCAATTATTATGAAGATTATTAATTAAATACCTAGTTCGAATATAGCCTAATTCGGTATCATGCTGGCTCCTTTCATAAATGGCCTGGGGCCGGCTATATAACGCCTCAACAACTTCTTAACATCAATAAAAAGCGATTATTTCTATTTCACGCAATATTAAAAATCGCCTGTTTGCAAAACAAAAACGATTCCATCTTTGAAGTTGTTACTTAACGACCAATCGCTTACCCTATAAGAATATGGTCAGATTCTTATAGGGTAAGCGAAGAGGGAATTCAGAAATTGCTACGCAATTTCTTCCCGTGGTCGTAACGTTCAAAAAATTAAATTTTCTTTTTGCTCTAGAGCCATCCCACGTCTCGAACCCGACCTTGGTTCAATTACCTAACCACCAACAAAAATCTCCCCCTTTGGGGAATTATTGTTGGTGGGCGAGGAGGGAATCGAACCCTCACTCCCTTGCGAGAACCAGATTTTGAGTCTAGCGCGTCTACCAATTCCGCCACTCGCCCATATTATTTTATAAAATCACCCACCCCTAAACAAACCGCCCGGCTCACACCGAATCGTATTTACATTATATCACACTTTTCGCCAAACTTGCTATTTTTCTTAAATATACAAAACCATCATGATATAATATAAGAATATGGATACAAGCAACAGCCAAAACAGTCCTGCTAATCCCAAACACCAATCTGCCGCCGACCTCGCCCGTAAAAAAGTACTCGCGGTTTATTCTTCAGCTGTCAAAAACCTAAAAAGAAAATCACATTCAGATAAAAAACGACCGTATGAACAAATCATGCCAGTGTCTAACACTCAAACAACGAGCTATTCCAACCCGCCAGCAAATTGGCAAACAAGCACCAACGATCTCCAAACTTCGCAAAACGCCGCGTCAACCACGCGTCAACCACTTTATTCCTCGTCCTCAGACACAAACAATATAGCACCCGGACCAGCGCAGCCAGAAAATGCCTTTACCGATTATGACAGTGCCTCAAATTTTAATTCAGTGAACACAAACGTACAAGATCCGGCGCGAAGCGTCGAAAACCAACCTTATTCTAATCAAGAGTTCTATTCTTCGCAATATAATGATAGCTATGCCCATCAAAACGCAAAGCAGCAACCCGATTCGACAGGAAATACGGAAGAACTACAGAGCTCTAATTATGCGTCAGACTCTCAATCGTCCAACGTTGAACGCTCCATACCAGAAAACGGTTCTGCATATGACTCTCAGAGCGATCAACGCCCTTCCAAAGCCGCCAGCGCAGACAATACTCAGCCGGTTACTAGCGAATGGAAAAAATACCACGCCGCTTGGCAAGAATACTATCAAAAATACTATAACGACTATTATGCCAAAGCTGCGCAGACTTATCTTGCAACCGAAAAACTCAAAGATCGTCGCATCGCCGCAGGGAAAGATCGACAAGTCAAAAAAATCAAACACTTAATTCCACTCGGCGTAATCATTCTGTTGATCCTCGCCGGCCTATTTCTGCAGTACAACCGTATGATTTTTGCGCCTGTCATGGCTTATATCTCGCCAAACACGAATCAAGTCGCCGAGAGTATTACTCCAGTTGATCCGAATGTTTCGCAAACTGTTTCACCAGAACCGCGCTTAATCATTCCGAAAATCAATGTCGATGTTCCGGTTGCCTTTGACATTCCGCTAGACGACGTTGATAATGCTATGAATGAAGGTGTAGCACAATTTTCCATCCCGGGCGCGAATGCCATGCCGGGGCAGGTAGGGAACTTAGTTATTTCCGGACACTCAGCAGGAGATATTTATAGTAGCAATCCTTACAAATTTATTTTTTCTGGCCTCGAGCGCCTCGAAGTCGGAGACTTAATTTATATCAATTATCAGTCAGTACGATATACCTACCAAATGACTGGTGAACAGACGGTTGAACCTACCGACGTTGACGCACTAATCTACCCAATCGACAAGCCAATTCTAACCCTAATCACTTGTACTCCACTCGGAACATCACGCTATCGTCTATTGATCACGGCCGAACAAATTAATCCTGAATTTGATCCAACAAATGGCTCCGAAGCGAACTCAGCCACCAACGAAGGCGTTACCATGCCAGCAAACAGTCCCACTCTGCTCGAGAGCATCTTCAACTAGTTTTCGCGTGCCATAGCTTCCCGATAAATACCGTCCATCAATTCCGGCTCAGCTATCATCGCCATCCTAGCCTCAACTAATGCGCGCGCCGCTTCATTATATTGCCGCACTTGCTGTTGACCAGACTGCTTAGAGTGCACTAATCTCGTAGCGTATTTTTGATAAGCTTCCAGCTTAGCTAAGTCTTCGACAATTTCGCCCTCCAAGATCGCTAATTCGTCAAGGATTTGCTCATACTGTCGACGCACCATAAAATATTCGCGCAAATTATAATCGGTCAAGATTCTGACGCTATCTCGAGCCATAAAGCCAGTACCAACGTACAAAACCATCTGCACCATCGCGATCACCAAATTAGCAATAAATTCTTCGGTAGCTAAAAGTTCCGCCATCTTCATATGTCCCGACATAGCTTCGGCTAACCCGCCCCCTACTAAACCGGCCATAATCTTAGCAAGTACCAAGGCAGCGCCCGCCCCTATCCAAAAGAGATAGGCCATTTTTTCACCTAAACGGGTATAGTATTTTTGATTTGCTTGCTGAAAGCCGACAAAAGCCATCGACATAAAGCAACCCGCTCCCACAATCGATGAAATCAAAATCGCTTGCAAAGGATCCAAATCCGCACTCAAACTTTCGAGCGTAGCATTCATAAAAACTGCATCAACCACCTCGCTCGCCATGCCAACGACCAGAAAGAGCAGCGCGCACCAAGGGAACCGTAAACCATGGCTCACCAACCTTTCGTTATCTTCACTAAACTTTTGTTCTTGTTGACGTTTAGCTCGTTTTTGTTCGCGATTGTCCCGAATTTTGTTTAAGAAATCATCAATTTTTTTCATGTTGTAACTCCCTCCTCGATTTTCCGCCAGTTAATCTGTGTAGGCAATTTCTGCAGCTCGTCTCTAAAATTCACCTCATTTTCCCGCACAATATCTGCTATTTTTACCTCGGTTTCCGGATCCAAGAGATCAATCTTTTTCTGTAACCGTTTTTTTAACTCGTCCGCCCGTTGCAGCAAATCATGATAGGTTGCAATTTCACTGCGCAATTCACCCAGACCTTCCGCATATTTTCGATCGACTAAATTTTGCTTTCCCAAAAAATAACGATCAAAATCAAAATTTTTTTTATTAAATTTAGCGTCGATATATTTATGAAAATAATACAAACTCTGCGGCTTCACCATCAATTCCGGATCGCCCAACATCTTTTGCTGCAGAAACTCTGTTTGCATCTCATTCACTTCGCCAACTACCTCATCTTGCAAAGCATCAAGCTCTGCCTTCGTTACTGCCTCCTGCGACAGAACATTCAGATCGCGCCAGTCGCATTCCTCAGCCGCTAATGACTCTTGGCTAAAACGAAATGTGCGATTAATCCATTCCTTGGTTTTCATATTACCATCTCCTCGGTTAAGCCCTCCATCCACTCTGCGACATCCGCGAAATCAATCACTCGATAGTCTTCCTCCCCCAACTGATCGATCTTTACAGTCATTGTAGCAATATAGCGACTGCGCCTTATTTCATAAAGTTTAACAATCTGACGCACCGCAATACAATACTGCTTCGAAAGTTCTCGCTCGGCCGCAGCCGCAGATTCTACCAAAGACGCCTGATTGGAAAACTTTTTTTCTGCGCTCTGCCATAAATCGCTCTTTTCCGACAAGCTCTGTCGCTGAGCATAAATTTCACTGGCAGTTTTCGCCTGATTGTGCAACTCCATTTTATTTTTTTTGATCGCTTCAGCAAAACGAAGTTCAATCTTGGCCTGCGCAAGCCGCCGATTTGCTTCCAACCATGCATTATGCCGCACCGCCAATTCCTCACTATATTCACGATATATCAAGCCTAATAATAAATTTCGCTGTCGTTCTAGATTCTTGAGATAGCTCGTTGAGATCAAAAATGCCTCATCATATTCCTCTTGCGACCAAAAACTTTTTGCTTCCTGCATGGCTCGCCTTTGGTCATTTTTGCCAGCTAGCCAATCATTCCAAGTCTGATAATAAGCAATCTTACAGCTCGGGTCCAAAGCCATCACGCCACAAACCAACAGCGGTATTGCGCTAATCAAAAACCAGGTCCCAGGCGCCAGCCAATTAATCTCTATTTGCCAAAATATAACTAAATACCAACAAAACGTTCCCACCAAAATAGCAGAAATCAAAAAAGTAAAAAGAATATTAAATACTTTCGCATGCAACAAATATTTTTGATAAGTCCGAAAACTCTCACCCATTTTTTATTCCTCGATTATCTCGATATGTACTGTTCTGCGTTCCGTCATCGGCAAATCACTATCGCAAGTATATTCTTCTTTTTCATATCTAGGGGGAGAGCCGCGTCGTCCTGCAACAAGGATCTTTTGCTCATCAACACCCAATTTCGTCAGCACGCGTTTAATTGTATTTGCCCGTGCTAATCCCAAATCTTCATTTTCTAGACAATAAGCCACGTAGCCAGTTAAGCGCATTTTCAATTCACCATTATTATTGAACCGCTGTGCAAAGTTACGCAGGCGTTTTTCGGCCTCGGTCTCATTCACTAGAATATCTCGATCCGGCTCAAACTGACCAACGTTCTCATTCACATTGAAACTATCGCCAGCCTCCAGTTCCTCCACAAAAGTCGGCATTACACTATAAGGCGAATCCACCGCCGCCGCATCACTCTTCACCCCGCTATAATTACGTAAGTTAATTTCTTTCGCACCTAAAGCAGTCAAAGCCATTTCATAAATCGCTTGAGTATCATCTTTATATTTGTTCATATTCACTTGCGGCGCTACCGTATCACCAAGATTATACCAATACACTGCTACGCCTTCCAAGCTCGAACGTTGTGTACTTCGATCGCGTGCCAAAAGCGCCGAGATATTTTCTTCATTCTGCCAATAGCGCTCAAACAAATCATCTTGTGCGAAGTTTAGTACTCCACTATCGCTATATCCGGAGCCGACCACCAAAATTAGCGGATGTTTGGCGCTAGTACTGATCAAATTAGCCGCTTCCAGAATTCCTGCTAAATAATCTGCACCGGCAGCCGTCGCTGGAGTTTCAAGAATCCGTGACAAATCATTCCCCAACTTACGCAAAGCGCCATTTGAAGATCGAATATTTTGCGCTGGCTTATACTTCGACGTAAATTCCACCACATTATTACCGCCGGCAGCCGACACAATTGAAATCGCAGGAGAATCACCACGCTCCGCATTGTAAAACACTCCAGCCAAAATCTCGCGCAGCTCACCATCCCCAAAATCCAACTCGGGCTTCGGCGAATTTTGCGTATTACCCACCACAACTACCAGCTCGTCGAAATCACGGCTGTTGGTCAAACAGTAACCTGAGCGCTCAGGATCAATTTCACGGGTCCCACAGCCTTCCGCACCAAAGCTAAAAGAACTTTTAGCCAATCCTAAAATCAAAACGGCCAAGATCACAACCGCCAACCCCACACCCAACATTTTTCTTTGACTCTCGGACTTACGTCGTGCTCGCACACGCCTCGACATGTCTCATTCGCTCCTCAACTTTTCGACCTACGATATAGGTCATTCTATCACGCGGCAGTACAAAAGTCAATGCGTACTACATAAACATAAGTATTATCAAATTCTGCAGTTACGAATTTTAAAATATCTTTAATCGCGAATTTGTTCACGCAAAATCGAATAACCTTTTTCCGCACGTGTAAGATAATAAAGCCATTTGTTATTATTCGTAATCATTACTGGTTGCTTTGCCAGCGTCTGCGCATTTTCAGTATCGGCCACCGCTTTTTTGCGCGAAACCACCACGCGCTGATTGGTGCCGTCAAAATCCCACACTTTCAGCTCATTGTCCAACACGGCATAAACCATACTATCATCCAGCCAATTCAAACTCTCCGTCGGCGCCTCATATTCATGTAAAGCGCCAGTCTCCGCATCTACCACCATAAACTGTTTTTCTTTACGCGCCACTATATATTCGCCACCCGGGCTAGTATTCAGTCGTTCCGGCGTTACGGCCAATTTCTGATTTTCAACTAAAACCGTAAAGTTTTCCAAAATATTTTTATCCGCAGATTCTTTTTCATTATAAACCGGCAACTTACCATAATAAATGGTCATCTCATCGTTTACTACCAAAGTCAAATAATTATTATCGTAGTAGCTCGAAATCGCGACCAGTAGCCGATCACCCATCGGCACCGTCGCGATCGTAGTGCCGCCCTTATCACCATCACGATAAACTCCAACGTGCTGCGCTTTGTCCAAGCTGTCCTTGGTCGTCACCGAAGTATAAATCAAATTCGACCCACTATTATTTATGCTCAAAACATCGTTCAGTAGCACTCGCGAGATCGCCTGATCATCCGTATTGATACGCCGCACGTGATGATTTTCCAATACAAAAAGCCGGTTAGCTGCCCCATCCGCAATCAAAACTTCATCAAAATTCATACCGAACACTTTAGTCAAATTCAGACTATTTTTCAAATCTTTTAGATTGAGCAGGATCCATTCTTTTTCGGAATCGTGTTGAATTTGAATCAAAGCATGATCGCCATCGCCGCTCCATTTCAAAGTCTTCACTTCGCCCATAAATTTACCTTCCTCTATACCCGGTAAAATTTCCGACAAATCCAAATCTGCCGAGCGCACTTCATCGCCTTCTAAATTCAAAAAATGCCACTCCACCGCACCAACTTCGGCATATAGAGCACTGGTGCGGTCATTTGAGGCCGAGTAGAAAGCCAGTTCAGCATCAATCTGTGCCACTTTTTCGGTTTTGCGATCTTGCAAAAACAACCGCGGGTAATACAAACGAATCAAAATTCCTGGATACATCGTTACATTCTTTTCCCAAGTGTCATAGCCCTCCCGACTCAAACGAATATAATGATCGCCCGAAGGCAAAGTGCGGCTGACGTTGGTCCGGAAGAACAAAGTGTCACCATCAATCTCCACCGAAGCACCCGTTGGCAGGGAATGAATCTGAATTAAGCCAGATTGTTCAATATTGCCATCCGAACTCACGAAAAAACCCATGGTCGAGAGCAACGCTATAACCACAATCACCGCCACAGCCAGCACCATGGAAATCTCAGCCACCAACACCTTGACCAGCTGTTTTTTCTTGCGCCGCCGCTTATGCTGTTCAAATCCAATCTGTTGAATCTGTTTTTTCTTTGCCATTTTCAAAATTATAACACATTTTTCTATATTAGCATAGATTATACCTTGAATCACTTCATGGTTACATCTCCATTATATCATGTTCTCACGAGCTACGACGGCAACTTCTAGACTTTACTCTTACAGCTTTTTCGATGTTTTGGCCGGTCCTCCAAAATCAATTTTCTACTCACAAAATCAAAGATCATTACCACACCTGTCGCTATCATTTTCGACAACATACCATGCAATCCCATGCGTTCGATCAAAACATATAGCAAACCTTCTGAAATCAAAAATCCGCAAGCATTTTGAACCGCAAACTCAGCAAACAAGCGCCGCTGCGTTTTTTGCTTCGTAGTTCGAAAGACAAAACGCGTACTAGCGAAAAAATTATAAATCATGGCCACCGTATAAGAAATAACATTTGCTATTAACGGATTCAACCCCGTAAAACCAGTTAAAACATAAAACAACGACCAGTCAATGACCGTATTAAAAACACCCGCGATCGCAAACTTAGTAAACTGGCGCCAAAAAATTTTATGCTTTGCCAGGCCCAAAAAATTACAAACACAATCAACTAAGCACTCGACCGCATCTTTCGGCTGTTCTCGTTTTCTACGTCGCACTCTTTTTTGCATAATCATTATAGCATATGCAATAGTAAATTGCTTTTTCTCACTATTTTTGATATAACATATATTATATCAATTGCCGAAGCGTTATATATATTATATGATTAAAATATTAGACTACATTATGCGCCGTAAGCAAATCGTTTTTATTTTGCTTTCGCTTTTTGGGATTTCTAGTTTTTCGTGCTATCTTTTCCTCGATCATCAAGCTGCCAATCTTTCCGAATCATACTTTACGCCCGACGATTTTGAAAACGTGACTAATCTGAACGATCCGGAAAGCGCCTCAGACAATCAAAAATTACAAACCAGCGCCCAAACTATCACTCAGCGTATCGAACAATATCGCCAAAATACGCCCAGCTCGATTTTAGAAAATAAAAAGCTCGACCAAAAAGCCAAATCCGAAATCCTTGCGCTATATCGGCAACTTTCTACCAGCCAACAGACGCCCTACCGTGATTTTATCCAACAACTAGAGCGGGGAAGCGCACCGCAACTCCAATATCATGGCCAAAACTCATATCCAATCGACTCCAATATTGATTTCTCAAGTTTAATTACTGCTACCGACCTTGAAGATGGCAAAATCACGCTTAATGACGAAAATTTCAGCTTCGAGCCTAAACCAAATCTCGGACAAACCGGCACCCAAATTATCATCTTCAAAGCCAAAGATCAAGATGGAAATGTGGGCAGCCTGACCATAGAATTATTAATCTATCCGCTCTTATACAGCCCATCCGCCTCCTCCGATAACGAAACTTCACCAACCGTCGACATCCCCGCGCTCGGTAGCTCCGAAGACCAGCACTCAGTCGGTTCTGGCATCAATTTCCTGGGTTCAACCAACGCCAGCTCCACCGGCGCCTTCCAAGCCGATTATCAAAAGAATACTATTGTCACCGCCGAAAAATACTCCGATTTCCTACCTCTAATCCTCATCATCAGCTTAACCCTATTGGCCGCAATTTTAGCACTATTTCTAGTACTCAGTCGCTACAATCAAGTAAAATAGCCTAAATTTTCAAATCCAAGCATTTTTGATTCAAAAATCGCCTTTTTCGCAGAAAATGCTCAAATCTTGGATAAAAATAGCGGTCCAAAACTCCGAAAAAATGCTAAAAATCCACCTAGTAACCACATTTATCGCCCAGAATAAGCTTAAAATCACCAGTAGCCACGCTGAATCAAAAGCGCTGTCACACCCCACTTCTACCCCAAAATCTCTCCTAGAGGCCCTAAGGGACCTTAAAACACAAAATACTAAAGCCAAACGTATTTTTTAGTAATTACTGCCATTTTGTCTCCCGGCAAATTAAATTTCTTTCCCGGTTGATAAGTTAAAATCGCCTGGTAAAACCGTTTGATTTGCGGCCTGGTTGCGGAAATTTCCGCACGCAATAGCCATGCTCGCAAAAGCTCTAACGCAATTTTTTCACCCATTTCTTGCTTTTCTAATGCCCGAAACCACTCTCGTTCACAAGGATCATCCTCCGGCGGAAGCAACTTTGCTACAATTTGGTCAATTTTGCGCTTCAGTTCCTTTTGCCGCTGCCACAAGTAATAAATCTGCATTTTTGAGTCAAAATTAGCTAATTTCCGTCGCAAACGATTGCGTAAATATTGAATCGAGGTATTGGTCGGATCCTGTCGAAAAATCACTCCATGCTCCGCCGCATAACGCAAAATCTGTTTTCTATCAAACGGCTTCACAAAAACCCCCGCTTCACCACTAACAGTCGTATAGGTCAAGAGTTCTGGTTCCAAAAACGGCCGTCGCACCCATGGTGTATCCAACACCGCCAGCCCCCGCCAGCCCGTGCCGCGTAGCAAATTAATCGCCACCGTTTCTACCAAATCATCCAAATGATGCGCCGTATAAATTTCGATCCCTTCATCGGTTTTCGGAATCCGACTCGCATCATAATCCTCCCGCACCGTGATTAAAACATTTGGATTCGCCAACTCTCGCGCTTCATTATACAAAAATTCATACCGAATCTCTCGCGCTTTCGCCTCCGAAATCGGCCCTTCGTCCTTCCGCCTCGCCGACACAAAATAGATATGCAGTCTTCGCAAAGTTTTTATTACAAAATCCACATCTTCACTACTGGATTCACGCGTACGATGGTCGAAAGTCGCCACCGTAAACCGTGGTTGTGTGCAGCCAAAATGTTCTAAATCACACCACTGCTCGACTATCGTGAGACGCTCCACTTTCCGCATAATATCCAACATCACCATCGAATCCACCCCGCCCGAAACCGCCAAAATCTTCTTCATATTCCATATTGTAACATAAAATCCCTAGAATATGCAAATCCAGCCCCTTGCAAAAAACATAATATTCTAGGTTAAAAATAGTATTTTTTCATAAAAGTACATAAAAAGTATTGACTTTTTCAACAAAGTATGCTACAATGGAATTATAAGGCTTATCCTTAGGTACATTAGCATAGGCGACTTAGAAAACGAGAATCGGATCGTCACTCTAGTGTACCGAAACTGCTGTTTATTTAGAAAAATGGAGGGAAAGATGGGATATTCTGAAAAAAAGGCCAACTTGGCCGAAGAGTTGAGAAGACTAAACGACATTCTGGAGAGCGAACGTGGCAGAGCTCTCTCGGGACTCAACGAAGTCTTAGGGTGCGGGGGTATCTCCGCTGTAATTGCACTAACCGAGGCCTTAGATCGGCATACCCAGATGATGAGTACTATGGCTCAACAAATGAGCGAACACAGCGAAATACTGTGTAGTACGACACAAGCCATGGTCGACCACTCAGAGGAGCTACGGAGACATAGCTCGGCATTATGTGACCGCTACTAATAGACGCCTATTAGTCCCAACCTTGGTTGGGACTGTTTTTTGTCGATGTATTCTGTCAAGATCCGAGAGCGTTTCTCCTAGACTAATCACCAAACTGTAAATCCGGGCGATCCTCCGCAATCCGTAGAAGCTCATTATATTTCGCAATCCGCTCCGAACGCGAAAGAGAACCAGTCTTAATCTGCCCAGTGCCAAGCCCCACCGCCAAATGCGCAATCGTAGTATCCTCCGTTTCGCCGGAACGATGCGACATCACGGTATTATAGCCCGCTTGCTTCGCCAGCAAAACTGCATTAATCGTTTCGGTCAGAGTACCGATCTGATTCGGCTTGATTAAAATCGCATTTCCGGCCGCCTCCGCAATCCCTTTCTCTAATAATTTAGTGTTCGTTACAAAGAGATCATCACCCACTAGCTGGATTTGCGCCCCCATCCGCTCGGTTAATTCTTTCCAACCTTGCCAATCGTTTTCCGCCAAGCCGTCCTCAATCGAAATAATCGGATATTGCTGCGTCAGCTCTTGATACCAATCAATCATCTGCGTAGAAGATTTTTGCGTTCCGTCTGCCTTCAATTGATAATGATCGTCCTGCCAGAATTCCGACGCCGCCACATCGAGCGCGATCGCAATATCCTGGCGCAAGCGATAACCTGCTGCCTCAATCGCTTCCACAATGTAGTCCAGCGGTTCATAATTTCCATCGCGTACTTTCGGACCATAACCGCCTTCATCGCCTACCGTCACCGGATAATTACGTTTTTTCAAAACCTTCTTCAAGGCATGAAACACTTCCGCCCCCATCCGTACTGCTTCCGCCATGGTGCCCGCTCCCTTCGGCACAATCATATACTCTTGAATATCCGTCGCCCAATCAGCGTGCGCGCCACCATTCATCACATTCATCATCGGTCGCGGCAAAGACATCTCGTGTTCCGTCCCCGCAATTTTCGCAATATAACGATACAATGGCAACTTGCGCTCTTTCGCCGCCGCCTTCGCCGTCGCAAGCGAGACCGCCAGAATCGCGTTCGCCCCCAATTTCGACTTATTTTCCGTACCGTCAAGATCAAGCATCAGTTGATCAACCTGCTCTTGCGTCGCCAAATTACCGACTAAAAGATCTTTGATTTCATGATTAACATTCCAGACCGCTTTCGAAACTCCTTTGCCACCATAATATTTTGGATCTTTATCGCGCAGCTCTAAAGCCTCGCCCGAGCCCGTCGAAGCCCCCGACGGCACCATCGCCCGCCCGGCATAACCCGACTCCAAAAAGACATCCGCTTCCACCGTCGGATTGCCGCGACTATCCAAAACTTGACGGCCTTTAATATCTCTTATTGTAAAAGTCAATTCTTCCATTCCTCTTTCCTCCATCTACCTTGATACTCTAATTATATCATAAATATTTTGCATAACACAAAAGCACATATTCGGATACGTTCGCAGCGGGTACGTCCATATCAATAGCGGTCGTTTGTGGGCCTCTGGCATCGGCGGTTACGGATGGTCATCGAGAACTATTTCATCTAATATTAATAGCGCATACAACCTCGCCTTCAATGCGTCTGGCGTCAACCCGTCCGACAACAGCAATCGCTACTTCAGCTTCCCCCTCCGCTGTCTAGCTAGACAGTAATAATGTATAGCAAAAGCATATTTGTTTGTATAGGCATGAACTCATAATGGTTCTCAGTTGGTCATCCGCGATATGAAGATCTTCACTGCGAAAACATAAAGCACCAAATTTACGCTTGTCAATACTCTTGTTGTTAAAAATACAACATTTTCTCGAAAAACCACCAAAACTGAACAAATTTAGTGTACGAAGTCTGGACAAAAAATGAAAAGTGTGCTATAATGAGAAGATAGGGTCGAAATAAAACTTTCTTTTCAAAAAAACAAACTAAAGTTTTCCACAGCCTGCGCGGCAAATCAATCGAAAAGCCCCTTGCTTTTCGAACGCGCTTGCAGTTATAATAGTAGCAAGCAAAAACACGATGGAGGAATCAAAAAAATCAATGAGTAAACAAAACTATGAAGTTGGTCGCTCTAGTTCAGCTACTCATCGTTTAACCCAGGCTTCAATGACGCTGGATCGGCGTTATGTCCATCGTCCAGGCAATCTGGCCATCGAAGAGGCAGCGCGAGAAGCCGAAAAAGCTGCAGCCATCAAAGCTGTTCAGAGCGCTCCTTCGCGTTTAGTCAATTTAGGCGTCCGCCGTGTTGAGTTGGAAGCCGCCCAACGCGCTAAAAACCGTGTTCTACAAGAAGCAAAAGCAAAATCGCCAAAAATCAAAAAGAACAAAACAACCTCGAAACCAATCACAGTTTTTTCTAACGTTATCGAAATGGGAGGAGAGGATAGCCAAAAAGAGAGTATTACGATCGATTTCACCTCAAACGAGAAATCCGAAGAAGCACAAAATAATTTTGACCTACCGCAAACCAGGGGCGATAATTTTCAAGACCAAAACGAGGCAGCAAGTCCGATTGCGCTTACTGCTCCATCCTTAGCCCCTCCATCCATTACAAGCCCAGAAACGCAAGCCTCGGCGCCCCGATCCGAAACTCGCACACCAGCAGAACTAGACACCCCCAGCATCGACCACGAAGCCGAAGCCATGGCCTATACTATGAGTGCAGCCAGGATGACACACCAGGTTCCGACTCCTGAAGCAACAAACCCCAATTACTCCAATTACTCCAGTTACGCAATGCAAACCCCAGGCGACGCCCTACCGACAGAAAACGCTTACAATAAAGATAGCTACTACAGCGAGCAAATTGGTGACAGCACCTTTACTAATAATTCAATGCAAGATCCTACTACTCCAAACGAAAGTACTTGCAATCTGCCAACATCCGAAACATCAGAATACTATACACCTATGAACGGAGTAGCCGCTAGCGACGTTATGGACATGGCTCCAGCCGCAGCGGTCGCCGTTTCAGAAGCCACAGAAAATAGTCAGCATGTAATGGATCAATCCGAACTCGCAATGAATATTGCCGCCGATTACGCTGCTGCTAGCCTCGGCGCGTCAGTAGCTGAATATGGTAATAATTATCAAGGATATGCCATGTCTGAACCAAACGAAAGTGAGCCGAACAATCTTAATCTCGCGATCGGTCACGCCCAACATTCTCCATCCTCGGTAGAAGAAATCGCGCGCACCGCTGCCGATGCGATCGCTGCCATTCATCTAGCCAACGATCCGAACGATATCGCCGAACAAATCACTTCACTCAAGGCTTTTTCAGAAAAAATTCGGACTGAATCTACCGCGCCAGAAATTCAAGAATTAAGCGATACAATCGATAAATTCGTTAGTGTCGCCATGAAATCGACCAGCGTCAAAGAAGCAATCGAGCGCAAAGAAGCAGCTGCCGCTAATACAAAAACAACTTCAGTCAGTGTGAAAAATAATCCAAAGCCAGCTACTAAACCCAATAGAACTACTCTCTCGCGCGGCGCCACGCGCGCAGCCGCAAAAGTTACACGTTCCTCTGCCAAGGCCATGGCAGCCAGCCGCATCAATAATAATTCTAATCTGGCATTATCAGCTAACAATCGTCAAGCTATACTTGCTCGCAACCAAGCAATACCGACGAAATCAAAAAGTATGCAGCGTCCGACGGCTACTAAGAAGCGATCGACGGGTCAGAAGACCGCTGCCGATCGTGAACGCGCGCTGCGGCAAACTATGCGTTCCGTCGCCACCATGAATGATTCGCCAGCCGACTCAGTCCGCAGTCAAAAGAAAAGAGAAGTAGAACGTAATCACAAAAAAGGCGGTGGCAAACGTTTTTTAATCGCTTTTGGTTGTGCCACAGCTTGCGTAGGTGCCTTTTTCTACTTGGTAAGTTCCAATATGCCCGATATTTCCGTACGCGTCGCTGCTATGCAAACCGGCATCGAAGCTTCCTATCCATCCTATGTTCCACGCGGTTATTCGCTGGGCGATGTTGCTTCTGAAGATGGAAAAATTAGCATGAATTTTAAAGGGCCCGACGACGCCAGCTTCATCCTGATCGAAGAAAAATCCTCATGGGATAGCGTGGCGCTTGAGCGAAATTTCGTCAAACCGACTTGGGGCGACAAATATTCCACCACCCACGAACAGGGGATCACAATCTACATCTCAGGCTCTGATGCCGCTTGGGTCAACGCCGGCATCCTCTACAAAATCAGCTCCAAGAACGACAACCTCACTAAGAAGCAGCTTCGCAATATCGTAGTATCATTATAGATAAAATTATTATGAAAACTGAAAACAGAAATCAAGAAAAATTATTGCCAAAGCAGAACGGAAATTCTACAGAAACACCAAATCATGTTAAAGCCACATTCGTTGTTGGCGTGGCTAACACCTTATTAACTGTGCTGGGGTTCGCTTTCAGCCCAATTGGCGGGCTCGGTATGGCATTTTCTTTCGCAGTTTCGTTTATCACTATACATATACCAGTCGGAATCCTTTTTGCCTTAATCGGAATAGTGCAGCATATTCGGCTTCGCAAAAACGATTTTAACCGAAAAACGAATATCGTCCTCATCGCAGGAATCATCCTTTGCCTCACACCAACCATAATCGGAATCATCATGTGGCTTAGCTGCTTAATAAATGAAGGAAGTTGATAAAAAATCGAGATCTTATAGATAGAACTCGTTCTTGTGCTATGATACCACTGTGAAGGCGCAACTTTTACCGATACTTTATGGATTAACCATCCTAATCAGGGACTCTTGGATATAATGCCTTATCAATTAAGGGCATCTTAAATTTCTATGGTATAATACTACTATGAAAACACGATTCGCCCCTAGCCCTACCGGCCATATTCACCTCGGAAATGTCCGCAGCGCCATTTATCCTTATCTTTTGGCACAACAAAATAACGGTACGTTCATTCTCCGTATCGAAGATACCGACCGCACCCGTTTCGTGGAAGGCGCGACTGAGCTAATCGAAGAAACTTTAAAATGGCTTGGGCTAGATTGGGACGAAGGTCCGATCATTGGCGGGCCAAATCAGCCCTATTTTCAGAGCGAACGCAAAGCATTTTACCAAGAATGGGCCAAAAAGCTCATCGCCAGCAATCGAGCTTACGCCGACCCCACCCCTGCCGATACTATTGATAAATATCGTAAAATATGTCATAATGAAAAAAAACCCTTCCTATATCGTGATTTTCGGCCAGAGCACCCACCGGAGTGGCAAGAAGGCATGCCGCTACGTTTCAAGGCTGATCCAAAAGTACGTTCTTGGCACGACGAAGTCATGGGCGATCTTAGCGCTGGTCCGGAAGTACAAGACGATATTATCCTGATCAAAGCTGACGGTTTTCCGACTTACAATTTCGCACACATCGTCGATGATGCACTGATGGGTGTAACCGACGTGGTGCGCGGAGTCGAATACCTTTCCAGTATGCCGAATTATTTAGCGCTCTACGAAGCCTTAAATCTAGAAATTCCGCATTTTATTTCTCTGCCACACATTCTCGGCCCCACTGGCACCAAAAAACTCAGCAAACGCGATAGCGCAAAATCCGTCACCGAATATCGCGAGGAGGGGATCTTAGCCGAAGCTATGTTGAACTACCTAGCCTGCCTGGGCTGGAACGATGGCACTGAAGACGAAATTTATACTAAGGATCAGCTGATCGAGAAATTCTCCGTTGATCGTATTCAAACTTCCGGTGCGCGCTTCGACGAAACAAAGCTGCTCTGGCAAAATGGACAATGGATTCGCAAAATCGTCAACGAACAAGGCATCGACGCGCTCTACTCTCAGACCTTAAATTTTTGGCCCAAAAGCGCCGCGCCTTACGACGACGCATACAAAAAACATGTCCTCGCAATTATTTACGACCGCCTCAAAACTCTCGGCGACCTACGCCAAATGACTGTATATTTCTTCGAAAACCCATCAATCGATCTTGATATGATCATTAAAAATAAGTTCCTCAAGAAATTCTCGGAAGAAGAACTGAGCGACCTTTTACAAGTCTCAGCACAAAGACTGGAACAAAGCGAATGGAATGCTGATGCACTACAAACAACTTTGAACAACCTCTTGATCGAGACCAATAAAAAGCCCGCGGAACTTTTTTCCTTAATCCGCATTGCATTATCCTATGCGCCGTTCAGCCCCGCGCTCCATCTTACGCTCAATGTTCTAGGCAAAAATCTCTCGCTCGCTCGCTTACATTCCACTATCAGCGCAATCGAGAACGACTGAAACGTGACACATACGATTACAACTTGATACATATATTACTTGCATCTATCATTAACGCACGGGATAAATTTCGAAGTATAAAATTAACTTAAGCTTTTACCTTGTATTATTACTGTCTAGCTAGGCAGCGGAGGGGGGAAGCAATCCAACGATCATGGCTATCGGACGGAAAGACATCTGACTTATTAAAACCAAGGCTATAAACAGGACCATCGTCGAGTACAGTAGTTTGTGACGACCATTCATAGCCAAAATAAGCAATGTTCCTTAATAAGCCTCTATCGACATTAACATTGCCGCTGCGAAAACTAAGCGTCGTATGACACAATAAAATCTACTCCCTTTTCGGATACTACGCACCGCAATCAAGGTCGCATAATATCCAGCAAAAGCACCCCAAAATCTCTTAATACGCTTAACCGTAAAATTGCTTCGCAAAATTGCGTATGTTATAATAGTAAAAACTAAAGTGGAGTACAATATGAGTCAGGGTGGAAAAAAGAATACTAAAACCAAAAGTACGAGCAAGAAACCGATTAACCTTGAACTGACCGACGAAGAACTGCGAAAGAATAGCCAACATAAAAAGATCAAAAATAGCAGCAAGAAGGAAAAAACCTCTATGCCTAAAAAGCGCAAAATAGCTATTATTGTTGTGATTACTATTATTTTAGCTTTGATCGTTGCGGCCGCCATCATTTTCGTCCTGGCAAATCAAGAGAAAACCGAACAAGAGGCGACAAAAGCGGATTTCGTCGAGCCGATCTATAGTACCCTCACTGGCCTCGAAATCACCGACGCCGCGCTCAACTCTAGCCCCACTTTTTGCATCCAAATTCCGAATAGTGACGACGGCGCTCGCCCGCAGGCAGGTCTCAGTCAAGCCGCTGTGGTTTTTGAGGCGATCGCCGAGCGCGGTATTACACGTTTTGCCGCCGTTTTTCAAAACCCCGACGTTAGCGCGATCGGCCCAATTCGCTCCCTGCGGCCTTATTACACCTCCTGGGATGCACCGTTCGATTGCACAATTGTCCACGCTGGCGGTTCTGACGAAGCGCTCGCCGAAGTCGGCAACGGTGATTTTCGCAATCTCGATGTTGACGGCGGAGCTTATGCTTGGCGCGAAAACGATTATAGTCGCAGTTGGAATAATCTCTTCACCTCTCCCGCAGAACTCACCAATTACAACAACACTCTCGGCTTCAAAGCCTCCGAGCCAAAAGCCTTTCCGCGTCTCACTCCAGATGTCACCGCCAATATCGTCTCCGAGCGCCAAAGCTGCACCGCAAAAATCGCTGCTGGCGAAGAATGCGTCCTCGATACTCCAACCGTCGAGGCTTTTTCGATTAATTTCGGTGTACAGCCGGATTACAACACCGCCTATCAATACAACCCCGAATCAAATAATTATACCCGTTCATTTGCGACCGGCGCCCCGCATTTATCTTACGACTGCGCGCCGGAGCTAGAACAGCCCACCACCAAAACTGAATGCGGCGAAGCCATCCAAATCACTCCAACCGCCGTAGTCGCTATGCTGGTCGAACAATATACCATGCGCGACGGTTATCATGAGCAGATCGAGACTATCGGTAGCGGTAACGCTTACATTTTTCAAAACGGCACCATAATCGAAGGTACCTGGCAAAAGAACAGTCAAGATGATCAAATCGTATTTCGCGATACAGCAGGAAGCAAAATCAGCTTCGCTCCGGGTCAACTTTGGATCGCGGCCATTCCCAGCACCGGCGGAGTCTCCTATTGAAATAGTCTAGCGAAAACCCCTAACGTATTTTCACCATTTAAGCCATATTTTAATGGGCACTCACTGCGCCAAAAAACCTTGTCAACATATTTCGTATAGACTTTCTTTATATTACAGATGTACATCCTACTAATGCAAAACTAAATTTTTTAGACATCGAGCAAACTCCATTATAGTCTAAGCATACTTTTCTATACCGGGAATAAACTTGATTATATTTTGGGTAAACTTATTTTTGAGAGTAAAAACCCTATTTTCCCAGAGATAAATTACAAAAATATATTTTAGTATATTTTTCTATTACAAAAGTATACTTTTCTAAAACGTGAGCATGCTTCTTTAATGCGAAAGTATACTAATTATACAGGGATAGGCATCAGCAGTCATTACAATTAATTTTCCCAGGTCTAATCACAAACCTGCTCAGCAGTGGAACAAGTTTCCATACGCTCACCATAAACTTTTTCAAATAGCTCAAGATAAACTTTACGCAATTCATTCTTCTGTGCAGACGAAAGTGTATCATATTTACTTTGACCTTCCGTCAGCTCCACTGTACCGCTTTTGTCTGCTACCACTTTACCATCCTTGATACCAAAAACGTGCGGCTGGTAAATCCGCTTTTCACCTGTAGAATAATCATTGCCGTCACGATCACTAATTGCATAATCACGCAATTTATCTTTCAGCTTATCCAACAATTTATAATATGCCTCGGATCCTTTTTGCTTTTGAATCAGCTCACCATTTTTAACCTCGAACTCCGATTTTTCGCCATCCAAATTTAAATAATATAGTTTATCTACGCCATACTGCTTCGCTACATCCAGCAACACCGGCACAGCATTGCGGCACCAAGGGCACCACTCCGCACCGACATAAATCACCGCCGTTTCAGCGTCCAGAAGATCCAAAACTTCCGTGGGCGTAACATAAACAACCGGATTATCTTCATCAATGACGACCTCGCCATAAGTCGCACCGTCGCTCTGCCGCACCGTATTATTCAAAGATTCGTATTCATTCTTAAACCGGAGCGCATCACGCATGCCATTCTGCTGCACGGATGTGCCGTCAATGCTGTTTGCCCCGTCCCCATTATGTGTATGATTCAGAAACAGAACAATCAAAGAGGCCAGCACCGCAACCACTACCATCACAATCAAGATTACAGCCAAAATCCAACAACGACGCTCAGCCCTATGTCGAAGCGGAATTTCATCAATCGGCGGCTTTTTCGAGTCAATTTTTTGAGCCTCCTGCCGTTTCTCCAAGACACGAACATCTTTGCTTTCACTCATACTTTCATTATATAGGGTTATATATAAAAAAACAATAAGCGCAGAGAAAAGATTCTATTTCTTGTCACCATCAAGCATCTCTTTGGTATAGCCGTAGCGCAAAGCTACACTCAAGATCGCACCAAGAGCCACGATATTAAAAACCATTTTACCTCCAATCTCGCCAACTAAATCTCCCGACCTAGCCCACAAAATCAGTCAAATCAAATAGTCTACGAAAAATTATTTAATATCCGCCCACTCCTTACTCCCATTATAACATGGCAATTTCGTTAAACGCAAGCGATATTATTGCGCAAATCAGCGTTCATCTGCACGAATGACCGCTAAAAATGCACATACCATAGAAAATAGTTCACACCAAAGCGTGAACTATTTTCTATGGTAGTCCCGGCGGGAGTCGAACCCGCGATTTCCTGGATGAGAACCAGGCGTCCTAGACCACTAGACGACGAGACCATATTGCAACAGGCATCCGTTCTCAGAACATTTTCATTATAACACACTTCTTCAAAATACAAAACTTTTCTATAACTCAGACTAAAACAAAATTACAACATATATGAAATCATGACATTTTCTCTTATTTTAATGACAACTAGTTTTATCTATGATATAATTATCAGAATGATTAGGGAAGAGACAGAAAAGCTTACGACGGACTTAAAACAGGGAAGATTTTTGACGAATTTATGGGCATACATTCTAATTGTTGTATTCGGCCTAATCTTAAGTATTAATATATGGTCTAACTTGTCAATTATGCCAAGCGGAGACGACATTGGCTGGCAAAGTACGCAGCTCGGAACCGCCAGTGCCGCCTGGGGCAATGGTCAAGTCGTGCCGCAGACTAATCCTAATGCGCTAGACGGCGCAGGTTACGGCTTTAATCTATTTGCCGGGCCGCTGCCGTCGTACCTCGCAGCAGCGCTACATCTCTTCATCGGCTCCTGGCCCGTTGTATTGAATTTAATCCTCACCTTAACCCTAATCGGCAGCGGCCTCGCTATGTGCCGCGCGGTTACCAAAATTAGCCAAAAAAACGTTCTTGGCGCCTTAGCTGGGATGTTCTATATGTCCACCCCCTATCTCTTGACTAACCTTTACATGCGCGGCGCTATCGATGAACTGTTTGCCCTTGCGATTGCACCCTTTTTGTTACTGGGGCTATTTCGCCTCATCAATCACAATCCACATGCCGTGCGTACCCTAATTTTAGCCGGCATAGGGTTGATCTTAACCCATAGCCTCTCCGCCGCACTTTTCATGATCGTTAGCGCTCTTTTTCTCTTATTGAACGTACGCCACCTCTTCAATCTCGAAAGCCTCTGGCGCATCGTACTTACAGCGGTCGGAATCATTGGCCTTACCGCTTTTTTCACGTTGCCCATCGTCGAAGCTAGACTAAACGGTCATTATGGCGTCTTTGATACTACTTATCTGCACATGATTGGCGGAATGAACGCTACTGTCAACCACCATCGATTATCCCTGAACGACCTACTCGAGCTCGACCTAACAAACACCGAAAGCAGTTTGACCATCGGCTCGATCAGCTTGCTCGGCATCCTTGGCTTTTGGTTTATCCGCAAAAAAATCAACAACGAAGACGAACGCAGCTTCCTCACCAGCCTCTATGTCATCATGATGATTGCGCTGTTCTTAGTGTTACCGATTCTGACCTGGGCAATTCTACCGACCGACTTGCTCAGAATCCGCTTCCCATGGCAATTGCTGGAAATTTTCGCCGTGATCAGCCCAGTCATCACTAGTTACGTAATATATTATCTATTACGTGATCTTTCGATCGAAAAACAACAAATCAGCGCAATTATGGCTGGCCTTATCGCTATAGCAAGCGTACAACCGTTTCTAATAGAATCAAAAGTCTCCGAAAATTCCAACGAATTGGATGGCCAGCTTGACCCTTCCGTACTCTATGCTCCTACAGCTCTACTCTGCAGCGAAAACCGCACCACTACTGATTATTTATGCAGCAATAAGAGATTAAGCCAGCCAACCGCACCCCTCAACGAAGAAAACACTGAAAACGACGATTTTGCAATACTAGAACAGGAAGACTCCGCAGCTTCGACTTCGTTTAAAGAACTGAATCCGCAAAAGAAAAAAGAAAGTGAAAAAACAAGTCCAAAGCCGGAAACCAAAAATCTTATCCCTAGCGCACCAATTTTCGAAGGTGACGGCGAAATACATGTAATTCAAACCGACGGCTTGAAGTATGCAATTCAAGTTTCCAATAACGAAAATGGCGCCACTATCGAGCTACCAGTTATCTACTACCCCGGATACATCGCAGAAGTCAATCATCAACAGCTCACTATCACGCCGGATCAGAAGAGCGGTCTGGTCAAAATCCAAATCCCCGCACACATCAACGGTATAATCTCGGTTTACTACGGCTTGAGCCCAGCTACCAAACTAGGAGGAGCCATTTCGCTCGGTACTTTAACGATCTGCATGATTTGGCTCTTAATCGACAGTATCCTGCATCTACGACGCCGCAAGGAAAATCTCGAAGCCGAAGATATGGTCGAATCGGTACGCGAAGTGCTTGAATTCGTCGAAGAAGACACAGATGCAGCTCTGCTAGCCGCTTTCTCGGAAAACGAGACTGTAACCGAAGAAAAACCAAAGGCAAAACGCGGGCGTAAAACAAAGAAAAAAGATACGCCAGAAGAAAACGGAACGCCAGAAAAAACAATCGAAGAACCGCCAAAACCCAAAAAACGCGGACGCAAGCCTAAAACAGAAACCGCCGCCACATCGAGCACGAGTACAGAAGAAACTACCGACACTAAACCAAAAACCACGCGCAAAACCACCACCAAAACCAAAAAGTCTACTGCTAGCAGCAAGAAAACTAGTAAAAAGACCGAGGAAGCTGAAGCCGAGGACGCCGAATAAATTTTCTTATACATTATTACTGTCTAGCTAGGCAGCGGAGGGGGAAGGTGTAGTAGCGAACATAGGTATTTGATGGATTAAGATCTGATATGCCATAGTAGAAATAATACGCATAGCGATCACTAGAAGGGTCAGTGCGAGATGACCATTGGCTACCATCAAGGCCAGACCGCCTGAAGTAGCCATTACTAACATCAACAAACCCGCTGCGAACGCGTTTCATGCAGCCTTATGGTTATACTTGTCAAGGGTTTTGTTGTTAAAAAATACAACAAGACCCGTAAAAGTCCTCAAAACTGAACAAATTATTTATACAAAATCTTGACTTTTTTGACGATGTGTGCTATAATGGGGGGATAGGGCAAAGATAAACCTTTCAAAACCAGGCAGACTACACAACAGGGCCCCTATGGGGCCCTGCAGGCAAATTAAATCGGTTATCTCGCTTTTCTATTTGCGTCGTTTAAGTGGACTAAAGAGATAGCGCTTTGCGACATAAATTATTCCGCCAACACTAGCCGTCACCGCAATTCCTAAAAACGCCACCGTTACGATATTGGCCGAACCATTTTCACTACCGAGCCCGCCCGTATCAGGAGCACCTGGCGCCGATGACTGTGGAAGTTCTGCAGAAATTTGCGAAGCGTCCTCTTGATTCAACCGTTTAACGCCGGAAAGATCAACTGTAAAATCCGGCTTGATTTTAACAGCTTCAGCGACTAAATTACCGTAGAGCTTCGTTGCGTCTTCATCAAGATTAACAAACTCAGCCCTAGCCGCTTCTTCACCGCCCAAATATTTAACATAGTTATCGAACGAATAGGCTCGGGAGTAGGCTTCAACAAAATCCGTATAAGTTCCCGCTTTGACGGCGGGCAAATTCTGGTAAGTCTCGATTAGCTGATCGCCATTTTTCGAATCTAGATCCGTTAAGCTCGGGTCGACTTTTTTCAGGTCCGCGCGAAGAGTGTCGACGCCACGATTATACATAGCCTCCGCTGCGTCCACAAACTTTTTAAGCTCAGCATCGTCATTATATACGGATTTACCCTTCAGCAGCGTAATCGTCTCGCGCATAGTATAGTCTTTGTACGGCGCGGGGAACTCTGAGCCGATATCGAAGTTTGCCTCATCAATTGCGCCATCCGCCAAGGCTAAACGATAAAGCAAATTGCGAGAAACACTGGCGCCACAGCCAATATTCCATGCTCCACGCAAGTCCATCGTACCGCAAGTATGGCCCTTAATCTCGTCTACAGCATATTTCATATCCCAATAAATGATAGCTTCTGGGATCTGTTTTTGCGTAGCAGCTATCGCCGCACTGAGCGCATCAACTTTATTATAATCCGCAATCGAATCAATCGCCGATTGATAAGTGGCGCTCTGTGCGGCGTCGGAGGCATATGTTTGTGAATTTGTTGTGGTCGCACTAGCAGCAAAAGCTAGGCATAAAGCTACTAGGCCCAGAGCTAGTATTTTTTTATGTTTTGACATAGATATTCTCCTCTATTGTTTTAATATCTAACCTTGTGCACCCTTTTATACAAAAAGCGACACCGCAAGGTGCCTTAATTCCATTCATAACCATTTACGCTTCCCGATGATTACTTATGCGATGCCGCTCAAGTGCATCGGGAAAAAGATGCTAAAAGCTAATCATTTTTAACGTAAATGATATTTGAATAGAATAAGGCACTTCCATTATAGCACATAAGCCTTATTGTATAAAAATTCGTACATCATTATTTATAAAAAAGAGAGGATTATGTTATAATTATAGCATGAAAAAACTTCCCATCGTAGCTTTGATTGGCCAAACTAATGCCGGCAAATCCAGCCTGCTGAATCGCTTTGCGCGCAAAAATATCGCAATCGTAGCACGCGAAGAGGGGACCACGCGCGACAACGTTATGGCCCGTATCGATAATCGTTTTTTACTAATCGACACCGCTGGGCTCAAGAACCCAACCGATGATTTCGAAGCTAATATCCAAGACCAAATTGCCGACGCAATTAATAGCGCCGACTTGATCTTGATCACGGTCGACTCCTCGAAATATCCAAACGACAAAGATCGCGAAATCGCCAAAAAAGCCTTAAAATCCAAAAAACCAGTTTTGCTTTTACTCAATAAATCCGATCTTGGCGAGAGCTTGCCTAGCGAAGAGTTTTTGCGCTTTGGTATCAAACCCAGCGAGACTTTTCGCACTTCGGCCACCACGGGGCAGGGAATCAAAGAACTGAAAAACGCCATCTATCAGAATTTAGGCCTTAAAAATCTGAGCCATCAGCAGCAAACGCAAAACGCGGTATTTTTCGATGAACTTCAAGGAAGTCTTGAAACGCAGAAGCGAACCGCGCGCGCAGATTCTGACGCGGAAAATCACGAAAAAGACAAGTCTATTACGGAGCCGTTAAGACTCGCCTTGATTGGTCGACCCAACGTAGGTAAATCGAGCCTTTTCAATACTCTTGGTAAAAAGCAGCAGGCCCTGGTTAGCTCACGTCAGGGGACTACGCGCGACGTTAACCGTGCCGAAGTGCGTTTTCATGGCCGTACGCTCGAAATTCTCGACACCGCCGGCCTGCGCCGTTCCGGCAAGCGTGAAGTCGGCATCGAAAAATTCTCTGCGCTGCGCACGCTAGCCGCGATCGAAGAAGCCGATATTTGCGCACTGCTGGTCGACGCCACCGAACCGCACTCAAAGCTCGACCAAACCCTTGCCGGACAGATCATAAAAGCCGGAAAAGGCATCGTAGTCATTGTGACGAAGACCGATTTAATTAATCCCGATATTAAGCCTATTGACGAAATTCTGGATGACTTAGAGCGCGATTTCAACTTTTTGCCTTATGCTCCCGTGCTACTCACTAGTAGCGAAACCGGCAAAAACGTCACCAAACTATTCGAGCTAGCGCTGGAGATCGACCAGACTCGGCATCAAGAAATCAAAACTTCTGAGCTAAATAAAATTCTCGGCGAAGCGATTATCGAACATCCGCCCGCCGGACTTAAGAACACTCGACCCAAGCTGAAATATATGGTCCAAACCGATATTTGCCCGCCCTGGTTCGTCATCCATGGCCGCGATCTCGGGCTATTACACTGGTCATACAAACGCTTCTTGGAGCGCAAAATTCGCGAAAAATATCCCTTCGTCGGTACGCCAATCTGCTTTTCTTTCCGCAACGACCAAGATCAAGATAGCTCTCGAAATCGAACGAATTAGAAAAAAGCTCTCGAAGCACACAATAATCAAAACAAAAGACGCTCTTAATACTGAATCTCAAATATTCATATAAAATTGCCAGACTCTAGAAAAAACGTACTTTATTGAACGGATAAATCCGCAAAGAAGCCGGACCGACGATACGGCAAAACGGCACCGTGCCCAAACCAGAACGCGAATCGAAAGAATGCTGGCCTTCACGATTGTCACCAGCCACGAACAGTTCACCTTCTGGCACCACCATGTCCACCTCACCCGAAGTATCTTCCTTCGGCCCATTGTTTTCGTCCACCCGCGTCGTGTCGTCAGGTGAAAAACCGTCTGGATGCTCATCATTATACACGGTCAACTTACCATCCTGCACCACCACGCGCTCCCCCGGAAAGGCAATAACCCGCTTAATAATGTACTGGTCGGCTTGACCTTCTGGCGCTTCACAAGTCAAAGCTCCCGAAGCCTCGCCATTCGCAAATACAATAATCTGGCCACGTTTGGGCTGATATTCTTTTCCCAAGAAATGCGACCAAGAAACCGTCAATCGATTCACAATCACCCGATCCTTATCTTGCAAAGTATTTTCCATGCTCGATCCAACCACATTGTACGAACGAAACACAAACGAATTCAACAAAATGGTGCCTAGGATCACGCAGACCACAAACAAGACCAAACTCAGCAAATCCTTCGCGAGAGGATGCTTGACAAAAAAACTCGGTTTCATCTCCATATCACCCATTATAGCACGATTTTGCTTTAGTTTTATAAAATACACAGACTGAATGAACATACATCGCGTATATATTTCATCACTATCTAGCTAGGCAGCGGAGAGGACAACCGGCCCAGCGACTACTGCCACCAGACGAGTAGACGCCAGATGCATAGAGACCAAGGTATGACGCAGAATAAATATCAGTATAAGACCATGACAACCAACCGTAACCATTACTGCTAGAGAACCCCAAACGACCGCTACGAATATTAACGAACCCGTTGTGAAAATCATACTGCCGCTTGTCAAGAGTTTTGTTGTTAAAATTACAACAAAACCCACAAAAACCACCAAAATTGAACAAATTTAGTGTTCAATCTATTGACTTTTTAAGCAAAGCATGCTATAACGGAAGATCGCCGAAAAAACGGTTGAATATCCAGACGAAAGTTCTTGGGACAAAGACCAAGAAGTATACACTAACTGGTTCAGCTACAAACAATGGGATGCATTAATTGAGGACCGAAAGCAAGTTGACACTAGCGCCTGTGCAATGATCACACGTCCGTACACTATGGAAGATTCGGATGATTCTCAAACCCCCGAAAATCCCAGCAACCCCGACAGTCCATATCCTTCCGACGAAGTATATAGTAAATCAGAAATCGACGGGAAAAACGGGACTGACACCCTCTATGTTGGGGAAGATGCTAGTGCTTATTGGGTCACCGACGCGCCATATTACCCAACCCACCGCATTACAGAATATCAACACATCCTTTACGGTGTATCGGTCGGGGTGCCATATTCGCCAGATATTATCAAGAAGCTCGTCGATTCCAAAGACGATCCTTACGCCACCGTATACAACTCAAGAGCTGCTCAAAGTTGCAATAAAAAATATTCCGAAGAAAACATCGACACAAAAATTGGCCCAAGCTGGGATACCCAAAACTGGCCAAATTTTAGCGATCTAGTAGTTCCTGATGGTGCACTTGGCGATAAATATTGCACATCTGGTGAGGTTAAATACCAGTATTATATCGGCGAGATCAATTCACGCGATTTTTCCAATCTCAACGGCTTTACTTGGACGCCACTAGACAATAGCTACTGGAATATCATGAAGTCTTCATGCAAGCCGCTCGCTAAAAAACCATCAGTCGCATTTTGGAACGGGAGCTTGTACACGAGCAGTAATGTCAAAATTTCTAAGAACGTGAAGCGCATTGACGCCTGGCTAATTGTGGGTGGAACGATCGACACCTGCCACGACTTTGTGAACGGTAAGGACGACACCGAAACCGGAACGAGTGCCGACGGAACCAATGGCGGGTGCAATCAACAGCTCATCTTCAACGGACCGGTGGTGGCAAATGGGATCAAGCTAAACCGTAGCTACGGATCTGAGGCTAACGGCGCTATTAGCGGTAGCTTCAAAGGAGCCGCTAATAGCCGCACTCAACCAGCCGAAGTGTTTAACTATCGCGCTGATGCTTACCTTTGGGCTTATGCTCAGTCCGGCAAATACGGCACCACACTGAACGAAGTCTATACGTCTGAGTTGGCGCCGAGGTATTAGAAGAGTTCTTTTACAATTCGTCGCTCAAAAAGAGCAAAAAATTAAGGGAGAAAATCTCTGAGCAATGCTTATTTCGTCAGGAACGTCTTTAGATCGTGATCCCGAACGAAATCGCACAAAAACTCAATTCATTCATGGCTTCAGAGACGGGGAGGGATAAGGCAGGCCAACTGTTTTTACAGTTGGCCTTTTGACTATTTTTCCAAAAGTTTTGCATTCAAGATGCAACTTAATGTTTCTTAAAATTTCACTTTTCTATCGGGTTTAACTGCTTTTCCTACGTCTAAGCCTACGAAAAATGCTATAATAACAATATGGCAGATTATATTTTTATTCGCAAAAGTCGTAATGCACTAAGCTCATTGCTCCACATCGTGCTTAATCTTCTCTTGGCGACCGTCTCTATCGGTGCCACAGTCGTAACCGGGAGTTATCTGATTGGTCTAATCTTAGTCGTAGCCTCGAAATGGCGCATCTTTGCCGTTAACCACCGTTACTGGCTCGTCAACGTTCGTTCAAACTTGGTCGACCTCATCGTCGGCATCAGCCTCGTCCTGCTAGCCTACTCAGCAGGCACCGATTTTTTGATCGTCCACTTCGTCCTTATGGCAATCTATGCTATTTGGCTAATTTTTATCAAACCGCGTTCTACTGCGCTTTTCACTACCATTCAGGCCCTGATTGCAGTATTCCTAGGCACAACTGCCGCCTCGGTTTTTAGCGCCGTCACTAATTCCGCCGTCTTAGTGATTGCCGAGTTTATTATCGGTTTTGCCGCCTCAAACCACGTCCTGATCCAGAATGAAAAAAGCGACTCAGTTTTCGTCTCGCTAATCTGCGGACTTTTTTTCTCTGAAATCGCCTGGCTCTCGCACACCTGGTTAATTATTTATCCTTTCGGAAAAACTGGCATCTGCATTTCGCAGCTCAGCCTCATCCTCTCGGTTCTAACTTTTGCTTATTTCAAACTCTACCAAGAAACCACACGCTCGACCGACAAATTTCAATTTCGCAATGTCGCACTGCCGGTGCTCTTTAGTATCGCTATCATTGCCGTTTTACTAATTGGCTTCAGCCAACCTCGTTTCAACATCCACTAGTTCTTAATTAATATTAAAGGAGGATCCCTATGTCTAAACCAACGCTTACACAAGCAAAGTCAAACCAAAAGACCAATAGCCAAAAAACAAATTCGACCCCAAAAACCCACCGTTTTTGTAACTTTGATTTTCGTAACACTATCTCGGTTCTAGTCGCAATCGCGTTGGTTGCCTCGATCAGTAGTCTAATCTATTGCGTGATTGACATAAACCGCAATCCAAAGACCCTAACCTTGTTATCCGACTCCGATGGTAATTCAGCCAACTTTGAAGAGGGAACCATCGCCGAAATCGCCAGCCAAGTTGCGCCCGGCGTCGTCTCAATCTTAACCGAAACCCGTACCACCAATTTCTTCGGCCAAGCTTCAACTTCTAGCGCAGCCGGAACTGGCATGATCGTTTCTGGCGACGGCTACGTTTTGACCAACAAACACGTCATCGAAGGCGCTAATTCAGTCAGCGTCATTCTTGACGACGGCACCACCTACGAAAAAGTCGAAGTGGTCGGCACTGACCCGTTAAACGACATTGCCTTTCTTAAGATCAAAGACGTCTCTGACCTCCCAACCGTTAAACTCGGCGATTCCAAAACCATTAACGCCGGTCAGCAAGTCATCGCTATCGGCAATGCACTCGGACAATTCCAAAATACCGTCACCGCCGGTGTTATTTCCGGCACCGGTCGCTCCATTACCGCGATCAGCAGCGACTACTCTGACAGCGAAGATCTTAGCGATTTAATCCAGACCGACGCCGCCATCAACGCCGGCAACTCCGGCGGGCCTCTCGTCAATGCTGCCGGCGAAGTCATCGGTATTAACACTGCCACTTCTTCCGAAGCCGACGGTATCGGCTTTGCTATCCCGGTCTCAAGTGTCAAAGGCATGCTCAAGAATCTCACCAAGAATGGAAAAGTCGATCGCGCCTATCTCGGCATTTACTATGTTAATATTACTCCCGACCTCGCCGCAGCTTACGAATTACCAGTCACCTCCGGTGCCTATATTTATGGTGACGGTAAAAATTCCGCTGTAATTGCGGATGGACCAGCTGCCAAAGCCGGCCTCAAAGACGAAGATATTATCACCAAAGTCAACGGAGCCTCAGCTGGCAACGCCGGCACCATCGCCAGCCTAATCGGAGAATATATGCCAGGCGACACCATCCAGCTCACTATTCTGCGTGACGGCAAAGAAAAAACCATTGATCTTACCCTCGAAGGTTACGAAGCATATATCAACAAACAAAAAGCCACTGCCAAGCCACAAAACTCATAATACTAAAAGCCCCTCATCGAGAGGCTTTTTATCTCTAAAGCACTAGAGCAAAGATCTTTATCGCTCCAATCAACGCTATAGGGCCAAGTAGGCCAATCAGGATAAGTGCAATAAACTGTCCTGCAAGGCGATTGTGATCTTCGATTGATCCCGAAATCGACCTTGGTACAACCCGGCGACAATCCTCGATGAAACACTCGAGACGCCAAATAGCGCAAAATCCTACATACCCCCCAATCAGTAATCCGAGCGAAAAGCAGCTAGCACGCCAAAACATTGCTTGCCGTAAAGCCAACGATTCGATCGTTAATCCCCCCGTCATCTTTGACTGAGTATACAGAACCCACCAGAAAGCCGTTAGGATAGAAACAACAAGACCAGCGCATATGACTAATCCTTGCAAAACTCTAGCTAACCAGACTTTTGTTTTCATCCCAGTCGCAACCATCTCCTGACGCCGATACCAAGCCAACCTCTCCCCCGCAAGCGGCATATAGGTGATTTTCTTCATTTTTATTCCCCCTTTCAGGTGCTATCTCATCGAAAAACTGACCAACGGTCAGTTCTCAACAGTATCTACTCCCATTGTAGCACACATTATCAAATTTGTCAAGAGCCTTTTCGCATTTTCTGCGTAGACACAAAAATTAAACCATAATCCTGGGCTTTCAAAAGCTCGAATCCGCATTTTTTCGCATATCCGACTAGCTCATCCTGTTGACACGGATCAGCCTCGATGACCAAATATCTCGACAAGCCCTTCTCCGACATCTGTTGCATCAACTTTTTATACAGCGCCAAGCCTTTGTCTTGGGCGAAAAGCGCCTGATATGGTTCGTAACTCAAAGCTTTGAGATCGAGCCAGGGCCAAACCGCATCGACGTATGGCAAATTCGCCACCACCACATCAAACTGATCGTTAATCCCATCCAACAAATCTGTCTCCACAAAAAAAATTCGTCCTTCGTACTCACGATCGTTCTCCTTAGCTATTTCCAAAGCCTCCTCATCCACGTCCGTCGCCACAACGGTCGCCTGGGGGAACTCCAAAGCCAAAGTTACTGCAATACAACCACTACCAGTACCAACTTCCAGAATACGAACCGAAGGAGAAAGCGGCAAGTCCTTCACCAAATCAATCAATACCTCCGTTTCCGGGCGGGGAATCAAGACCTCCGGCGTCACGCTAAAGCTGCGGCCATAAAATTCCTTACTCATCACCACATAAGCAATCGGCACCCCCATTTTGCGCTCAATCACACATTCTTTACCTGTCCGCCAAAGCGCTAGGTCAACACTATCTTGGCTATGCGCCACCAACCAACTCCGATCCACCGGCTCCGCATCCACAGAAAAAAGATGTGTCGCAATAATTTCCGCTTCCAGGCTATCGATCTGTTTCTTCGCCCAAGCCAACCAATCGCCCACTGTGACCGTCCCCTCAAAATCTGCACTGCAATCATTCCGTTTTTCTCTTGCCATAATCCTACTCGTTATCCTCTGCCAAATTATTGCGCTCCGCCAGAGTCAGTTCTCTCACCAAGTCGTCAATATCACCGTCCATCGCCGCATCGACATTAGATCGCGAAAAATGCACACGATGATCCGTAATCCGGTCTTGCGGAAAATTATAAGTACGGATTTTTTCACTCCGATCGCCGGTACCAATCAAGGATTTTCGCGCATGGCTCGCTGCGGCCATCTCCTCGCGTTTCTGCTTCTCAATCAAGCGCGCCCGCAGGATCATCATAGCGCGCTGGCGATTTTGTTGCTGTGAGCGCTCATCCTGCATTGTCACTACAATATTGGTTGGCAAATGCGTGATCCGCACCGCCGAATCAGTCGTATTCACCCCCTGACCACCATGCCCTCCCGAACGATAAATATCAACCCTCAAGTCCTCCGGCCTAATCTCGAGATCGGTTTCGCTCGCTTCCGGCAAAACCGCAACCGTCGCGGTCGAAGTATGAATCCGCCCCTGTGACTCAGTTACCGGCACACGTTGTACTCGATGTACCCCGCCCTCAAACTTCAGCTGCCCATAAGGCCGCTCACCCGTCACCTTCAAAATCACTTCCTTCACTCCACCCGCTTCATTCTCGTGTTTAGTGATTAATTCCGTCTTCAAACCGTGCCGCTCGGCATAGCGCACATACATACGATATAATTCATTCGCAAACAACGAAGCTTCATCCCCGCCCGCACCAGCACGAATTTCCATAATCGCTGGCCGCTCATCCGCAGGATCGCGTGGTATTAACTTGTCCTCTAATTCCACGGTCAGGGCATCAACCTGCAACCCGAGCACTCGCACGTCCTCACGCGCCATTTCGCCTAATTCTGCGTCGTTCACTAATTCAGTCGCTTCGGCCAAATTCTTCTTAGTCTGATCGATTTTCTGTACTAGAGCCAAAATCTCCGTCAATTCTGCCAATCTCCGGGACCTTTCTGCAAAACCCGCCTGTGCATAAGCTTCTGGCTGTGCCAAAAAACCCTCAATCTCTTTTTTTTCGCGCTCAAGCTTCTGAATATCGAACTTCATCACCCCTATTATAACAGTTTTCTTTTCTTTTACTATTATTTTCTACACGATTTTTTGAGAATTACGCTTTGACCATTTTTTTACTGCTGCCCCAGCGAAACTCCGCTATATACCTATGACACGATCCGCAGCAAAACCGGATTTTTGCAAAATTTTTTACAAAATCCGCACGATCACTGAGCTTAAGCAAAATGCTACGACCACCCCAAAAGTGCGCCAAACCCAGCTGGTCGGACTAAACTTTAACCACATCAGCAGAAAGACAACTACATAAAATATGCCAAATAAACTTCAGAGTTACTCCAGAAAACCACTCAAAAATCTTTTGTAAAGAAACATTCTTCATTTTTTACCATCTATGCCGATATATTACTGCTGCTTTCCAAGCATCTTCTGCCTTCACTTTTGCTCTTACGTATGATAGTATAACATGTATAAGGCGAGCTTTTAAACTTTCCTTATAATTTTCTAAGAATTCCTCAATTTGCGAATTTTAGGCGACAAATTTGCCATAGACTTATGGAATGGGCAATTTTTAAGATTTTGCGTTTTTAGCAACTCCTTGGCTCAATCCGTTGAAGCGCAAGAAGCGACGATTTTTTTCAGTAAAATTACGGCCTCTTACTTAATGAGCCAAAATGCGCAAAAAAGACAAAGCTACGAGGAAGAGGTATTTTATGTTTATGGTGGGTTCCTTAGCTCAGTTGGCTAGAGCGTACGATTCACATTCGTAAGGTCATTGGTTCGAGCCCAATAGGAACCACCACAAGTATAAAATCCTTTCCGGGTAGCTGCAAGTTTTTTGGCGCAACAAGATTCACATGCGTAAAATCATCACAAGTTCTACCCACGTAGAAATTACCATAATATTTTTAAATTTAAGAATACGCCGATTTTTCTGATCCAAAAGACCAAGTCTCAATTTGATCCTTACAGAGGTAGCCATGAATACAAAAGCTAAAAGTAGCCAAAAACCCGTGAAATTACTCAAAATGACCCCTCTGAAGTCACCAAAAGGCGCTAGGAGTCGTTTAAGCTTTCGAGAGCCATGATACAGCCCATTAAGCACAAAACTCCTCTTGACGCTCAAAAACACCCCGAAACGCCTATTCCAACCCATAAAGTCCGTTTTTGACAAGAAACTAAAAGCTTTTGTAGTTTTAGTAAAAATACTGTTTTAACCCCTGATGTAAAACTTGATATGTATAATGCTCCGTCTTTCTTTCAAAAAAAGGCAGAGCAGCCGTCATCGAACTTGCGCTCTAGATGTCAGTCATCATCGTGGCCTCATCATTCCCGACATCGTAGCGTCCAAAAAGGAAACAAGTTTTATTTTCATCCTGCAGCCACTCCGTCGTTTCATTAAAAACAGCAATACTTATTATTTTCTGTCTCGGACTCCTTCGGCGCGCGTTCGCTTCGTTGTGTTTTGTATAACGTTCTATGCTATAATCTGGTTATGAAATTGCTAGTTGGGCTAGGAAATCCAGGAACGAAGTATAACTTTACTCGTCATAATTTCGGGTTTTTGGCGCTTGATTTTTATGCTAAAATCCATCAGCTTGAATGGCAAAAAGAAAGAATGAATGCAATTTGGCTCAAAAAAGATGATATTTTACTCATCAAACCACAATCATTTTATAATGATTGTGGCATTCCAGTGCACAATTTTCTGCAATACTACAAAATCCCTCTTGGAAACATGCTAGTAATCGCCGACGATTTTAATCTCGAATTCGGAACCATACGTTACCGTGCTAGAGGCAGCGATGGCGGCAATAATGGGCTTAAATCAATCATAGCCCAGCTCAAAACCAATGATTTTGCACGCTTGCGCCTCGGCACGAACAATGTTGCACGCGCCAAAATACCCGACCCTGATTTCGTGCTCAGCCACTTCGGCGAAGCCGAAAAAACCCAGCTCCCCGCCATCTTAACCGAAATTATTCAAAAAATCTCTGACTTCTGTTATAATTAGCAGAATCACCTTGTGACGCCCTTTAACTCATTGCGACCCAAATTAAGCTAAAATTGATTTTTTAAGGTTTCTTTAAGGTTCAAGCGTAAAAGGGAATCATCAGGTGCAGTTCCAGGTTCGCCAGCAGTTTTGTAAAGGGGGAAAGATGAATAATCAAAAGATCACCGAGACGCCAATCAAGATTACGTCGCAAAATACCATTTTGCACATTGTAGACGGGCCAGATCAATGGGGAATTATCGCCGGTTACTACAACGCTTATGTTTATCAAGATCGACGAAAAATTGATCACTTTGAGCGCGATTCAGCTCCCAAATTCGTGATCCAGCCAACTTTTATGATCCCTGATCCGCATTTCGGGGGGCGAGTCAAAGCCACTAGCACCGATCGTCTCGAGCTTCAAATCTGCCCCACCCACCTCTCTTATCGAGCGCAAGGGGATTTTCAGCTGATTGAAGGCCATCTATGTGCCAAAGTTCGTTGTACGAGCGAAGCTACACCGCATTTTTTCGAACCGATTCTGCCGCTTTTTCAGCTCGAAACTCGTATCATGCTGCTTTATCACCCCCATTTTCACCATCAGCCGCTCGGAGTGATTGTCGAATGCGAGAACAGCCAAAAGCAGGCGCGCTTCCAAATTCCGCCACCTTTCGCAGAGATTCTTCATTCGCAGAACCAACCGCCGCGCCATTGCCGGGTTGACCAAGATGTCCGCAGCTATCAAATTCAGCGCAAAAATCCCAAAGGTGCTCCATAATGTCTCAGAAGAGCACAGGTGCCATTCTGAGGCTATTATGCTATTTATTGGCGCTCTGCGCTTTTACGGCGAAAAATGCACTCCTAGCAGGCATCCTCCGCGTTTTAGCCTAAAAACCACATCTGAACGGCTCTTCAAACCGAAAACCGCTCAAAGGAGCCTTAAAATGCGTCACAAGGGCATTTTAACTGTAAGATCAGCCCCAAATGCTTAGTTAGGCGAAACGCAATGCTCGCTCCGGCCTCTGGCCGGAGCTTTTTCATCGATTCGCAGCGGGTACGTTAGTGTCGGTGGCGGTCGTTTGGGGCGCCCTGGCATCAACACAGATATATGGTCGTCAACGTCTCATGGCACTAACAGGGCGATCGCCTATTACTTCCGTACTTATGGTGCCGGGATATACCCATCGCACAGCGATGCTCGTTGGTACGGCTTCCCCCTCCGCTGCTCGAGTATAGACAGTACATATTGCTTGATTAAGTTAATCTTTAGACATAAGTTTTGTCATAGTGGTCTTAAACGAAAGAAATCACGATGAGGGTCATTATTGTAGTTTTTATGCTAAACACCAACGATTAGCACCCAAAGCCCGTACTCGCCCCTTGATTTCTAGCATAGTTATGTTCTGATTAAAAATTCTTGCTTCCATCCGTGCCGCTTCAGCCAGTTTTTCGCCATCACGCTCGCCGGCCGCAATCGCCCGCAAAATCGCAGTTTCTCCCGAATTATCGCCAAAAAGCAGCCGCTTTTGCTCTCTCTGAGCCACCTCAGTCGGCGGAAAAAGCAAGTCCAACACATCTTCTGGCTCAGTATAAATCCCAGCGCCCTGAGCCAACAGGCGATTACAACCTCTGGAATTCACCCTTGTAATATCGCCCGGCACCGCAAAAAGCTCTCGCCCCTGTTCCAACGCATGCATCGCAGTGTTGAGCGAACCACTTCGTTCCGCCGCCTCCACGATCACCACCACGTCCGCCAAACCCGAAATCAGCCGATTCCGCTGCAAAAAGCAAGTTTTTGCATAATATTTCGCTCCTCGAGGCAATTCACTCATCACCATACCGCCTTTTTCGACGATCTCCTGCGCCAAACCTTCGTGCTCGCGCGGATAAATTTGGTCAATCGGCGTTCCCAGCACTGCCACCGTTACCCCACCCGCCGCCAAAGCTCCGCGATGCGCAATCGAGTCAATACCATAAGCGAGTCCCGAGATCACCACCGCGCCACGTTTAGCGGCTTTATAGGCCAAATCATAAGCGATTTCCGAGCCATATTTAGTAGGCTTTCTGGTGCCCACAATCGCGACCGATTTTGGCCGATTTTGGGGCATTTTTCCGTAAAAATACAACATTTTAGGCATAACCGCAATAGTGCTCAACACCTCTGTAAAATCAGCCTTTTGGGGTCGAATTTCGTTGTTTTTTGAAAAAAAGTGTGAAAAAAGTGTTGACATATAATACTCCGTGTGCTATAATGCTTATTAGTTAGAGTTAATTAACTCCAACTGCACCTAAATAATCAACAAATTTCTGGTTACTCATTAGAGTATCAGAAGTTGCGTGCTTTTGAAACCCCTAAGGTCTATGATTTCTCTAAGGTCATAGATTATAAGTACTACCTCCACTTTTAGGGTCGCTTCGAGAGCATAGCAACCCCTATAACCGGCGGGCCCCAAGCTGTGTGAGGTGGGTCGCGCTTCCGGACCTCCGGAGTCGAACGACGATGCGTTATAGGGCCAAATAGCCTCAGAAGAGTATAGGTGATGCCCACCCTTACCTAGAAATTCTGGGGCTTTTTGGCGTTTTGAAAAAACGTTAATACCATTTTTAAGATTTTTCGGTATCTGACAGCCTCGAGACATTTAAACCTTATCGTTCAGAACCATTTGTGTTCGCAGCGGGTACGTCAATATTAATTACGGTCGTTTGAGGGTCTCTGGCATCAGCGGCTACGGATGGTCGTCCCTAGCTAATTCTTCTGGTGTTCGTTCTGCATACTACCTCGCCTTCGATGCGTCTGGCATCTACCCGTCTAACAACGATAATCGCTGGGACGCCTTCCCCCTCCGCTGCCTAGCTAGACTGTAATAATAAAGCAAAAATAATCTTGGCAAGAACCACAATCTATGCCAATATAAAGACAATGTGGCGTTTTTTTGCCGCATCGAAAATTAAAATCGTCTTCAAATTTTAACAAAAGGGGGAAATATTATGTTAAAAGTTGTCAAGGTGCCAAGAACAATCAATAAAAAAGAAAATCTGTAAAATGCCGACTGAAGAATTGATTTCCTTGGGGTACAATAACGTTAGCAAGGTTTACCGGTATTGGATGCAACGCAGATTAGACGCAGAAAACCACAGATGCGCTGAACCGAAAGGACTCAAAGAACTGTGCATGCGGTATCTATTGTCCGGACAAGTTGCGAAAAACCAGACAGCTACTGACACAATGGTGGTACTCGCGAAGATGATCGATCCAGCGGAGAAAAAACCACTTCTCTGCGACTTACGGCCGAAAGGGCATTTCGCAATTGGGAGCGAAATAGTTTTTTATCTTTCACCATATTACCCATATTACATAGTCACGGACCCTGCCCGTCTGTTCGCTGGCAGAATAGGAACGCTGTTAGCCGGGCGCGTGATCGATGAGTATAATTATAGCGTTCAGAGCATCGTTATCAAAACCGACACGCCTTTCCACATCAGGGAAGACAACCAACTTAGTGGCGTAACAGAAGTGTCAATTGAGCGGCCTGAAGTGATACGTCAGGATGAACACGAGTATTTGCGTAGTCACCCAGAGTTTCTGTATCAATGGGCGCATTACGCCCAAGAAAGCCACAGAAGCTTCGACTCCAGCGGCTTCGTCAAGGCCGTTGAAAAAGGCGTATAAGACGATTCTGGCCTGCCCCTCTAGGGCAGGCCAGTTTTTTTCGACAAGTTGGCCTTTGTCAAGGCTTTTATTGTTGATTTTACAACAATTTTCACAAATATACCTAAAATTGAACAAATTATTTATACAAAACCTTGATTTTTAGACAATGTGTTCTATAATAGAAAGATAGGCCTATTTCAAGAATAGGCAAATTCAATGTTACTAGAAGACAAGCACTTTAAGAGGCAGGAAATCGTTTTTCAACCGACCAAGAGTGTCTTTTGACAAAGGGGGATTAAATATGAACAATCAAAACAACCTTAACAAGGAAATCGAACAGGCTTCTCTTGACTCAGCGCTGGAAAAGTTGCGCAAAATCCTAGAGAATACCACGGTGAGCGAGTATCAACCTGGCGCCGACAGGGCAGAGCGTTACAAAAAAATACCAATTGCCTTTGATCCAGAGCTCGAAATCGAAAAAATTGCGCTCGAACGCGCTTGGCAAGGCATCAATGACGCAAAAGAGCAGATACCGCTCGTGCACGGTCCGCATCAGGGGTACTTCGACGATCATTGGCATGAAAAAACTCGCGCTTGCGCAATGATCGAGCTGAGTTTTAGCATTGACAAAAGCCCCCGAAAAGATAATGATCGGACGCGCGATTACCTCAACCTGATCTATTTCGCCGCGAATCTCGAGCAAGAAGATCCAGAGCTGATCATTCAAGATCGCTACGGCAACATCTACTATTGGCGCAGCGAAGGCATAGACACTCTGCCTCAGTAGTTTTTCCAAAGGTCGACTGCGAAAGTCGGCCTTTTTCAAGGTTCTCGCTACAAACCTCGACCTTATTATCAATCTTGCAATCCCGTAATTTAAGCTAATTCATCAAAAAACTATTGACTTTTTGAACAAAGTGTGCTATAATTGAAGTATAAGTACCTTAAAATGTTACGGAAAGGAAGGTAGAAATGTTATCTATCAGTGGCAGAATTGAATTAAATAGCTGGATTGGCTTCAGTATTGCAGGAGGACTGAACTACTACTATAATGACCCTGATTTTGAATTGCCAACCTTAAAAATTACTTCCGCCTGCATGAAACATGAGAGCAACGATGATCCGTTGAATTACGCGAGAATAGTCAGATTAAGCTATGATGAAGACGGGAAAGCTAAAGAGGACGCTTTTCAAGCAAACCTCTCACAAATCGTCCACGGCTCAGACCCAACATGGAAACTGTCAGGATTTCGAGTACACCCTGATCGCGTTGAGCTACAGTATGTCAATAAAGACGATGATTGGCATTTGGCAGGAATCCGCGAACATGAGTTTCGCATCGTCATCGATGTTCCAGTCAGTGACGAAGAGGATTGCCAATTTGAAACCTTTAGTATCAATGTCAGTCGCTGTTTTAGTGGCGAATTTCACAGCATAATACATCGGAGCGGCGACAAGAACCGTCATTATGAACTTTGGTACAGTGAAACACACACCATAACGCATCCTGCACCAAAAAATCGCTTCGCTAGGATGTTGGCAAAAATGATTTTTCCAGACTATTATGAAAAAGAGCCAAGTCGTATCGACTATCAATACTCCTTTGGTCGGAAGACTTTTCTGGAAATTCACGATAATTTGCCACTAATTAGCAATATGATCTAACTAAGTTTCGTACATTGAAATGCACTGGCAGATTGTCGGTGCATTTTTTCATCTTCCGTCCCAACCTCTGGTTGGGACTATTTTTCTAGTTGACGCGATTACTACAACCCAGTATGATGAATAATATATGCCGAAAAATTTAGTGATTGTCGAGTCTCCTGCCAAAGCCCATACGATTGAGAAGTATCTGGGCAAAGATTTTCATGTCCTGGCCTCGGTCGGGCATATTCGCAAAGATACCCATGTTGACAAAGAGACTTTCGATGTCACTTACGAAATTGACCCTGATCATACCAAAATCATCAACGAGCTCAAACGCGCTGCCAAAGCCGCCGACACCGTCTGGCTGGCGACTGACGAAGACCGCGAAGGCGAAGCCATTTCTTGGCATCTTATGGAAGTACTGAAATTGCCCAAAAACACTAGTCGCATCACTTTTCACGAAATTACTAAGCCAGCGCTCGAAGCCGCGATTAAAAATCCGCGCAAAGTCGACATGGATATGGTACATTCGCAACAAGCGCGCCAAACCCTCGATATGCTAGTCGGTTATGATCTCTCGGGCGTCGTGCGACGCAAAGTTCCCGGCGCGATTTCGGCAGGACGTGTCCAGAGCCCGGCGCTCCGCTTGATCGTGGAAAGGGAACAGGAAATCGAGAAATTTGCCAGTAAATCGACTTTTAAGGTGACTGGTAATTTTTATAAAGAAAAGGACGAGCTGATCGCGGGCACGCTGAATCATAGTTTTGACTCCGAAAAGAAAGTGACCGAATACCTAGAGCAACTCGCTAAGGCAAAGAAGTATATTATAACAGATGTTATAAAAAGCGATGGTGTCCGCCGCCCCAGTCCGCCTTTCACCACCGCTTCTATGCAAATCGAAGCCAACTCAAAGCTCGGTTTTTCTTCGCGTACCACTATGCAAGCCGCTCAGGCCCTCTATCAAGCCGGTTTGATTACTTATCACCGTACTGATAGCCTCAATCTCTCCAAGCAGGCCATCGCGCAGACCGCTAGCTACATCGAAAATAATTATGGCAAAGAATACCTCAAAGTGCGCAATTTTAAAACCAAATCTGCCGGCGCGCAAGAGGCACACGAAGCGATCCGACCCACCCATATCGAGCAGGAAACCGCCGGGAAGAACGATTTTGAACGCAAACTATATAAATTGATCCGGAATCGTACTTTGGCAACCCAAATGGCCGATGCCAAAACCGCCAAAACTACTGTCAAAATTCAGGTTTCCAAGGAGTCGCAAGCCGAGCTGGAGCTCAGCAAAGCTGCGCTGGACTATACTTTTGAAGCTAAAGGGGAAGTAATCGTTTTTGACGGGTTTTTGAAGGTAACTGGACGCATGAAAGAAGATGAACTGCCGCCACTCGAGACTGGCGACCAACTAAAAGCCGAGAGTATCACCGCCAAACAAAGTTTTGCTAAACCTCCGGCGCGCTATACCGAAGGCTCACTGGTCAAAAAACTCGAGGAACTCGGCATCGGGCGCCCTTCGACTTACGCCACCATCATGTCAGCAATCCAAAATCGTGGTTACGTCGTCAAAGGAGAATCAGAGGGCGAACCACGCGAAGTAATCAAGATTACTTTAGCAAAAGGCAAGGTTAAGCGCGAAATTACCACCGAAAAAACTGGCTCAACCAAGGGCAAATTACTCCCTACCTCAATCGGGGAATTATTAGCTGGCTTTCTGATCGACAATTTCAATAATATTATCGACTATCAATTTACGGCCAATATCGAAGAAGATCTCGATAAAATTGCCGAGCATAAACTCGAACGAGTGAAAATGCTGCGCGATTTTTATGGTCCTTTTTCCAAAGAGGTGGTAAAATCCGACGACGCCGCCCGCTATAATAACGCGCGCGAGCTGGGAAAAGATCCCAAATCTGGAATGCCGATTTACGCTAAAGTCGGACGCAATGGCGGCTTCATTCAACTTGGCGATAACGAAAAAACTTCTGGTCAAAAACCGCGCTTCGCCCCCTTGCCCCAGGGAAAAACCGAAAAAACCGTCACCCTCGCCGAAGCAATCAAACAACTCGAGCTGCCAGCTCTACCCCGTGAACTCGGCAAAACCAAAGACGGCCTGGTGATTATCGCCTCCAGCGGGCCTTTTGGGCCGTATCTTAAGGCTGGAAAGTACAATATTCAACTCAAAAATCACGACCCCTACACTGTCAGTTTCAAAACCGCCGAAAAACTCTTGCAAGAAAAGCTCGATACCATCATCGCCGACTGGGGTGATATCATGATTATTAATGGCGCTTACGGACCTTACGTAAAAGGCCCAGGGCGTTTCAATAATGTAAAGATCGCCAAAGACCAAGACCCAAAAAAGATCACGCTTGCCGAAGCACAAAAAATGCTGGATGAAAAATCTAGCGGCAAGGGACGGCGTTTCATGCGCAAAACCGCCAAAAAGACTAATAAAACCAGCTCTAAGAGCTCACCTAAGGCTACAGGAAGCACCAAAAGCAAAAGTACGGGCGCCAAAGCCAAGACTACCAAAACCACTCCCAAAGTCCCTTCTCGACGCTCCAGAAGCCAGATATCAAAGTAATTTCGAGTAATTTACTGTGTTTTTGAGATCTATAGGTAAGAGAAGCATTTATTAAGAAGACTTTACAAGCCAGACTTGAAGACTGCTAGATATTTGTTCGATTTTTTAACGAAAATTCGTTTCCTACATAGCGCCAGTCTGTCATCTATTCGATGCATATTGCAGCGTCTATTCAAGTATTCCTCAGTGTTTGTTTAAACTTCGTTTGGCTTTGTTCAGACCCTATTCGAGGGTTATTTGAGGGCTGTTCGGGTTTTGTTCGGGAAAAACATAACCAAATTCAAAAATAGTAAAATATTTTCCGCTAAATTCGAATAAAAGTGATATAATAAAACATATAAACATAATATTGAATTTCACTGTTGACACGTATATGCAAATATGCTATCATAAGAAAAATTCAATATTATTTTAATAAAATACCACACAAGGATAAAAAACGAAGGGAACCTGATGGAGCAGAACGCCAGTACGATCGAAAACGCAATCAAAGGCAGCTTAAGCATTATTGAGCAAGACCGCGAACGCGAGATTATCTCGCGGCGTTTCGGTATTTCCGGACAGAAAGAAACCCTTGAACAGATCGGGGAATTGCTCAGTATCACACGCGAACGCGTCCGTCAGCTCGAAAAAGCTATTCTCGTCCGCCTCCGCATTGGCGCCGATGAGGAGCAAATTCCAGAGCTCGGAGCCGCCGAAAAGCTTATTATCCGTAATTTAACCGAGCTCGGTCGTGTAGCACGCACTTCTGACCTCGCTGACCGTATTTATGGGCACAAAGCCACACCGGTGGAGCGCGCGAAGCTCACTTTTATCGGTTCGATTTCCAAGAGTTTGACTGCGCTCGACGAAAACGATTTGTATTACCCTGCCATCGGCATCGCGGAATACGGCGACGCCAAAACCATCCATGCCAAGACTGATGAAATTGTAGCCGTAATCAAGGATCACGGCGAGCCGATGACGATTGAGCAGCTTGACAATGCTCTGAATTATGAACATCCTGACCATATCAAAGCGATCGCGTCTATTTCAAAATTACTGGCATCGCTCAATGGTCTTTGGGGCCTAGCTAAGTGGCCGACTGTCAACCCACGCAATATTCGCGACAAGATCTTTGTAGTGCTCGAAGCGCATAAGGAACCGATGCACTTTTCGGAGATTGCTAAGGCGATTTCTGAGTCGAATTTCCGCCGCAAAAACGTCACTGTCCAAGCGATTCATAACGAACTGATTAAAGATTCGCGCTTTGTATTGATCGGCCGCGGAATTTATGCCCTGAGTAGTTGGGGCTATGCAAAGGGAACTGTAGCCGACATCATCACTGACATCCTGAAAAAAGCCGGCGAACCACTGACCCGTGAAGAAATCGTCAAACGCGTCCTACACGCCCGCAAAGTAAAGGAGACCACCGTCCTGCTCAACCTCCAGAATAAACAATTGTTCACTAAGGTCGACAAGGATTCCTATACCCTTGCTAAATAATTCATTCTATCGTCAAAAAGAAAAACATTTTAATAAGAGTTGGAGCGATAAGCTAAAGTTATGTTGACAAAGATCATTCATTTTATCTCGCAGCCTATTTTCTGGGTGCCGTTAGTCGCATTTTTGGCTTTCCTGACTTATCGTAATTATAAGAAAAACAATCGACTCAAGATTCTTAATGTCGATTCAGTGCTCTTGATGCTAGAAATCCCGCGCGCCAACGATAAAAAGGAATTGGCTGCCGAGCAGCTTTTTGCTAGTTTACACGGTATCCTACGCGACAAGAGCGAGCTGAAGAATTCCGACGGCATCCAAGAGCATCTTTCATTCGAGATTGTTTCTACCGGTGGCCAAATTCGCTTCTACGTCTGGGTACCAAAAATTCTGCAAAGTTTCGTAGAAGGGCAAATTTACGCCCAATATCCCACTGTACAAATATACCGCATTGACGAAGATTACGTCGATGATCGCGAAAAATATTCGGTCACTTATACTACGGAGCTCAGCCTAGTCGAGAATGAAGCCTTGCCGATCAAAACTTTCGAGAATTTCGAAGTCGACCCCTTGGCTGGCATTACTGGCACCTTGGCCAAGCTCAATCCCGACAATTCGGAAGAGCTTTGGATCCAAATCCTCACTCGCCCCGTGCCGGACGATTGGCGCAAAAACTCCACCGACCACTACATCAAAAGAGTCAAAGAGGGAAGAGGGAAGTCGATTTTTCTGGGTCTGGATTGGTCTTGGTTAGTAGAAGCCTTGGGCGCGCTTTTTCGGCCTCCGACCGGCGGTAGTGAAGACGAAGCCAAGCCCGAACTTTCCGAACTCGACAAAACACGCATCGCTAAAGCCGAAGAAAAAGCCGCCAAACTCGGCTACGAAGTCAAAATCCGCCTGGCTTACCTCGGCAACGACCAAACCAACGCTAAACTCAATATGCAAGCACTAGTCGGCACTTTTAAGCAATACAATTCAACCAGCCTGAACGGCTTCAAACTAACCAAAGGTAGCTTCGATGCCGACGCCCTGGACCATTATAAATTGCGTCATTTCGCCGAACGCGGTTTTATTCTCAATATTTCCGAGCTCGCTTCGGTTTATCACCTGCCACATACTTCCGTGGAAACACCTAATATCGTCTGGGCTTCCTCCAAAACCGCCGAGCCGCCAGCTAAGCTGCCGTTAATTACCGGCGACCCCGCCAACGACGATGCCATCTCGGCCTTCGGCTTAACTAATTTTCGTGGCATCAATCATCAGTTTGGGCTTTATCGCCGTGATCGTTCACGCCACGTCTATATTATTGGGCAAACCGGCGCTGGTAAAAGCGGCATGCTAGAACTTTTTGCGCTGAGTGATACTTTTCACGACCAGGGTTATTGTATCGTTGACCCACATGGCGATTTTGCAATCGACAATTTGCGCTTCGTGCCAGAAGGCCGAATTGAAGACGTAGTTTACTTCAACCCTGCCGATGTCAATTACCCAGTTGCCTTCAACCCACTTGAGCTTTCTGATCCGGCCCGCAAACCCAATGTCTGTTCAGAAGTGATCGGCGTTTTGAAGCGTATGTTCGGCGATTCTTGGGGTCCACGTCTCGAGCATATTTTACGGTACACTCTCCTGGCACTCTTAGACCGCCCAGAGACCACCTTACTTGACGTTTCCCGGCTCCTAACCGACAAAGACTTTCGCAAAGAAACGCTTGATTATTGCCAAGATGTCACCGTGCTCCAGTTCTGGAAACACGAATTTGGCCAATGGAATGAAAAACAAGTCAACGAAAGCATCGCGCCAGTGCTTAACAAGGTCGGCGCCTTCACGGCCAACCCAATCATTCGCAACATTATCGGTCAACCCAAATCTAGCTTCGATATCCGCAAAATCATGGACGAAGGGAAAATCCTAGTAGTTAATCTTTCCAAAGGCTTAATTGGTGAAGACAACGCCGCTATCCTCGGCGCTTTCATCATCACCAAAGTTCAGCTCGCTGCCATGTCACGCTCCGACATCGCCGAAGTTAGCGATCGGCGGCCATTTTACCTCTATGTAGACGAGTTCCAGAACTTTGCCACCGATAGTTTCGCCGTCATTCTCTCAGAGGCTCGTAAATATGGACTGAATCTCACAGTGGCCAACCAATATACGTCGCAAATGACTGATTCGGTACGCGACGCCGTCTTTGGTAACGTCGGTACCACCATCAGTTTTCGTGTCTCCGCCGATGATGCACCAATTTTATCAAAACAGTTCGAGCCGATTTTTGACCAAAGCGACTTGATTCAACTTAACAACCGTCATTTCGTCATTTCTATGATCATTAACGGCGAAAAAGCCCCGGCCTTCTCCGCCACTACCCTCTCAATTCCAGAGACGCCGCAAGACAATTTTGATAAAATCGTCGAGTATTCTCGCGCTAATTTTGCCCGCCCCCGGTCCGAGATTGAAGCCGAAATCCGCGAAACCATCGAGCAATCAGAAAAATACAAAAAAGAACTCTCCGATAGCGGTCGCAACGCCGGCGAACAGAGCACTACTACCAGTTCCCCTTCAATAGGGAATAAAACCGAACAAAAACCGAACTATAAATTCGTGCCCACTACGCCTCAGACTGATTTCCGCAAAATGAAACTCTCTCCTAACGCCGCTGAGGGTAAAAACCGCCTCGGTCTCAAGGATTTAGGGAATTTGGTGGCACAAAAGCAGGCCAAGAAGACACCAGAACCCGCTCCTAAAGCTGCCGAAAATACACCAGCCGTTACGCCCGGCCAGAAGCCTACAACCACAGAAAAGCCGTCTGGAGAACCCACAACGCCCGAAAAGACGCAGCCAAAGCAGCCGTTAGCGAAAAAACCAATTAACACTCCTAGGAATACCCATGTGGAGCCCCAGAAAGCGGCTCAGAGAACTCGCGATGAAAAACCTTCCCATGACCCCACTCCAGTCCAAAAAACGCCCAAAAACCCTAAAAATAACGAAAAATCCACCCTTAATGACCAGAAACCCAAAGATAAAGTTAAAGATAAAGTCAAAAAGGAACGAGAAAAGAAGGGCAGCAAACTAGAAAAAACGTCAAAGGCAAAAAATCCGCTCAGCAACAATACGGCTCAAGCAAAGGTATCTTTGTCCATACAGACCGACGAAGAAGACTTAGGCCAAAAGTTCAATCATACCCAGCCTAAGCCTAGTGGAGCCAGTATACAGCAACTGCAAGCGGCCCAAAATGCCGCCGCGCGCTTCGTCGGTCAAGTGGCTAACCCACGCCTTGTTGCAACCGGCAAGGTCGCCTTAAGCGCCGAAAACTTCCTCCAGAATCACCCACAAGCTGTTCCCGAAAGCTACACTCAAGGTTATGAGCAAAGCACTTATTACGACAACAACGCATATTATAATAACGACCAGTATTATAATACCTCAAATAACCTTCAGGATCCCTCAGCACAGTATTACCAGCAAGCTCAAAACGTCTATGGTGACTATCAATCGCAACCACAAGTCTATCCATACCCCAATTCACCGGATTCGAGCTATTATAATAATGATCCGCAAATCTACTCCGAACCGCCACGGGAATTGTCAGACAATGCCGAAATATCTCTACACGAGCAAAATCCGCAAAATTAAAGATCATAACTCTTTAATATCCATGCTTTTCCTTTCTTTTTATGGATTTAATATTCATAGATAACCTATTGTTATTTTTCCGAGCGTTACCAGTTTCGGACAAGATCGAATAGGGCGCTCCGTTCTCTAGAGCCTCGATACTGTTCGGGTCAATTCCAGGAAATGCAACTTTTTTGGGAACTTTATTACAGGGGAATGGAACAGCGAACTCGGAACGGGAGGACAAGCCCGCTCCCGTACTAGCCGAGTGTATACGTTCATACATTTGTAATCGTTGATGGGGAGGAATCTTAACGTCGCACAATACAGATTTTACGACGCTATATCTAGGCCTCGCGAAATGTACCAGCCGATAAACTCATTTCTTCGCTTACGGTTTTTACGATTAAAATTGACGTCTCTGCTGCTAACTTTAATACCGCTTCCCCTCATTGTTCCTTACCTACAAACGCTATCGGCGTTTTTACCCCATCACCACACGGATCAACGCTCCCCATATCATCCTCTTGATTATAAATAACCGAACAAAAACCGAACTTAAAAACGCTCTGTCGCGGGTACGTCTACATCAGTAGCAACGGTTACGAATGGTCGTCCCGGGCTAATTCTTCTAGTCTTCGTTATGCATACTATCTTGTCTTTACTGCTTCTGGCGTCCACCCGTCCAACAGCTACGATCGCTGGAACTCCTCCCCTCCGCTGCTCGAGCGTAGGCAACAATGATAATTATAAGCAATGCCAAAAAGCACACACATTATTACATACATCATTTATATGCAAACACAAGCACGATAGTCAGCCATTATGATTCGTTGTGTTGATCTGATCACTAAGTCTTTTATTCATTTTCTTTGAACGTAATTCCCTAGTTTTCATCAGAGAACTAGCGTTTAGAAAAATCAGCCCGTCAAAAACCACCCTCTACCCTTATTATAGCACATATTACCAAAAAAGTCAATAGCGAAATTAAAATTTCAACGTGATGAGCCGAAACCGAATTCTATTGATAATACCCCTTTCCCTCTACTCGTACATCAACATAAACCGGGTGTATATCGTGACCGTCCAGATAACGAATCATCCTCGCAGCATCTTCAGCTATCACAGCTGCACCCCGCTCCATACTAACTTTGAAAAAGGTTTCTCTACCCTCTAAATCCACATAGAGCTCACGGCTTTTACCAGTCGGCAGCGTTACTTTTACCACTTTATATCCCAAATCCGCAAACGCTTGCTCTAATTCACCAATATATTGATTCACCCGCATCGAAATCTGCCCACGATTATCTTCGTCGACAATCATAGCCTGTACTACATAGGGTTCGCTTTTCTCCTTCGCATCGCCAATCACCACGTATTCCTTCGAGAGCTCCTTCATGCCTAAGAAAATCGCCAGCCCAATCGCCACCAAAATCAACAGCACCAGGATTACCAACGTTGTATGCTTGCGCTTCACCTTCTTACGAGCCTGCATTCGCTCCGAATCAGATTCAATCCGCTCGCGCTCCGCCACGATCGTACGACCAGCACGCATTCGTTTCGATTCATTATTTCGCCCACGCATTATTGATTTTACCCCTTTGTCTTATCGTTTACTATTTTGCCTTCTCTGACGTCGATCAAAATCTGCGCCAAGCGCTTCGCCGCATCTGGACGCGCTGAACAGTGCAATTTCTGCGCCAACTCCGCACGTGCCTTTGGGGCACGCATTAAATGCCGCACATCCTGCAACAAGATTTTCGGGTTCTTCCGCAAATCTTCATCCAAAATCACCAGCGCCGAACCTTCCTGCGCCAATTTCTCCGCATTTTTCACTTGATGGCCACCCGGCAGACGCTCAAACGGCACGACAATCACCGCTTTCTCCAGAGCCGCCAATTCCGCAATCGTAGTTGCTCCCGCCCGGCTTACCACCACATCCGCCGCGCCCATCAACTCATGCATAGCCGAATGGAATTCCCAAAGCCGAAAATTCGACTTCAATTTTGCCTTTTCCCATTCCTCATAATGCTTCAACTTCACCATTTCCTCGTAATACTTACGCCCCGCAACCAAGCCTACGCTGGTAAATTTCAACAATTCTGGCAAAATCTCGATCAAAGCTTGATTAATACTCTCCGCTCCTTGACTGCCTCCAGTCACCACCAATAGCGGTTCACCCGGATCAAAGCCGAAAGTTTTTTTCAATTTCTTCTGTTCGGCAACGCTCAATTGATGAAATTCCGCCGCCACCGGCACTCCCACCTGCACCATCAGTCGCTTACTCTGCAAACCACTCCATCCCGTAGCAATCACCGTCGCGTGCTTCATTAGCAGTCGATTAGCAAGCCCCGGCACCGCATCTGACTCATGCACTACATAAGGAATTCCATAAAATCTCGCTACGATGCCAACCGGCAAACCCACAAAACCACCCTTTAGAAAAATCACGTCCGGCCGATTCCCTGGCCAGAGCAAACGCACAAAAGTCTGCAAAATACCGCCAATGAAACCAAAAAAACCAATCAAATTTTTAAAAACCAAATCACCAAGCGTAATTTTCCAATATTTAAAATAATCTTGCCAGGTCCAACCGGCATAACGCCGAAACTTCCCCGACCAAACCTTCCTCACGCGAATATGCTTCCCCGTCCGTTCCGCGTCCTCGCTCCATGGCATACCGATTTCGGTCGTAATCTTCACCACATTTTTATAATATTTACGATCAGTCCAAAACTCTACTTTACTCTGCGGCTTCAACTCTAACAATTCCCGCACCACCGCTACCGCCGGCGTAATATGCCCCCCAGAGCCGCCCCCTACCACTAGCACTCTCATTCCCCGCCGACTTTTCCGCCGTCCCATCACACATTCCTCCGTAATTGACGACGCCGCGGCGAAGCATTCTCTACTGCCTTGCGTGAAACGCGCGGTTGTTCCTTACGCGGCTCCCGGCTCGTATAACAAGATAATTGTAAAGCTAAGCCCAAAGCCGCCGCCATAAATAGCATACTAGTTCCACCATAACTAAGCAACGGCAACGTAATCCCAGTCAACGGGATCAGACTAGTCATCGCGGCAATATTCACGATCACATGCGCCGCCGCCCAGGCAAAAACCCCAATCACCACCAGCGACTCCTCATCGTCATGTAAATAATTCGCCGTACGCAACAACCGCATCAGCAGCAACGTAAAGCTCGCAATGATCGCCACTAGCCCGACAAAACCGAAGGTCTCGCCCATAACCGCAAACACGGAATCGTTAATCGACTCCGGCAAATAACCGGTCGCCTGCACGCTATTACCAATCCCTACCCCTAAAAATCCGCCGGTACCAATCGCAATCATCGCGTTCTCAATATGATAAGAATCGCTCGATTCATCCGAACTAAAAGTTAACAATCGCTCGCGGCGATAAGGCGACCCCAAAATCGCTATCGCCCCCGCTATCAAAATCAAAACACACACCACCAAATATTTTTTCAAACTCACCCCACTCATAAATAGCATCGCCATAATAATTGCAATCAAAGTTGTTCCCGTTCCTAAATCCTTCTGAATCACAATCACAAACACCAGAGACAGACCACAAGCAATCCCGAACGGCAACCAAAAATCCACTATACTATCCAACATGCCGTTCTTGCGCTTTTCTGCCAAAAACCCCGCCAAATACAGCACTAGCCCCAACTTCAAAATCTCCGCCGGTTGCAAACTCAACATCCCACCCAAATCAAACCAGCGGCAAGCGCCCAACTGGCAACTCACCAAGGGGCTATTCATCCAAGATAATACTGCCAAAAGCGCACAAAGCAACAACCCTAATACTAGAAACAGCTTACCGAACTTCCGCACAATCCGGTACGGTACCCGAAAAGCCAGCACAATCACCGCTAACGACAAAACCACACTAAACAACTGCCGGAAGAAGAAATAATTATCGCTATAATCGGTTCCATAAGTCGCATTCATAACGTTCGCCCGCATCGGACCAATCGCATAAATCACGATCAGCCCCATCCCCAGCAAAATCACCGTCAACGCTCCAATAATCCGGTCGCTCTTATGTTTCCGCATTATCAGGACCCTATCCTTCCATTATAGCACACGTTATCAAAAAAGTCAATACTCTTTGCCTTAAAATATGTGTAATTCCCATTTTTGGCATAATTTACGGAAACAAAATAGTCCCTCCTGCATCGCTCAAAAGATCGCGCAAACGCATCTTTATTCACCACCCTCAGAGTTACAAGGCTTTTCTTAAACTTTTTCGCCAAAAAGCTTGTCTTTCCAAAAATAGCCAAAAAAACCGCTACAAAGCCCCCTCTCATCATACAATTCCCCCTTGTACCGCCAGAAACACGCCCACAATCGCCAATACTCCTGCAATCACCCAAAATCGCATGACAATCTTGGCTTCTCCCCAACCAGTCGCCTCCAAATGATGATGAATCGGCGCCGAGATAAAAAGTTTCTTCTTGAACACTTTTTTCCAAAACATTTGCAACAGCGAAGATCCTGCTTCAACCACAAATAAAAAGCCAATAATCGGCAAGAGGAAAAAGGCATTCGTCATCATCGCCACCACGCCCAGTCCAGCGCCAATCGCAAAAGAGCCCACGTCCCCCATCATAAAGCGCGCTGGAGGCACATTAAACCAAATATACGACAGCAACCACCCCACCACCGTCAAACAAAAGCCCGCTAACATCCACTGTCCCTGAAACAGTGCAATCGCACCATAAGCCGCATAGGAAAGCATGGCTAACCCACCAGCCAACCCATCCAGACCGTCCGAGATATTAACCGCATTCGAAGTCGCCACCACCGCAAAGGCAAAAATCAGAATCATGCCCACCGTACCGACGTGCCAATCACCCAGAAACGGCACTTCGATCGCCGTCCAGCCTAATTTCACCGCAAACCACCAGCCCAGAATCACCCCAATCGCCGAGATCATAAAGAATTTCACCGGTGCACGCAGTCCCGCTGCGCCCCGACCCGAACCAAAAACATTAATCAAATCATCGATCAATCCTACCAAACTCCCGCCCAAAAACCCCGCCAGCGGTAGCCAGGTTTGCTCTCGGTTCCAGTTGCAGACATAGGTCACAATCGCCACCGTCACCACCCCAATCACCCCCGCCATAGTCGGAAAAGCTCGCGCAAACTTCTTCTCGTGCAGTTTTGTCATAATCGGCAAGGCATCGCCCGTAGCCGTGGTTTTCTTCTGCTTTTTCCAAAATTTATATTTATAAGCGAAATGTGTATAAATCGGCGTCAAAAAGGTCGCCAAGAAAAAAGCCGAAAGCGCCAAAATTAATCCATAAAATGTCTCATTATTGAGCGTATCTTCCATAATTATTACTTATTTTTCCTTTTTACCATCTCTTTTATTCCGTTGCTGCCGGCCGCACCCGTAACCGATCCTGCACATACCCCTTCAGCGCATTAAAAACCACCACTGCGTGCGTATCACCTTCTGCCTTCTTGCCGTCCTCCCACACTCTCACCATTATAACATACTCTGGCAATTCCCCTTCCGTTCCGCCAAAACCAACGTAAGTCGCCACGGTCTCATCCAACACATACGCCCCATTCCGAATCACCTGCGCTGTTCCGGTCTTCCCACCGACATAATACCCAGCCGGATCAGTCCCGTTCCCTCGCCAAGTTCTCCTTGTATTATACAGCATTTCACGCATAGTGGCACTAGTTTCCGGACGCACCGCCTCCCGCACGGCTTCCCGCTGCTCCGCCTTGACAAATTCCCCATTCTCCATCTTTCCTGCGATAATCGTCGGCGCAAAATACTGCCCACCATTTACCACCGAAGCAAACCCCGCCGCCGTCTGCAGCATCGTCACTTGCATATTCTGTCCAAAAGTCATATTGGCATAAGTTGAATCAATACCATACACTTCCGCATTCGGTTCCATAACAGTTCCGGTCGCTTCATAAAGTTCGATTCCCGTTTCCTGCCCTAACCCAAAATGGTTATGAAAGTATTCATATAAACGTTCCCTCCCCTGAGCATTAATTTCCACCTCGCTCCCGCCCAACCAACGCAAGGCCTGCGTCGAACCCGTATTCAACGACCAATTCAGTGCCGTCTGAATCGTAGTCGTTCCCAACAAGCCTGGATTTTGTGCTGCATTCTTAATCGGCCAATTGTCAACATAAGTCACACCTTGATTGACATAAGTTGACTCCGGCGTCAAAACCCCGTACTCCAAACCAGCTGCAAAAGTAAAAGTTTTGCAAACACTCGCCGGCTCATACGGATCTTCAATCACGTGATTAATATAAACCTCCGCACTCTCCACATTACCAAAATCACCCGGATCATAGCTCGGCGTATCGGCCATAGCCAAAATCCGCCCATCACGCGGGTCCATCACTAGCGCACTAATATGCGAAAAACCCACCTTACCGGTCTGCTCTTGAATCAACCGCTCAATATTATGCTGCATGGTTTTATCAATCGTCAAGACAATATTTTCACCATCGACCGCCGGTGTTTTAATATTCCCTTCTCCGATCGAAAGCGCCACGTTATTAATATCCTTCACCGTTCGCAACAATCCATCCTTCCCTGCCAAGCGCTCATTCAACGACCCTTCCACCCCATATTGACCAACCCCATCCGCATTCACAAACCCCAGTACTTTCGCACCCAAATCCCCTTCCGGATAAACTCGCTCTGTATTTCCCTGCAACCAAACTCCCTCCAGCTCCCCCTTCGCAATTTGCTCCGCCTGAGCCCGCGGCAAATTCTTCGCCACGATATAATACCGCCGCGTCTTATCAGCAAATACCTCATCCCATTCCGCCATACGCCGCTCGCCCAAAATCTGATTCAGTTGCGTTTCAATCTCTTCCCGATTCGCCAGCATCGGATCCACAATCACGGTATAGACCGTCGCGTTCATCACCACCGGCGCCGGCTCATCCCCATCCATCATATAAATTTCGCCCCGCTTCGCCACAATCGTACTCTGCAAAGTCTGCTGCGCCGCCGCCTTCGCCAGCCATTCGTCGTGCTCCACAATTTGGATAAAAAACAGCCGCGTCACAATCACGGCCATAACCAACAGCAGCCCCACGCGCAAGACTTTATTCCGATTAAGCATTTTTTTGTTATCCGACATGCTTATTCTTAATAATACTACAATCTCCCCCACTTTACCAGCCTGAGCGCATATTTTCAGAGCTAAGCCCCAAAAACTCCCGCTATTTCGCTATATTTCACCATTTTCAGCCCATTCTAGCCATAAACATCATCATACGCCGTTATACGGCTCTCAGAAGCCAGAATAGCCTTAAAATGCCTATCCGTGCCTCCTAGCCCTATTCTACAATACCCCTAGAAACCTCTTTAGAGCCTCCAGAAGCCCTTTCTAACAATAAACCGCTACCAGTATGCGTTTTATACTAAAAACCACCTAGACCGGCTAAAATAGCCATAAACACCAAAAAGTATGCAAAAATGCCCTAGCAAGCTAGAGCATTTTACGATTTAGCTAATCTTCCTTTTCTTCCAGAAGGCTTTCCGGTCTATACAAATCATTATTCAAACGATCTATCTTCCGCCCAAGCTGCGTTGCTTGATCTTCGACCAAAACATTTGAAAAACGCAAATCAGTAAGGCGATAGATACAGTGAGCATTAACGCTATTACGTGATGACCATACATAACCGTTAAGGCCAGTGCCGACCAGGCGTCCATTATGAGAATTGACATACCCGCTGCGAACAAGCAAAAAAGTATTATACCAAGTTCCATCAGAAAAACAGCGCTTCCGTAGAAACGCCGCTTCGAACACCCTTACTGATAAATCCTATTCTGCATACCCCCCAACACTCGCACCTTCCATAGTTTGCGCCACCGTACTGTTTTCGGACGAAGCAATCGATGTCAAACGCGCCTTCTCGACCGCCAAATCCTCTTTTTTCGCCTCAAGTTCCGAAATTTCATCTTCAATCGCCGAAAGCTCATAGTCATAATTCGTAGCTTTCGTTCCCTGCGACACATAAATTAATCCGACAATCAAAACCAATAAACCGACAATCATTGCATTGGAAATCGAGCCCAAACTCTTTGCCTTATGGCGCACTATATTTTGGTTACGCGACCAACCACTTCCGTTCGTCGTCGCCCTTCTAGTTGTATAGGTCTGGGGTCTCATTAAAATTTCCTCGCTGTTTTTATTTTATTTAGGTTTTATTGTTTTCCTGAGCAATTTCAGCATCTCTGCATCAAAAACTACCCTCGCATACAAACTCCGCATAGAATCCGTATTTTTGCCGTAAATAGGTTGTCCGAGTCGAGTGTAGACCGGTCGAAAGCGGGAGACGGAATTATCAATCTCCCGCACAACTTCCGGGAAGGTCATGTATGTATAAGGTATTGTAAAACACTCTACGGCATTAACTCTACAACCGTGGTGGGCCTGTCGACCCATGTCAGCGCATTTGGAATCGATCAAAAATCAATCTCTCCACGAAACCAACGTTTCCAATTCTCTGTTATGTGATCCATAATTTTGCATCGCAAAACTGAGGATCTCTCTATTCTAACGTCAGTTCGAAAATTGTCCATGCCTCTAGAAGCTTTTCACTATCTTCCAGAAACAAAATATTGACTGGATCATAACTCGCAGCCTGCGCTTACGGCTAAGTCATACTTTTTCTAATTTTATGTTATAGCCGACCCGCCCCATCGGCTACGCTTTTGTTATTTTTATAGTCGTTCGCGACTTATTTTGCAAAATGAACCTTCACTTTTTGTGCGCGTGAACGGTTGCTAGTTACAATGATTTGTCGTGGCATAATTGCCTCCTTTTTTGATTTATTTTATTTTTTATTTTTATCGGCCCTGCGGCTAGTGATTATGCGCTCAAAAAGCTCCTGACTCCGGTCCTAACGCGCGTAAAACCTTTTTGCTAAAGCTCAAAAACCTCCACTGCGCTCCGACCTGCTGCCATCGCCTATGAACGTCCACTAACCCCACGAAAAGCTCGACGTTTAGTTTGGTGCTTGGCTAAGTCTCCACACTCTACCGCACGAACGACAGACTATCGTCCGATCTTTTACGCGCCGCCCGTAGTTTCGCGCTTCTCGCTCTCGGGTTGATAAACAACTCCTGATCTCCCGCAGTAATCGGTTTTTTCGTCAGTAGCACGAGTTCCGACTCTTCCCCCTTCGTGGTCTCGGCTTTCAGCCAATCTTTCACCAACCGATCTTCTAGACTATGAAAAGTAATCGCCGCTACGCGCCCTCCTGGCCGTAAAACCTTCAAGACCAGCGGCAAAGTCCAAGCAATCAGCTCCAACTCATTATTCACCGCGATCCGAATCGCCTGGAAAGTCCGCGTCGCCGGGTGCACTCGTCCGCCTCCACCGTACTTCGCCAAAGCCTCCCCCAACTGCTTCGTCGACTGCCAAGGCCGTCCGTGCACAATCTCCCGCGCAATCATTTTCGCAAAACCTGACTTTTCTTCGCCATATTTCTCCAAGATGCTAACGATACGCTGTTCGCCCCATTTATTGATAATTACTCCAGCATCCAACTCTTGCGTCCGATCCATTCTCATATCCAACGGACCATCTTTCGCGAAGGAAAAACCCCGTTCCGCTCTGTCTAGCTGCGGAGAAGAAACTCCAAAATCCATTAATATCATGTCGAAAGTATTTCCACACTCAATTTCCTGCAACACCGCATCATAAAAATCCGCCTTCACTATCCGAATCGGCTTACTCACAAACCGCTCCTCAAGTACTTCGACCGCATTTTGATCCCGATCGACCAAAACTGCATCCTTATAATTCCGTGTCACATCCAAAACTTCACTCGCATGCCCCGCATACCCCGCCGTCAAATCCAAATACGACTCGCCCGGCTTCGGCTGCAAAACTTCGAGTACTTCCGACAACAACACTGGCTGATGAAGTTCTTCCATATGTGTATATTATACACTCATTGTTTGAGACCGTGCAACTAGAAACTTCCGCGGTTTTGTTTTCTTTGCTGTTTATTTAACATCATACACTTTTTAGATCCATCGCGACCCGACCAGCCGAAGCTAATCACAATACGCGACCGTTGAGAGACTTATAGTGTAAATGAGTGGTTGAGATTCGCACAAGTGCAAATCTATAGAGTTAATTGGGAGGTGTTTTTTTCGAGGTGCATATTGGCTTAGATTTCGCGTAACCCAAACGCGCGCCGAAACTCCTAGTTGTCCAGTCTCAAACCTTGTTAATCTACAATCTTACGATACCAAGTGGGTGAATCCTCGCAGCTAAAACCTACTTATATTTCACTAAATTTTTGTATTTTCTTTTATTTTAGGATAATTTTTGTAGTTATTTTATCTGTTTGTGTGGGTGTTCGTCCACTGACTTAAGTATAAACAATTTCCCCAAAAACTACAAGAGTTTTTTGACATTTTCTTTCATATTTTTAAGCTTTCTTGGCAGAGTTTTCCACAAGTAGAATCCTTCTTCCCTGTTCAACAGGAGCAAAAGTTTTCCACCACTTTTCCACCAACGCCAAAGTTTTCCACAGACATTATAGTTTCAACATTTTATGTTTGACTTTATAGTTGGTCCGCTCAACCCGCAAACAACACCCGTTACGCTTATTATCTAATTCTTGACCTTTCTAATCTCGACCTATCTCGTAGTAGTATGTGCTTTTACCACCACCCTCTCCGCCGCTCAAGTATAGAAAAAACATAAACAGCATAATTATAAAAGGAACCCCCAAAATAAAGCTAAAACCAAAAAATCACCCACTCGCCAAAGAATAAGGAACGTAACCTTGACACATACCCTACCATATATTATTACAGTCTAGCTAGGCAGCGGAGGGAGAAGGCGAGATGACGAAAGTTCGAATCTGCTAGTGTAACCCTTGGTTGATCAGAACGAATAAAGTATGCACCAATTAAATCTGTGCCAGTACTCGACCATAAATAACTATTGGCGCCTGCAGAGTTCATAGAAGCCTTATTAATATTATTCCACCCGCTGCGGAGCAAAATCTAAAATTACTGACTATTGGTCATTTTCCCACTAAAACCAGGGGTAAAATTACTGACCGTTAGTCATTTTTTAGAAAGTCCATCGGTCACACTGAACAAATTAGCGTTCTCAACCCAGCCATTACCCCAAAATATTATACAGCAGCGCATTAATCATCGTGCTCACAGATGCCGCCACCTTTTACGTGCTCTCTCCACTAAAAGATTAATTTTGTAGCGCGCCGTCCGGATAATCAGATCCTGCGCCGGCAGATACTCCACTACTTCGCCACCAAAACCCGTCTTGAAAGTGGTTACACCCGAATAGCGGTGTTTTGTCTCTCCCGGTGGCGCAATCCCCCAAAGGTTAAAGCGCTCCAAGCCCAACCCCTTCAAGTCTTGCATCGCCTGCCAAATTATAGCATAGGAACCCGGTAATTTTCGATTCAAATCGGTCGATGCCGCCTCAAAATATTCACCTTCCTTCCCTGACCAAAAAATCAGACCATAAGCGATTGGCTGTTCTTTCGCATCTCTCGCCACATAAATCCGAGCATTCTGACCAAAACCCTGACGCTCAGCCAGCAAAGTTACTAAATTTGGCGGCACAAAGTGTTGACGCAACGCGGTTTCATGCTGCACATTATGAAACTCACGATATAGCTCTTCACTATTTCCCCAATCAACCTGCACGCCTTTTTTCACGGCCTGGCGCACCTCATATCGCGTCTGTCGACGCATCTTTTTTAGTAAATCTTCTTCACTCTGCATCAAGTCAAGAATTACCGTATGTTCCGCATGTAAATGCATGGGGGCGATTTTTGCGCCTTGACGCGCAAAAATCGCCTGATGCGACGAAGACTTCGTCAATTGTGGGCGGAGGCGCACGAAAACACAGTTTTCGTGCTGGGCGACCTCGCGAATAGCTGCGAAAGCTCGTGTCACCGCCTGTTCATCTTGCCAATCCAGCAACGGACCACCAGGAACTTCCAAATACCGACCCCTTTTCGCGTTTTTTACCAACATCAAGCACCAAGCTTTTTCGCCGAGGTCGCCCCAAACCGGGCGATGTCCCATCGCCCGGTTTGCCTCCGCCCATTCTGGCGATTGCAAGAAATTCGCCTCCGGATAAAGCTGCAAAATCCGCTCCCACGCGCACTCGCGTTCTGTCACGCCGCCCGAAACCTCAGCTAAATCACCAGTATCATTTTTGGGGTTTTTAAAACTCTTTTGGACAGTTTTGAGCTCTTTTTTAGCCCCATCTAGGGCTTTTTGGCGCTTTTTAGGCGAAGAAGCGTAAGGAGTATTGACTTTTTTGTCAATCTGTGCTACAATAGAAGGATGACCCTCCTTCGCCTTCTTTCGTGCTACCGAAACAGCCCCATTTTCAATCTTATTTCCGGTCGGCCCACCCGATTTTTCCTGATTTGATATTCTATCCAAATCGTCAATTGCCTCAGATTTTTCACCTATAGCGTTCTTGCTACGTTTCGCCTCCACGCCTAAGGAACCTCCGACTAAACCAGCTTTTTTTGCCAATTTCAAACGTTCCTTACCTCGTCTTTGCTGATTTTTTACGCTCATTTCGCTCCTTCCCTTTCGTCATTAGCTCGAGCACCATCCATTGACTCGTTGCAACTTTTCACAATATCCTTATTATTGATCTCATATTTTGCAATCATTTTTCGCACCGGCGCCAACTTTTGCTCCGAATAATAAGTTGGTAAATTAACGATTTCCTGCGCCACTCGCACCGTCTCCGGACAATCTTCGGACGAAAAATTCGCCTCTTTAGCATAGCGCGCCGGCGAAACCGGCACATCATACCAAATTTCATCCAAATGATATCCTCTTTTGCGCATTTCTGCAAGCAAGCGCTCCCGTTTTCGCACTAAAAAACCTTCTCTGAGTGGCATCTTCGGCAATTTTCGCAACTGTTCCAAAGCTAACTTCGCTTGCCAAGGTTCCAATTTTAGATCCAAATTCAGCTCCACATCCGCCGAACGCTCAATCAGATGTATTTTCAGGCAAACCGCAGTGATAATTTTATTGATCCGTAGATAATAACCGCCCCGGATTATTTTGCCAAGCAGGGGATAAATGCGGGCGCGAAGTCGGGCGCCGAGCCGAGCTCGGCGCTGCGGTGGGCGCGGAAAAACCAAAGGCTTTTCCGCTCGGATAATCACCGCTCCCCCGGTAATCGTATCGATCGCTTTTCCCTTCCCAAAAGACAATATAGTCGCCGCGCCCACCGTTCCAACTTCGCGCCCGTCATCATAAAACCTACCAGCCGAATGCGCTAAATCTTCAATAATCACCAAGTCATGCTCTTTCGCAATTTCTTCAATCGCAGACACCTCAAGCAGTCGTCCTAGAGTATTCTGCACGACTATTCCTCTCACATTATAATCCTTATGCCTACATTTGTCAAGAGCTTTTTTAACAGTTTCTGCATTGAATTGCAAAGTCTCACGATCTATGTCCGCAAACACCGGCACACAGCCCGCTGCCTTCACTGCCCGTACTACCGCAATACAAGTCAGACCAGTAATGATTACTGCCGACCCACGCGGCACCGTCGCCATAATTGCCGCCGCCAGCGCCGAACGGCCGCTCTGGTAAAGCACAACTCTGTTTCCTTCCCGCTGCGTACTTTTTTCCGTCGAAAAACCCTGCTCCAACAATTTTTTCGGTAAATAACGCTCCGCTAGCGCCTGCGCCAAAGCCTCCATATCTCTCCGGTTACCATGTACGAACAACTGACGCCACATAGCCGGCGCTGAATAATTCGCAGCCTGCCCCAAGAATAGCACTATTTCGCCCCTTCTGAAGTCACCGTTGAGTCGACCATTTCAGAAGCCTCCATCTTCGGCGCAATCTCTGCCTCGCGAACCTTTTTAGACTTCGGATCCACCTTTTCGCGACTATTTTTTCGGCCAAGCATACGCTTGCGTAGTCCAAGCCCTGACACCGCATTCCTTGCAATTTCCAGCTTATTCTGTTCTTTCAAGTCTTCTGGCATCCGCTCCGAAGTCATCACCTCGCCGCTTACGATCGGAATATTCTCCTCCTTTTCGACCGTCGCAGCGCCTTTTTCATGATCCAGTGACTTCTTCTTTCTATCATTCTCCTTCGCCTTCAAGGACAAGGAGGCCGAACGTTTATGCGTTTTCTGAAATAGCAAACCCTTTTTATCAACTTTTGGTAAACTTGCTGACGCCGAAACCGCCGTCGAGTCCAACTGTGGCGATGCTTTCGTCTGTGCTTTCTTAAAATTCGCTGAAGCCGACTTTTCCGCCACATCAGTCGGTTTCGGTTCTTCTTTGGGGGGCTTCGTATCATATTTAATCGCTGCCGCATCTTCTTCCGAAATCACGATCTTTTCCGCCGGCGAAGTCTTTCCATTCTTCAGCTCCAACTTAGTCGGCGCACCTGGCACCACCCCATTTACATCCTGGTCACTAGACAAAACCGGCCCGCTCGCTCGCTTCAAAGCATGCGCCGCCGAAACCGACAATGTATCATCAACCACTTGCGGATTACGCGGAGGGTTTTTCAGAATCCGGAAAATCACTCGTGCTAACTCCTCCGGATGCGAAATATACGGCGCATGCGTCCAACCCTCGTGCATCTCCAGAGTACTATTTGGCAGTTCCTGACGCATTTTTTCCGCTTGGCGCGGTGGCGTAGTCGTGTCAGCTTTGCCCCAAATAATCGAAGTTGGCGTAGTCACTTTTTTAATCGCCAAATCTCGATCAGAATCCAGCATATTAGACAAAGTTTTCTTCATATTTTCCGGTGCCCGCGCATAATCCGACGAGCCAGTCAACTTATGCCAAACCTTAGTCGCACCCGGAACTTTTTTCAAAAAACCCATGCCCTTGGAAAGAGTCCGTGCCACATCCCGCTTCGTTGAAGGCTCATAAACCCCCGCTGCATCCAATAAAATCAGATGCTTCAACTTCGCCGGATTCTGGCTACAAAGATTTAACAAAATCCGCCCGCCATTACTATGCCCGAGCGCCACCGCACCGTCCGGGATCTGCTCATCTGCCCATTTCATATAATCAGCAATCGTCCAGACCGCCTTCGACGGCGCCGTCAATCCCGGCACATTCAGCATTTTTGGTTCAATCCCCAGCTTTTCCAACGTCACCAGAGTCTTTTTCCAATGTTCAGTGGTATAAGTCCACCCGTGGATAATGTACAAAACTGGCTTCGCCATTACGTTAGTCCCCATTTTTTGCGCCGCTTCACCGCCGCCGGTTCTCTGCGCGGCAACTTCTCCGCATCGTCCGGATTCTCCAGCAGCTTCTCGATAATCCATTCCAAATATTGACTCCCCTTGAAGATAATCACCTCTTCCCCAGTCGCATGCTGTTCAATATATTCCAACGCTTTATGTGGGTCCACCGTCGTGCAGGCTCGCACCCCTAACTCCTTCAGCCTCGGCGCGGTATACTGCTTGGTCCGCCACCCCACCAAAACCACCATTTCCGGCTCCACTTTCGCAATCAAATCTGCCAACTTCCGGTGTTCCTGCCCCTCAATCGACCCTTGGTCAACGATATCACCAATCACTAACCACTTATGCTGATCCGGCATCTCCTTCACCATTTCGAGAATCGACCCCACACTAATCAAATGCGCATTATAACTACTATCGATCAGTCGCAAACCGTGTTTCCCTCGTAAAAAGCTACTTCGCCCCGGCGGCATTTTTAACTCGCGCAAATCAGTCTTCAGCGGCACGTCTAGCTCTTTAGTCAACTTCTGCAACATTCCTAGCTGAATTGCCAAGTCGCGCGGCTCCGGCTGCGCAAACCGAAACTTCGTTCCGTCCTTCAGTTCATACTCGGTCCGATCCGGTGCTACCTCATATTTCTTCAAACCCGCTCGCTTCACTTCCACCACTTTCGCCCCAATCTGAGCAGTGACTTCACGCATACGCTTCGAATCGCCATCTATATACACTACTCCCGTTGTCGCCTCCGGCAGAGTCGCAAATTCATGCGCAATCGCCGTATCTAAATCCGAAAACTTCCCTTCCGCCACTTCACGTTCAAACTGCACCGCATGCGAACGCCCTAGCGAAACCCACAGCGTTATCTCCGGCTTCAACCACTTCGCCAAAAATTCCGTCTCGCGCGGACGCTCGCCATCGATTTCCACCACGTAAAACTCCCCCTCTCGCCGATAAAACAATGCTTTAAACGGCGCTTCAAAAACCAGCCGTATCCAGCGCCACTTCGACCCCCGAATCCCTTCCATACCCAAAAGATCAAAACTAATCCCAAAGGCTGAATTCGCATCGTGCGAATAATGCGCGCGCCTCCCCAGCTCAAACTCCAGCAAATGCAACATCGTAGTCTTCCCTACCGAGCCCGTCACCGCAATCACCCGCGGATGCCAACGTCGCAAAGCCAAACTCGCAAAAACCCGGAAATAACCTGCCGCCACAAAATAAAATCGTTTTTTCAGCCTCTTCACCACAGTCATACTCCCATTATACCACGTTTACCCGCTCGACCTCAAAAATCGCTCCTTTCCACCCTTTACCCCTGTACGCACAAATTCTATTGACAAAATATAATCATTATAGCATAACATAGATACCTCTCGAAAAATCTTGCTCCACCCCTGTTGCTAAACATAAGCATTATACAATATACTAGAAAATACCAAAAATTTAGCATAAAAGTATTGACTTTTTTAAGCATGTGTGCTACAATGGAGATATGAGTGGCAAAACCGCTCGCACCTTGACAGAAATTTCTCGAATTCTGCTGCTCGAGATAGGGGTGCGTTACTGGCTTTTGCCACGGAAACTATTGATTTTTCATACGTAAAAACAGGAGGAGAAGTGGTATGAAAAAAATGATTAAAAAAGTTGCACTGATACTGATAATGATGTTGGTTGCGACATCTGTCGCAACCGTGGTTTCTGTACCTCAGGAGGTGCAGGCGGCGGCAAAGGCGAAGAAAAAGAAGCCGACTGTAATCCGTTTTAACTGCAGCTCCGGCACCTATGCCACGATTTCGCGTGGAGGCACTACTTGGAGTAAGGGGGCTACGCTGAAGCCAGGAACCTACACAGTGAAGTGCAGCTTTCGGAACTACTGCAGCAAAGAGATTCATAAAACGATCTCTCAGCTGCGAGGACAGGCTTGGGTGCCAGGAACGATTAAAAAGGGGCAGACCGCCTCGATGTTCCTCGGCTTCACGGCCAAAAACGCCGACAGCAAGCAGTACATCTTGAGCCTTAAGGCGAAAGACAACCTGAAGCTGTCATACGTTTCCGGTTCCGCAAAATTTACGAACAATGGAAACGTCAAGGGCCGGAAGCTATCGACCGACCTTTTTAAATGGGGCAAAGGGGTGCAGTTGTCAAAGTCCGTACCGGGCAACAAAAAATGCTCGGGCTACTTCACCTTTAAGATGAAGGTGTCGAAGGCTTCATCGAGCTCCAAAAAGCCCAGCAAGAAGCCTACCAAAAAGCCCAGCAAATCTGATTGGTAGGCCGTCCGGCGATCCGCGCCACAGAACACTAGCTGATTCGCAGCATTCCTCATGGCGATCCGCGCCAACACAGAATTCAGAAATCCATCTGTCACCCCCTCAATCACGAGGGGGTATTTTTTGTTCAGTATCTGATTAAACTCTCGCTTTTGCCCTTCGCAGCGGGTGGACTAATATTTCCTTGGGCAAATCACCAGCTTTTGCTGGAGCACATGGCTATGTTTGGTCTGGAGACGGCGATTCGTCTGGATCTAAAGCTTATACCCTAAATTTTACCGCTGCTCAGGTACACACTTCTGATGGACCTGTTACGCGCTGGGACGCCTTCCCCCTCCGCTGCCTAGCTAGACAGTAATAATGTATGATAAAAAACCATAAGCACTTTCAATATTTTCCGTATCAAGTATCCTTCTTTTGTGAAGCGCGTTGGTGATTGCTATTTTTCGATTTGCCATACACTGTACATAAAGCAAAAAAGGCGTCAACATTTTTTGCTCGGATTATAACTTTCCATTATTACCCCGTATCACACAGCACCCAAAGCATCGGAATGAACTAACTCCGATTTTTTACAACACAAAATACTCTAAAACTTTTCCAGCAACTTGCGCAATTCTTTTTCGTTCTTGGCACCAAAAGTCACGCTCCGTCCCCGCACGCGTACTTCCACCCCATATTTTTCACAAAGCCGCGATTCCTCTTGCGTGTAGCTCGACTTTTTCACCACTTTAGCCGAACTTTTGCTCTTCTTATCCGCAATATAACGCTCTACTCGCCGCGCCGACCAACCTTCATCCACAATCCTCGGCAAAACCTCCAGCACCATCTCCTTATCCGCCGAGATCAAAGGCCGCATTGGTCCCTCCATCAAATTATGCTCTTGCATCGCCTTCTTGGCCTCCTCTGGCAATCGCAACAAACGCATCGTGTTCACGACTGAAGCCGAGCTTTTTCCTACTCGCTCTGCAATCTGATCGTTAGTCAAATTAAACTGGGTTTTTAGCTTCGCATAAGCCGTTGCTAGTTCAATCGGATTCAGATCTTCCCTCTGCGCATTTTCGATAATCGAAAGTTCAAGCTTATTCTGCGCATTCAAAGTTCGGATGATCGCCGGCATTTTTGTCAACCCTGCAAGCTGCGCGGCGCGCCACCGTCGTTCCCCGGCCACAATCTGATACTTATCGCCGACCTTCATCACCACGATCGGCTGCAAAATCCCATGCTCCTTAATCGAAGCCGACAACTCTTCAAGGTTGGACTTCGAGAAATTCTTGCGCGGCTGCTCCTCGTCTCGCACGATTTTCGCAATCTCGATTTCGACTAACTTACTAACATTTTCATCTTCTTCGCGCGTTGGATCAAACTCCTCCTCAACTAACGCTGTCGGAATCAAACTTTCAAATCCTCTTCCCAAACCTTTACTACTTTTTTTCGCCATTATCCCGCTATCCTTTCCTCTACCTCGCGCGCAAACTCTTTATAAGCCTTCGCCCCTTTGCTAAATTTATCATAAGCGCCGACCGGCACTCGATGACTCGGCGCCTCCGCCACTCGTACATTACGCGGAATAGTAGTCTGAAAAACTTTACTCTTAAAAAACCGCTCCATCTCAGTCAGAACCTGGCTTGAGAGCATAGTCCGCTTATCATACATAGTTGCGAGCACGCCCAACAGCCGCAAATGCGGATTCATCGCCTTCTGCACCATTTGCATACTCTCCAGCAACTGCGCCACGCCTTCCATGGCATAAAATTCTGTCTGTACCGGCAAAATCAAATAGTCTGCCGCAATCATCCCGTTCACCGTCAAGAGCGACAAACTCGGCGGCGAATCTAGAATAATATAGTCATAACTGTCTCGCACCGTCGCGAGTGCATCACGCAACTTAGTAAACCGCCGCCCCATCCCCACCATCTCCACCTCCGCATTCGCTAACTGCGGCGAAGTTGGCGCCAAGTCAAAATTTTTAAAAGCCGTCTGGTGAATAATATTCGCAAAATCCGCCGCCCCCATCATTACCTCAGTTAAACTCTCGCCCATGGTCTCCTTATCTACTCCAAGACCACTAGTAGCATTCCCTTGCGGATCAACATCAACCAACAAAACCCGATTCTTATCCTTCGCCAAATAGTACGACAAATTCACCGCCGTCGTCGTCTTACCCACGCCCCCCTTCTGGTTCGTAATACAAATCACCTTTGCCATAACTACTTTTTATTATAGCACATGTATAACGCTATCCGCCAAAAAACTCCATCATCTTGCAACGTTCCCTACAGTTATTCATAAACTAAAACCTTAACAAAACCTTAAATTTTCTCAAAAAACTATTGACAAAATCACTATTCTATGCTACACACCAAGATCTTACAAACCCATCCCCCTATTTCAACATATCTGCGGTAATATTCACTACGGTTCCGCTCCCCACCGCCCCAGACAGCACCAACTCTGCCACCAAATTTTCTACCGTTTTCTGCACAATCCTCCGCATCGGGCGCGCGCCCATACGTGGATCATAACCGCGTTCAATCAATACCATCTTCGCATCTTCAGACAAAGAGACGCTGATTTTCTGCGGCTCCAAAGTTTTATTCACCGAAGTCACCATCAAATCAACAATTTTCGACAAATCCTCCCTCGAAAGCGGCTTAAAGATGCAAATTTCGTCAAACCGGTTCAAAAACTCCGGACGAAACTGCCCCTCGTGAATCATCGTGTTAGTCAGCTCTTCCTCTAGTGGTGCAAGGTCTTGTATCCCCTGCGCAACATACTCCCGGATCCTCTCCGCTCCAGCATTCGAAGTTGCAATCACAATCGTATCCCGAAACGATACCTCGCGATTCGCAGCATCGCGCAAAATCCCCTCGTCCAGCATCTGCAGCAAAGTGGTCAAAACCTGCGGATGCGCCTTCTCAATCTCGTCTAGCAACACCACCGAGAAAGGATACTTCATCACCTGCGCAGTCAAACTCTCCGGATTCTCCGTCGCATCAGCAATCAATCGCCCGACGTCCTCCGCCATAACGAACTCATTCATATCCAGGCGCACAATATTCCCCTCGCCGCCAAAATACACTTCGGCCAAAGCTTTAGCTAACTCTGTTTTCCCCACCCCAGTCGGCCCCAAGAACAGAAAGGTCCCAATCGGCCGTTTCTCGCTCCGCACGCCCGCCCCCGCTCGCCGCAAGGCATCCGACACCGCTTTCACCGCCGCTTCTTGATCCACCATGCGCTCGTGAATTAAATTCTCCAGATTCAACAACTTCACACGATCCGTTGTGGAGCCATCGGTCTGCACTTTCACTCCCACCGTCTTTTCCACCGCCTCTTGCACCGATTTCGCTGTCACCAGACTATCCTCTGCATAATTACAAGCCGCCTCCAATAGGCTCAGAGCTTGCGCCGGCATCACACTCTCATGAACATAACGCTCCCCCAATCGATAAGCCTCAGATAGCGCCCAATATGTACAAACTACACCATATTTCATTTCCAAAATCGGCGCTTGATCCTGCATTGCTTTCATAGCCTCTGAACGGTTCGCAACCGGTATCATAATTTTATTCAAGGCATTCGCAAAAACACTATTACGTGCTGAGATCTCTAAATATTTCTGCTCGTTCATAGTTAAAATCATGCGCAAATTCCCCGCCTTCAAAATCGGCGCCAACACATTAGAAATATCAACCGAACCCGTCCCCTCCTCGAAAAACAACTGCGCATTCTCCAGACAAATAATAATATTTTTCGCCGCATAAGCCTCCCCGAGCAACTGCATAACCAGCCGCTCCAAATCACCCCGTCCCTGCGCCGAAGACACCAAAGTCGCTGCATCCAAAACAAACACCTGCCGATATTTCAAATTCGCCACAATCGGCGCATCGCCATCCATAATGGTTTCGGCAAACGCCCGCACAATCGTACTACGCCCCGAACCATCCGGCCCAATCAAGGCCACATTCTGTCGCCCTTGCCCGGAGAAAATCTCAATCATTTTACCAATCACTTCCCGATGCGCCGCCAAACGCACCCGATTCTTCAGCGTATGCGAATCTTGCTCCGACAGATTCAACCCAAAATGTTCCAGCAACGGAATGTAACCAAAGGTCAAATCACGTGCAATCCCACCATCACGATGTTTCTCTCGCGTACCCTCAATCACACCGTTAGTATAATTATACCACCTGACGCCAGTATAGAGATCTTCGATCTCTAAGCGAATTCGCTGCAATAGCGCCTGATGATTTGGATTATTTTTCACAATCGCCACCATCATAATCGCTCCCGAAATCACCTCCGCATGGGTCTCCTGCCAAATTTCGCGCGCCGTCCGCAACACCGCCCCCATATCATCATTTCCGCCATCAGCAAAAAATTGCATAACATTCGGCCCTAATCCAAAGCGCAACGCCAAAAAAGTGCCGCTCTGAGTCTGGCACAGTTTCGACGCCAGCCCGCGCGGCGTAATCTCCGGCTTCATAAAGCTCAAGACCTCGCGCGACAACAGATTATTAATATCTTCCCCCTTCCGCGGCGGCAAAGGTTCGACTTCATATTTCACCCAAATCAAAGTCATAGCCAACAAAATCGCCAAGCCTAATAACAACCAGCCAAGCGGATTATGTACCCAAAAAGTCAAATAAACAAATCCTGCGCCAGCCCCCAGCGCCACAAGCCAAAGCACAATCTTGGTCGCTATATTCGACAGTGCCTTCGCCACCCTCGCCTCTCGCGCTCGCACATTATTATAATTAAATTTATCCATCTCCTGCCTGCCTCAAATCCAAATCTGCACCTGCATTATCGCTAAAACTACACACCCAACTACCATAAACGGCAACAACGGCCACACCACAGCCAGCACAATCCCACCCACCGCTTGAACAATAATCACGATAATACCGATTATTAAAAGAAAAATCCGCACAATCGCCCCAATCAAACGTGAGAGCAATTTTCCCAAGAAATTCGAAAATTGCTGCGCCAACGGAACCGTACCCACATAATCCTCAGCCGAAATCTGCCGAAAAGGCGCAAACAAATTCCCTACCAAAAGCCCCAGCGAGAAAAAATCCGCCGCACTCTTCAACCGCTTCCCCAATCCCGCAAAATACAACCGCCAGCCCTCCACGTACCACCACTGCAACATTCCAGGCATCAACATTGACTCCATTATACAGGATTTCTGCGTTTTTTACAGCTAGTTTTCGCAGCGGGTTCATCGGTATTAACGATGGTCACTTCAGAGGCTCCGGTATTTATGGCTACAGTTGGTCAGTTCGATCAAATCCGACCAATCCTAATTATGCATATAATTTCTTTTTAAGCGATTCAGTCGCTCTCGCATCAGCAAACAATAACCGTTGGTACGCTATCCCCCTCCGCTGCTTAGCTAGACTGTAGTAATAAAGCAAAAGCGTCATTCAGAGTTCGCAGCGGGGAGGTTCGTATTGATTACGGTCGTTTGAGATTCTCTGGCGTATACGGTTACGGATGGTCGGCTCGAGCTAATTCCGATATACGTTCTGCATTTTTCCTCAACTTCCATATCTCCGATCTCTACCCGTCCAACCTCAGCAGTCGTTGGAACGCCTTCCCCCCTCCGCTGCCTAGCTAATATATGATAAGCGGAATCATTTTTATTATTGTTATCTTTCAAACAAAGTGAGCGATTCCCGAACTGAGTTTTTCTTCCAGAACCGCTTGTGCGCCTGCTCACGCAGGGCACTGCGCTCTGCGGTCCGCGTGTGCTCCCGCTTTTATTCTTCCAGGAATAACTCAGTTCGGGAATATGTACCTTTTGTTTAAAGCCCAACAGTACTTTTAGTTTTAAGCTTAAAAATATGTTGTGAGGGCCTAAGGCTAAGCTTTTTGGAACTGTGGAGTTTGCCTTCTTGGCTGGAATTTTACGCATCGAGAAAATAAGTAAAATTCCACCATCAAGTCTCAAAAAGCTTAGCCTTAGGCCCCCACCGTACACACAATTTAAAGACTGAGCTTTTTATATTAAAAATATTTACCCAGATTTTTAATAAACATACTTTCGTAATGAGAGTGTTTACTCTAGACTTCAAAAAGTATACTTTCGTACCTACAAAGTTTACTTCCGGTTCTAGAAATCTTACTCTAGCTTTAGGAAAGTATACTAAAATACATTTCCCCAATCCACCCCTAGAAAAACCAGCAAAAATCATTAGAAAATAAGTTTACTCAGGAAATTTATAATCTTACTCCAGGTTCAGGAGAGTTTACTCCTGAACCTGAAAAGCATACTGCAGAGCTTCATGAGCTTACTCTAAGCATCAAAAAGCGTACTGGAAATATACTCTGAGGCAGAAAAAGTACATTACGGAGCACACCAAGCATACATAAAATTATTTATCCGCAATCACTTCGTCAACGATACCGTATACTTTAGCTTCCTCAGCGCTCATCCAGTTATCGCGATCCATATCTTTTTCCACTTGCGCTAATTTTTGCCCCGTGCGTTCAGCGAAGATTTCCGCCAACTTTTTCTTTAAGTAAATACCTTCTTTCAACGCGATTTCTTGATCGGTAATTTTCCCTTCCGTGCCCGAACTCGGTTGATGAATCATAATGCGCGAATTCGGCAAGGCAAAACGCTTACCCTTTGCACCGCAACTCAGCAGCATCGCGCCCATCGAGGCCTGCAAGCCGATCCCAATCGTTTGCACATCCGGTTCAATATAATCCATGGTGTCAATAATCGCCAGTCCATCATAAACCGAACCGCCAGGCGAATTGATATAAAGCTTAATATCGCGTTTCGAATCTTCGTTCGCAAGGTACAAAAGCTGCGCCACCACCAAGTTTGCCGTATGTGCATTTACATCCTCGCCCAAAAAAATGATCCGGTCGTTCAACAGACGCGAATAAATATCGTACGCCCGCTCGCCACGATTAGTTTCCTCCACTACAGTCGGTACTAAATAATTTTTTTTCTTCATTTTGCTCCTTTACTTTATTTTACTTTATACCTTTTGCACTCATTTCACCATTTCAGCCTCTGTTTCGTCTTTCACGATATTCGAGTTCATCACATCATTGAGCTCACCAAGCGCCATCTGCGTCTCTTCGTAGCGCCCAATCTTAGTATTATTAGCTTCAATTCTCTGATTCAAAACCTCGCGCTGCAATTCCAAAGTTTCCTGTTCACGCTCCAACTCAGCACGTCGATTGCGAAAATCCGCCTCGCTCGCAAAACAGCCCAAAGTATCCGCACAATTATTAAATCGGTCGATACGCGCGCTCAAACTTTCCACACTCAAAACATAGTTCTCGCGTTCGCGCGCAATCACTTCTTTCTCCGCCAAAATCTCAGTCTTCAAAGCCGCCATTTCTGCCTTCAAACGTTCAAATGGCGCTTCGTAATTCCGATAAAAGGCCACGATTTGCGCCCGGTTACGGAAATATTTCGCATAATGCTGCTCTAATTCCTCCGGCAAATTCTCTAATTTTGTCCCCGCACGCGTATACATCTCTTCTTTGCGCACATCCGCAGTATAAGCCTCAAGCTCCTCTTCCATCCATTCCGCATTTTCCTGATAAACTTGATCGAGCAACGCCGAAATTCGATTTCTCTCACCCTCGCCCATTCTCTCCCAGACCGCGTGTAGCAATTCGTGTGCCGCAGTTACCTTGTTTGCGTCAACCAATTCGTCATTAGCAATCTCATAAATATACATCTTGCCGCCGGTATAGCAGCCAATTACCGAAATCTCGGCGCTATGACTACCGCAATGCTCGTTGAAATCCGCGCTTTGCTCGATGGTTGGCCGCGTCGCCCGAAAAAGCCGTTTGCCTCGATCGGTCAGCTCAAGTTTCTGCTCAATTTCCGCCACTGCCGGCGCCGGTTCGTAACCCCAGCCCCGCCACATATCTTGTACCGCCGGCGTTTGAATCGCGAAAACTACCGCCCCCGCCAGCGACATCATGATTACCGCTGCCACAATCTCCCGCACTATTCTTTTATTCATTTATCTCCCTCGCACCAACTGATTTCTTCTAAGCGTGACCAACTTTCAGCTTCAACTTGTCTTTTTCTAGATCAACTTCTACTGTGTCTCCCTCCGCAATCGCTCCAGCAATGATCTCCTCTGCAATCAAAGATTCCAGCTCGTCCTCGATCGTCCGCCTGAGCGGTCGCGCACCATTCTTCGGGTCGTAGCCCTGCTCGATCAATTTCTCTTTTACCGCTGGCGAAATCTTCAAGCCTAGCGACTTCGCCGCCAAGCGCTTCCGCAGCTCCTCCAGCAAATTGTCGAAAATCCGCTCCACATTCTCGCGCGTCAAAGGATGGAAGACCAAAATCGCATCCAAACGATTAATCAGCTCTGGCTTCATCACCTTTTTCAAAGCCTTCATAGCCGCTTCCTTGCTTGCCTCATATTCCTCACTCAACTCACGCTTTTTCCGCAAATCTTTCGCCACAAAGCCTAGTTCACTCTCTCGATACATCTCGCTTGCGCCTAGGTTCGAAGTTAAAATCACAATTGTATTATTAAACTTCACTTTCTGCCCCTGGCCATCAGTCAAAACTCCATCTTCCAAAATCTGCAACAGCATGTTGAAGACATCCGGATGAGCTTTTTCGATCTCATCAAACAAAATCACCGCATAGGGCTTCCGCCGCACCGCTTCGGTCAATTTCCCACCATCTTCATAGCCAACATAGCCCGCCGGTGCCCCCACCAGACGCGAAACATTATGCTTTTCGCCAAATTCCGACATATCGATCTTGATCAAAGCATTCTCCCCACCAAACACCTCGCGCGCAATCACCCGCGCCAGCTCCGTCTTGCCCACGCCAGTCGGCCCCATAAAGAGAAAACTACCAATTGGCCGGTTCGGGTTTGCAACCCCACTCCGCCCACGCCGAATCGCCTTCGCCACCATACGAATCGCCTCATTCTGACCAATCACCGACTTACGCAGATGATCCTCCAAGTTCGTCAGCAACTTCAACTCTGAACCATGCACTTTAGAGACTGGAATTCCCGTTTTTAATGAAACTGCCGTCGCCAAATTCTCTTCCGTCAAGACCGGCGGCTTTTCCGCACCTGCCTTCTTCATCTCCTTCAATTTTTCTTCAATTTTCGCGAGTTCCGTTTTCAAATTCGCCGCCTTCTCAAAATCTTCCTTATCCGCGGCCTCCTGCATCTCCTCGTCCAGCTTGGTCTGCTGAATCTTTAGCTTCTTATATTCTGAACCACCTTTTTTATCGGCCGCCACTTTCGCAATCGCCGCCGCCTCATCAATCACATCAATCACCTTATCCGGCATAAAACGATCATTAATATAACGTCCCGACATATTAATCGCTACTTCCAGAATCTCATCCGGAATTTCCACGTTATGATGCTTTTCATAGTGCGACTTCACACCTTTCAGAATTTTCAGAGTTACTTCTGCGCTCGGCTCTTCCACCATAACCGTCTGAAAACGCCGACTCAGAGCCTTGTCCTTCTCAATATTCTTGCGATACTCGTCCAAAGTTGTCGCGCCGATCAGCTGCAACTGCCCGCGCGCCAAAGCCGGCTTCAGAATATTCGCCGCATCCATCGAGCCCTCACTCGAACCCGCCCCAGTCAAAAGGTGCAACTCGTCAATAAAGAGGATGATATCATCGTTCTCGATCGCTTCATCGATCACGCCCTTAATCCGCTCTTCGAATTCACCGCGGAACTTTGTTCCCGCCACCATAGCCGACAAATCCACCTGAATAATCCGTTTCCCCACCAAAACCTCTGGCACGTCATTTTTGATCATGCGCTCAGCCAAACCCTCCACAATCGCGGTTTTTCCCACTCCCGCTTCGCCAATCAAAACCGGATTCGACTTAGTGCGACGCGACAAAACCGTCACCACCCGCTCCACTTCACGTTCACGCCCAATCACTTTATCAAGCTTATTATCCTTCGCGAGTTGCGTCAAATCCTGACCATAGCGTTTTAACCACTTTAATGAAGTTTTCTTATACTCCTTTGCCTTCTGGCGATTTTGCTCGGTCTTCACTTCCTCATCAATTTCATTCTCAATTTCATCCAGCAACTCATCCTCGTCTATTCCCATCTTGCGCAGCAAAATCGCCCCGCGCGAATTATGTTGACAGGCCAAAGCGTAAAGCAAAAATTCCGTTCCCACCACTTCTGCGCCTTTATCCGCAGCATAGCGGCTAGCCATGCGAATCGTCAAGACCGCCGCCTCGGAGAGCGACATCATAGCCATCGCTGCATTATTATTCACCTCAGCCGCTTCCTGGCCCAACGCTTTTTCCGCTCGCTCCAGATCCACACCATAATGATTCAAAATCGTCGCCCCCTGCGAAACATCTTGCGCCAAAATTCCCAACAGCACATGTTCGGTTCCCATATAACCGTTGTTATATTTTTTACTAAAAAGATCGGCTTTCTGCAAGGCAAAACGTGCATTTTCCGACAATTTATTCATCATTTCGCTAAATTCACTATCCATACCCCCATTGTACACAATTAGCACTCATATGTCAAGAGTGCTAATTGCTATTTTTAGCTCATTTTTAGTTATTCTCGAAATTTTTATCATTCTCAAAGCATTCAAAAACCCTTCTAAAACATTGTTAGATAATCTTATTGGCAGCACTCAAAAAATCCTCCGTAGAGGATTTTATACTAAGACATTCAAGCGGCCAATTAAGCAATTTTGACAATCTGGATCGTCGAGTATTTCTGCCGATGGCCTTTTTCCTTGTGCACGCGCTTCTTAGAGTGGTAACGGATCACCCGCACCTTTTCACCGGCAACCTTTTCTTCTACTACTTTTGCCGAAACCTTCACTCCCTCTACCTCTGGCGTACCGACTAGAGTCCTATCACCATCAATCACGAGCAAAGCACCAGTTTCGAGCTCTTTAGTTCCTTCCGGGAGGAGGTCCACCCGTAGGGTCTCGTTCTCTTCGACCAGATACTGCTTCCCGCCGATGAGGATCACTGCTTTCTTCATAATTTTCCCTTGATTTGGTTTTATACTTTCTACATCTTAACATACTTTACGCTAGAAAACAAGCCAAATCTCCATCATTTTTGCCAAACCTTGAACGAAATGCACCTTATCCTCCTATTATAGCACACTTTTCATTTTTTGTCTAGACTTCGTACACTAAATTTGTTCCGTTTTGGTGGTTTTTGTTGATAATATTGTATTTTTTACAACAAAAGTATTGACAAGTCGTAATCATCAGGCCATACGAAACGCCTTCGCAGCGGGGATATCGGCGCCAGCATTGGCAATTTATGGGGTTCTGGTATTCTCGGTTATATATGGTCGTCGCAAGCTGGTTCTTCCTTTGCCAATCAAGCATACTTTATTGTTTTTAATGCGACCGATGTTAAACCGTCCGTCAACGACAACGTTCGTTGGTACGGCTTCCCCCTCCGCTGCCTAGCTAGACAGTAACAATATATGGCAAAAGATAAAACCGCAATCAAAAAACCACATCAACCAAAGCCAACGTGGTTTTAGTCTAAAAACCCTTTTTATTTCTTTTTGCTACTTTTCCCACCCTTAGTTTGCGTCGCCTTTTTATAGGCTCTATTCGACTTAAAAGCATAGGCGAAACCGAGCACTACCATCGCAATGACTACGAACCCCACGATCATCTCGACCGGGCCAGTCTTTGGCAACTCCTTAGGTGTCGCGGGCGTATTCGGAGTTTCTGGCTGCACCGGATCATCAACTGGATCCGGATCTGGATCATCTGCTGGCGGAGTCGGATTATCGATACCTTGCGCCTCCAGCGTATATGTGATATAACCAGAGTATTCATAACAGCCCAGTACTAAACCATTCAAGTCATTCGTCCCGATCAAGTCGCCTTCCTCAAACAAGTGCATCGACAAAACTGAACCATTTGCTCCCCAATCGTTAGTAATTTTCGCCGAACCAGTCACATAGTGCAAAGTTAAATCTTGCGCCGCTGTAACATTCGCTTCGTCCCAAACCGCTTCTGGATTCGTAGTGGTCGAGCGAATGAGGCCAGAAATTTGCTTAGTTTCTCCGGCCGCTATCTCATGCGGAAAATTCGAAACTACTTTCGACTCACGCGCCACTCCAACATAATTATGCGCAGCATCATTCAAAGTGCCAGAAGCGTTATTGTGATAATAGATAAATACGCCATACCGCTTCCCAGCCTCTAAGGTTAAATTATTTGTGTAAGTATTTTTTTCGGCATCGTCACCGTCACGCAGCTCAACAATCCGCACAAAATCACGCTCATCGCCCAGAACAGGATTATCCGTAATCGAATTAAAAACTGCGTGATCCGCTGGCGCATTATTAGTATAAGTTGGCCGTTCTGGCCCCCAAGCCATCGCCGAATTTGACAACATTAACGGCGCAACAACACTTACCAAGGCTCCCACCCTCAAGAATTTTGCTTTTTGTATTTTCATTTTTTTCCTTTCCATTTTATGTTAAAGCTTAATTATTATTTTAGTTATGTTACTGCGAACGCTTGCCTAGTTATCACCCTGAGCTTCTGACGCATCGGCTTCAGCATCGGCCTCTTGTTGTTTCCGCTCCGTGGTTTGCTGCAAGATACTATCAATATAATTATTCTGCTCACTCTCTGTCATACCACTATCCTGCGACCACTCATTCTCTGCATTTTGCTGATTATTGGCATCTTCCTGACTGTCCGTCACTGCACCATTATCAACAGCCCCGTAATTACCCTCTTCTGGAATCGCGCTAGACTCAGTCGTCTCGCCTACACCAGTATCATTCACGTCCTCAGTCTGAGTCAAGTTCCCATCATTAAGATTGCCATTATTAAGAATTTCTGAACCTTTATTTGGATCCTTTGGCGCCAAAGTTTCAGCCGGAGTTGGATTCGGAGTCGGACTAGGACCAGGCGTAGGACTAGGACCAGGCGTAGGACTCGGGCTCGGACTTGGTTCGGGTGTAGGACTCGGCGTTGGTGACACTGATGGCCCAGGCTCATCAGTTGGAGTCGGCGTAGTTTCCGGCTTCTTCTTCTCTTCCTTATTATTTTTCGGATCATCCTTTGGCTCTTTCGGCTGAGATGGATCGGTCGGATTCTCCGGAGTTACCACAGGCACACCTTCGGGAGTAGTGTTAATAATTGGGGTTTTGGTATTTTGATCCGTCGGAACAAACACGACCTTATCCTCAAAATTCGGCTGATAGCAACAATTCATATTTAGATCAATCATTTCCGAAGAACCATCTGGCATCGATACATGAATACGGACTTGCTTTTGACCGTCACGCTGAATTTCGATAAAGTTCAGCCCCATATTGACCGGATTCACTTCTGCACCCACACCAGCCATATTGATCATATAGTGAGCAATCTCGCTATCATATTCCTGGTAGAACTGAAACTCAGTTTTTTCGTTGTTTAAGACCTGATCTTTATAAGCCTCCAGCAATTTCTTCTGCAACTCTTGGCCATTCTCGCCATTACTCAGCATATCGTCAATAATCCGCGGATCAATATGTCCACCATCAAGCGTTGGTTCAAGTTCAATGCCACAAGATTTCAAAACACTGGGGAAATTCGCTACGTGCGCCGCCAAAACTTCTGGCTGCTCATAGCAAACCTGATAGATCGAACTGACGGTCGCCTCGCGATCACCATAATCCGCTGTATGATCACGCCCGAAGTTATTAATGCCTAATTTTTCATTACTCAAATACTCAGCCGTATAGTCATAACGGGTACCATTTTCGGCGACCTGGCGCGTATCTTCCGCGCTGAATTCCGCTGGCGAAACATAATCCGGATTCGCCATCGCATCCGCTTCACTCAAGGTGATCCGCTCAGCCTTCATGTCCGCTCCTGTCATCGCATCCATCTCAGTCGCCACTTTTGGCTGATTAGCGGAAACCGTAGCTGCTTTCGAATTCGGCGAACAGCCAACCAAAGCACCGGCAGAAAGTATCATTGCCATACCAAGTAAAATTTCGCGTGAAGTCCGACGCACCGCCGTACCGGCTTTGTTCTTCAACTTCTCAAAAACTGCCAAAACTTTACTTTCGCGCTTTTCCGGATCTTGCAGATCCGCCTCGCCCAAATCTTTACCTTTATGCTTACTGAGTGCCTTCTCATAAAGATCAATGATTTCTTGCTGGTCCGGCGCCATATACAACTCGCCTGGGACCGGAGGGAACTCTCCCGCCTGTGTCTCTTCTTCATGGCTCATTACTACTTCCGACGTCGCCGTGCCAACCTGTCGACCTAACTCTTCCAGCGCGCCACCAGCCGCTTGCTTTTCAATCTTCTCCTCCGGCAATTTCTCACCGCTTTGTGCGGTTACCTCTGCGAAGTAACGACTCGCCCGTTCAAACATTGCCCGTGCGGCCGTCGTCTCCTTCTCGATCTCATCGAGCTGGCGTTGCAAATACTCCTTCATTTGCGGATTCTGCTCATACTTATGCTCTTGAGCAATCTTACTACGCTCATCAGCAAGTTCCTTAATGAAGCCTGATTGATCTTGCAAAAATTCCTGCTCCGAACGTCCAGCCATAGCTTTTTCAATCTCGTCCCGCTCGCGGTGCAAAGCCTCTACCCGTGCTCTCGCCTGCGCCTCAATCGCCTCACGAGCCTGCGGATCCATTTCCATTCCCGAACGCACCGCTCGCTCGATCGTCGCCTGCTTATAAAGCGGATTCCCATTCCGATCCAGCTGCGATTTCATTTCAATCGCCAAAGGCTCATTGTCGAGCCCAGACTCAGCCAGCTCCGAAACGTCTGCTTGCATTTCGATCGCCGCCGGCGCAGGCTCAGCCTGCGCCTCCATAGCCACACGGCGTAACCAATCAGCCGCCGTTTCATTCTCAAGCGGAGGCATATTTCGAATCACCTCTTCTAGCCCACCAGGCGCATTCATTAACTCTTGCAACTGCCCCGCACCGTCCGAACTCTCTGTGGCATTCTGCACAAATTCGTCCGTACTGCGCATAGCCATCGCCTCGCCAACCGAGGCGTCCTTAAACTGTTCATCCGGTCCATATTCAGACATATCGACTACATCTGCGTCAACTTCCTTACCATCAATCACCGCTTTCGGCTCCGTCACCATTTCCGGCCGCGCCATCTCACTCTGATTATAGGCTGCGATCGTGCTCTCCCCGAGAGTCTGCAATGCCTCCAGATTCTGCTCTGCCTCAAGCTCCTCCCCCCCGAACGCGCCCCCATCTTTTACCATGAACCCAGGATATTTGGTTTGTCGCCAACCTTCCCCCATCGGCGAATCACTCTGCTCACCAAAACCAGCTTCGGCCAATCCTATATTCCTCGCCATCCTAAGCTTCACCTCCTTCCTTGTTGATCGGAATTATTTTTCTCACCGACCCTCCGCCCATTACTGTCGGTTTTGTTTCAACATTTTGTTTTTGCGCATCAACATTCGCAACGCCACCCGCCGCTTTATTTGCGCTTTGCCCCTCCTGAGCCTTATTTTCCTGACCAGACTTTTGAACTTCACCTGCTGTTTTATTCGTATTTTTTCCTTCGTTCAAAAACGCTTGTCGAAAATCTTCCATCGCCCGCGCCACTGCCGCTTGCATATCCACTCCCGATTCCGCAAAGAATTTTTCAATCACCTCGTCCGGCAAATCATCATCAAGCAACTTATCCAACAAAGCCAATTTATCATTCGGCAACGCCCGCACCAAAGATTGCTGAATCTGCTCATTTAGCTTATCATAAAGCCGCGCTTTCAGCTGTTGCTCCTGCATCGCACTCAGCTTTAGCCCTTTATCCGCCATCATCTTCGAAATAAACGATAACAGCATCTGCTCTTGATTAGGTTTATTTTTGCTCTCACCCATATTTAAAAACCTTTCTAGCTACTTTACTCCAGTTTATCACATCATATAAAAATAGTCAAAAGCGGATTAAAAAGCGGCTCATTACATAGCTCGCCGCACTGTCATAATAGCGACCCCAAAGACACCATAAATCCCCCTGGCAATCCCTTCGTCATCACAATGTTTTGTTTTTCGCAGCGGGAGCGTTAGTATTAGTGATGGTCAGTTGAAAGCTGCAGGAAGCTGGGGATTTGGGCTCTTATCACGAGCTAATACTTCTAGCCCTAATGGCACCCATATTCTCAGTTTTGACAAAACTGACGTCGTACCGTCTAACGGCGCCGTTCGCCATAACGCCTTCCCCCTCCGCTGCCTAGCTAGACAGTAACAATATATAATCTTTTCATTGATAACGTTGTTTAATGTTAAAAATATCAAAAAAATACTCTTGACAAATATCATAATCTGTGCTACAATAGAGATAAGCTGCTCGCGACGGCTAGATCTGTAGTTGTGATTTTATTGATTTTTTATACGAGGATACCTAACCCTAGAGACCAGATTAGCCCCCAAGGCTCAGTAAACCCAAATCCTCACTGAACTTTCTCCAAAGAAACGGTCACATTTTGACCATTCACCTTCACGATTTCATCATAAGTAAAATTTCCATCCCGAATCATCTCCGTGGCCAAAACTTCATTCTTCACCATCTCAACCCATTTCTGCGGAACTTCGCAACTCACGCTCAAACAAATACGATCATCGACCTGTAAATCCGCCTTCTTGCGCGCACTTTGAATCGCGCGAATCAATTCACGCGCAAACCCTTCTTCTGCTAGCTCTTCAGTAATTTCCTTATCAATCCAGGTTTCAGTGCCGCGCTCCACAGTCTTCACGTTCACTTCTTCCTTCACGATTTCTTCACTCCAATCCGAAAGTTTTTCGCCAGCGTAAACCAGTTTCTGCAACGGCTGCCGCACTTTCACCTGTGCTTCCGTCTCGCTCTTCCGCATCCTCAGCATCAGCCCCTCCTGAATCACCTCGCGCACCCGCGCCATCTCATCCAATATTTTCTGAGACTGCTCATCAATCTCAGTCGTGGTCGGAAAGTCTTGCAAATGCACGCTATTTTCCGGCTGCCAATCCCCAGTCAAATTCTGCCACAATTCTTCTGCCAAAAACGGTGTAAACGGCGCCAAAATCTTCGCCAAATTCGTCAATACTTTCCACAAAGTCCAATACGCTTCCGCCTTGTCTCCATCGTCCTCCGACTTCCAAAAACGCCGCCGACTTCGCCGCACAAACCAATTCGACAAATCATCCACAAACAGAAACACACCAGAAAGCGCTCGCGGAATATTATATTCCTCCATCCCAGCCATGACATCCCGCTTTAATTCATGTAGCCGCGCAATAATCCAAATATCAAGTGGGTTCTCCAAATCCTTACCCCAATTCCCTGGCAATTCCGGCGAGTTCCACCCATCAACTTCCGCATACGTCGTGAAGAAATCATACACATTCCAAATCATCGCGAGCTTCCGATTCACGTCACTCACATCCTTATCTGTCAGCGCAAAATCTTCGCCACTTAATACCGGGCTACTTAATAACAAAAACCTCAACGCATCCGCCGAATACTGATCCATCAATACATTCGGGTCCGTATAATTCCCCAGCGACTTCGACATTTTGCGCCCATCGTTCCCCGCCAGCGTCCCCGTCGTAATCACATTCTTGAATGCATTTAACTGCTCTCTTGCAGATGTCTCAAACCGCTTTTGAGAAGTAGCCAGACTCAATGAAGAAGGAGAAGCGGAAGGTGACTGATTATCAAAAGCGCCGATACTAGCCAATGTACTATTCACGCAGTGCACGTAATAAAACCACGCTCGCACCTGCCCAACATATTCCACGATAAAATCCGCCGGATAGTTCCGCTCAAACTTCTCCTTATTCTCAAATGGATAGTGTAATTGTGCGAACGGCATCGAACCGCTCTCAAACCAACAATCTAGCACTTTATCAATCCGCTTAAAATGATCTATCTCCACTGGATCATCAATCATATTATCGATTACTTCGCCAGCAACCAACTCCCGCACCCGCTTCTCAATCTCATGCATCGCAAACTTAGTCTGCAGCATCTTCGCCTCATCAGTTTCTGCCAAACCTGGGTCACTAACATCCCACCAAATGACGTTTTTTCCCCTTAACCAATCCGGAGTTTGTGATCTTTCGGCAATATTCACCACTAAATCATATTTATTCAACAACTCTGGCGTCATTCGCATACGTGGCTCGTTCGCAATATCTATACCATACTCGTCCAATAGCAAAATCTGCGCCTTAGGTTGATAAGATTCAATTCCAAGTTTTTTTGCCCAAGTTTCACCCCAAGAAGCAACCGTAGGACCCTCCCCATCTTCAACATCTAGCCCAGCACTCTCTGCCTTTTTCTTACCATTCATCCTGTTATACAAAACTTTCGCTGTCTGTGAGCGGTTCACATTGCCAAAGCATACAAACAATATTCTTGAATTTTCATCAATGCTTATATCAGTTAATTTTCTCTCTTTTTTTACAGGAGCATCAAATTCTACCTCATCTACCCATGGCCGGTGATAATCTTCCAGCCTCTTACCAGAGTACCTCTCTAATTCATCATAACTCCCCATTACCACAACAGCCCCAGTCTTCTCGCCCTTCCATACTGGCATTGCCGTCGCCCAGAAACGATCTCGCGAAAGATTCCAATCTGGCGCCTGCTCAATGTTTTTCGCAAATCTACCATGCTTTAAATATCCTGGGGACCAATTAATATTCTCGTTTTGTTCCAGCATTAGCTCTTTCTGCCCCTGCACATCAAAGAACCAACTCGGAAATGCCCGATACATAATTCGCTGCTTCGACCGCGGATTAAAGGGATACTCATGTTTGATATACTCAATCTTCCAGACAGTCCCCTTTTCTTCTAGACACTTCGCAATAAATTTATTACCTGCCCAGATCTCAATTCCTCGTTCATCCGTATCTCTCACTCCGATACTATACAGCCATTCCGTCGTTTTTTCATCATAATAACCATACTCATCCAGCACATCCACAAAATCTACCTTATTCGCCTGTGCCAATCGGTAGTCATCTTCACCATAAGCTGGTGCAATATGCACAATGCCCGTACCGTCCGCATCAGACACAAAATCCCCAGCAAGAACAGTCCAAGTGTCTTTCAACTTAGCTTCTTCCTCTATTGTAGCACAGATCGGCTCATATGTCAAGCCTATCAGCTCTTCCCCCTTAATCTCCTCCTCGATAATCTCATAATTCACCCCCTCAAGAACTTGCTCAAGTCGGCTCTTCGCCAGAATCATAATCTCCGGCTGCGGCACCTTAACTTCTACCCCATCTGGCGCCCAAACTTTCACCGCAACGTATTCCATCTCCGGATTAACCGCCAGCGCCATATTCGCTGGCAAAGTCCACGGCGTTGTCGTCCAAGCCAATAAATAAACCCGAGATTTTTCTAATTCATCAGACGAAGTATTTTTTGATGAAGTACTAAGAGGATTTGAAGCTCGCAAAGGAGCCGTATTTAAGATACGGTGACTGCGGACTGGAGAATCTGACAGCGCAATTCGCAAAAAAGACGAGTCCTTCAATCTAAACTTCACAAAAGCCGACGGATCCGTCACGGTCTGATACGCGTCATTATCCATCGTCACTTCCGACTTACTTACTGGCGTCGCAAACTTCGTATCATACATCAAAACCTTCCGCCCTTCGTAAATCTTCCCTGCCTCATAGAGCTTTTTAAACGCCCACCACACCGACTCCATAAAATCCTTATCCATGGTTCGATATGCACCCCTGAAATCCACCCAGCGCCCAATCCGATCAATCGTTCCTTCCCACGTTTCCGAATTCGCCACCATGCTTTCTCTAGCTTTCAAAATGTAGTCTTCCAAACTCCATTTTGTGCCAATTTCGCGACGATCCGTAATTCCCAGCTGTTTTTCCACAAAATTCTCGGCCGGTAGCCCATGACAATCCCAACCCCAACGCCGCTCCACGCGCCTTCCGCGCATAGTCCAGTACCGCGGCACCGCATCCTTCACAATACTCGAAAGCAAAGTACCGTGATGAGGCATACCCGTAATAAATGGTGGGCCATCATAAAATACATAAGAATCATCTACAGATCGCTGTTCCACTGATTTCTCAAAAGTTTTGTTTTTCTTCCACCATTCAACTAGCGCCTTTTCATATTCCGCCGCTCGTCGTCGCTTCCCTGATTGATACTTCATAATAACCATTATATAATACGGCTCATAACTGTCAAGGAATAGTATCGAGAGCTGAATGCAAAAACTCGGCTCAATCAAACTCTATTTCGATACACTATTTGACCAGCATTCAATAGTAAGATGTAATTTTCATCAAAAAATCAGCAGTTTTTTGAATCACGAAAATCAGAAACCGGGCACTATCACGAAATCAAAGCTGTTCACTGCGATCACTATATCACTTCAGATAGTCCTATTCAATCAATCGAAAAACTCCTACCGCAATCTAAGCATTCAACCAATAAGCCACCTCATCAAAAGTTGGCAACATCCGCCCGCGCCACATCGCCTTCAAGCTACCATCCTCATCGCCCAGCGCCATAATAGTAGGATATTCAACCACATCGTACGTCCGACACAAACTCTCGCCTTCGCTTGAGTCTGGATCAACATTCTCAATCGCGCTACCAGTGCGTCGCTCAAACTCACGTATCCACTCCCCAATCGATCGACCATAATCACTCGCCTCACGACCTATGCAAACAATTCTCATGCTTTCTTCCTCTTTTGTTCTCTTAATATTTGCTCAAAATCATCTAAAGTTTTAAAACGCAAAAAAACGCTAGCAAACCGCACGTAAGCAACCTCGTTTCTGTTTGCCAGGACTTCCAAGACAGTGTCACCAATTTGCTGCGAATCCACTTCTTCATCATTCCGCTCGCGCAACAGCCCTACGACCTTATCAACCACGTCTTCCACTTCAAGCTCAGACTCCATAAACTTCCCCACGCTTCGCTTCACCGACGTCAAAAGCTTATCACGATCGAAGATTTCCCGCTTACCAGAACTTTTCCGCACTTTCAACTGAGGCACTTCTATCCGTTCATAAGTCGTAAATCTTCGCCCATCCCCACCAACCCGACGACGACGGATAGTAGTGCCATCATCGGTTTCTCGACTTTCCAAAACCTTGCTATCGCCAATACGAGGAAGTATCATACGCTCGCCCCTCCTTTACCACAGTTTTTATAAACGCCTTCAGCACTAACCTCGCCTAACCCTTTCCTCTCAAGCGATCACGCAAAGTTGGCGGCACATCCAAGTCTTCCTCCGCCGCCTCGTTACGAATAGAATCCCACATGTTTGAACGATTCTCGGAAGTAAAGTCCGAAGATGCCTGACCCGAAGACATACCCAGACCCTGCGCACCCACATTAACCGAAGACTCACCAACCGGCATACTATTAGCAACCGCCTCAAAGTCATTCGTCATCGAAGGCACACCTGCACTTTGCGTCATCATGCTATGAGATACTGGCGTCGGCTCCGGCTGGCTCAAGACACTACCCACAGTAGGCGCCGCCGAAATCACCGATTGTGGCTCAAAAGCCGAACGCTCCAAATCTAGTTTACGATAATACTCCGAATCAAAACCAGTTGCTACCACCGTCACCACCATCTCATCCTCAAGCTCCGGCCTAATCGAAGCGCCAAAAATAATATTCGCATCTGGCGCCACCGCACCAGTAATTACTTCGGCCGCTTCCTGGATTTCGCTCATCGACATGTCGTAACCACCCGCCACCGAGAACAAAACGCCCCTCGCACCATCAATTTTCACCTCAATAATTGGTGATTCAACTGCCTGCTGCGCCGCCAAAACTGCACGGTTATCACCCGACGCTCGCCCAATCCCCATCAATGCCGACCCGGCATCTTTCATAATCGACTTCACGTCTGCAAAGTCCAGATTAATCAAAGCATGCTCGGTAATCAGCTCAGAAATTCCCTGCACTCCCTGACGTAAAACATCATCCGCGATTTTAAAAGCATCTTCCAGACGCGTACGAGGATCAATCGTTTGCAGAAGCCGATCATTCGGAATCGTAATCAAAGCATCGACGTTTCGAGACAAACTTTCGATCGCCCGTTCAGCATTCTCCCGGCGTTTCGCACCCTCAAAAGTAAAAGGTTTAGTCGCCACACCAACCGTCAAAATATCTCGACCATGCGCTTCCTCCGCCACAATCGGTCCAGCTCCCGAACCAGTACCACCCCCAGCCCCCAAAGTAATAAATACCATATCGGCACCCTCGAGCGCCTTACCAATCGCCTCACGCCCCGATTCAGCCGCTTCACGCCCTTTATCCGGATCGCCACCAGCACCTAAACCATGGCCAATATGCACTTTAATATCCGCCGTCGAATGATGCAAAGCCTGCGCATCGGTATTTACCGCCACAAAATCAACACCACCAAGTCCAATCTCTTTCATTCGGTCAACCGCTGACCCACCAGCCCCGCCAACGCCAACGACTTTTATACTTGCTGTACTCTCAACCTCAGTTGGTTTAATTTCAGGCATTATTTTTCCTCGCTTATCTCCCCCCATTATAGCATACTTTTCTGAACCAACAACAACTTCTAAACATTTTCGTTCCCTTCATGACTTCACACTAATAAATACTTGCAAAAACTACCTCTCAAATCTTCAGTAATTCAAATCATTCAAGCACCGCATATTCTCAGCAAAAACTTTGGAACAACTGGGCGCTCTACGGCCAGTACTAAATTTTGATGGTAAAATCTAAAAACCGAACATCGTTCGCAGCGGGCGAGTACTGATCGACCGCGGTCAAATATTATATGCTGGCGTCGACGGTTACGGATGGTCATCACAGACTTATCCTTCTGACATTCATTACGCATACGACCTCCACTTCAATGCGTCTGGTGTCAACCCGTCCAGCAACGCTTATCGCTGGTATGCCTTCCCCCTCCGCTGCTCGAGCATAGACAGTAATAATGTATGGAATAAGCATAAATTGTTTTTATGCTTGAGTTTTAAGTTGTGATGCGGGGGGTAATAATAGAAGGCAGTGACTAGAAGAAACGTATACTAATGAGTGAAAGCTTAATGTTTATCATAATTATCACTTAGTGTGTCACTGTCTTCTATTATTACTCCCCACGGATCAAAAAACAAAAAACACAAAACTACTCTTGACAAATATCATAATCTGTGCTACAATAGAGGTTAAGCTGCTAGTTTCGGCTAGATCTGTAGTTGCATATTTACTTATTTTAATATGCCAAAACTTGCGAATCCGAGTGAATCAGAGGTCGACATCAAAGACCAACCCAAAACCACAACCCCACAGTCAGTTTTTATTTTTATCATTATCCTTCTTCTTACTCTTCAACTTCTTGCGTATCTTACTGTTTTTGGTTTCTGAATAAATCCCCTCGCCTTCTGTCTTAATCCGCTCGGCTTCCATTCTCGCCAAAGCTTCCCTAATCATGGCCTCATCCGCAGCGCGTTGCTTCGCCTCCGCTTTTGCTTCGGCCTCGGCCGCTGCGCGCGCCGCATCCTCCTCAGCATAACGCCGTTGTTGATTTTCAACAATTCGGTTAGCAAAGGTCTTCACGATACCCCCCACCGAAGTCATCCCCTTCACATTATCAACAATATCATCTGCCTTCGCAGCAATCCCTTGCCCCGTCATCACGATCTTTTGCGCTTCATCCGCCAACCTAATCAACTTCAAAAGCAAAATTATGCCGATTACCAAAAAAACCAACAACGCCACTGACAAAAACACCACCAAAATCCATTCTGCTATATTCATATTCCCACCTCCTCAAGATATTTTTTAACATCTTCCGCATAAGACTCGTGTTCAAGCACATATTTCAAATATGTCATAAAATAATTTTTCGGATCACCAGTCGTCATCCACTGCCCTCGCGTCTTCTCCACGATCACTTCTCCGCTTTCCGCCATCCCGGTAATCGCATCCACAGTCCAAAGTTCGTTATCTAGCCCCGTATTCTTCGGGTTCAAATACTCGAACACCTCCGGCGTCAAAAGATAACGGCCGTAAGAAGTCAAATTCGACGGCGCATCTTCGATTTTTGGCTTTTCAATGATATTGCCTAGCGTCATTTTCTGCTCGTCCGCCAGTTTGATAATCCCATATTTATCCAAAACTTCCCGCGGCATTTCCTGCGCAATAATAATCGCCTTCGCATCCGGATGTTTTTCGTAAGAATCAATCAGTGTTTTTACATCCGATGCGCCCAGCACCACATCGTCCGAATAGATCGCCACGAAAGCCTCGTCATCACAAATAAACTTATGCGCCGAAGCAATCGGCGAGCCATTTCCATAAGGATAAGCCGGATCCTGCTCAATCACCGTAATTTTTGGAAAATCCAAAACTCGCTGAATCGACTCATAACGCTCATGCTTTTGTTGCGAGGCTAATTGTTTGCGAATCTTAGTATTAGCATTCGAAAAATAGTCCTCGTAAATCGGCTTGCCTTCACAAGTCGCTACGATGATAATCTCTCCGATTCCAGCCTCGACGCATTCCTCGACGATAAATTGCATAATTGGCCGATTTCCAAGAGGTAACATAGCCTTTGGGATCGTTTTCGTAATTGGCAAAAAACGACTAGCAAAACCGGCATCTGTAATTACGGCTTTAGTTGGCTTGCGATAAGTCATAAAATCTCCTTCTAGGATCTAAAACATCAATTTATTGTTATAGTACGCATTATAACACGGTTCAGTTCTTTTCGACTATTTTCGCGTCCAACAAGCTAAGAATTCTTTAAGCATTTACGTACAGCCCTCAAAATCCTATTCTTTCGCAACCGACTTCCGCGCGCTCGTTTTACGAGATTTACGGGCCACTGCTGAGCGTGCCTCATGATCTTCTATCTTTTGTGCTCGATTGTGTACGCCATAAATCAAACTAGAAACCCCCAAAATCAGCATATACGCACCAAAAAAGCGAATATAATCCACGCTCGCCAATTCTCCCGAATTAAAGATCACAAAACCGAACACTGCGCCACACATCCCGCATAGCACCCAAATAAACCGATCGGTCGGGTCGATCGTCGTCTGAAAGCCGACAACAATCTCGAAAACGCCCCTCAAAGCAGTATACCCCGCAATAATACCCATATGCCAAACGATCGGCTGGTTCGCCATGAAAAGCAACAGTACACCCGCCGCCGCATCAAAAATTGCCACGAGGAGCGAGACCAACCAGCCATGTCGATAATACCGACGTCGTGTCGAATTCGCCAACTCCACCACCGCCAACGACACCAGCGAAATCCCAATCATCGGAATCAGATATGACGAATTGTAATCGCCCACAAAGAGTGTCAAACACCCAAATAGCAATGCAATCGCACCCTGAAACATAAACACCAACCAGTGGCTATCAATATATTTACGCTTTATACTCGCCATTTATTTCTATCCTCCTAATTCACCCCATTATAGCATATTTTTCTTTTTGAAAACATTTTCGCGGAACAAGCACTAGAAGTATAGACATCGCTGCCAATAGCCCTAAACAAAAGATTATACGACAAAGTTTCTTACCCAATTACTAATTACTTATATTTTTATTTCAGACAAATGGGCTAATTCCCAAACCAAAACGTTTATACTTTATTACTTATCTAGCTAGGCAGCGGAGGGGGAAGGCGGTATAGCGTCCGAAACTAGTACTATTGACTTGAACTTTTATTTGATCAAACATGCTATAAAGAGCGCGGTTTGAACTTACCGATTTTAACCACATATAGCCTCCGACCCCAAAAACCCGCAATTTGTTTGGGTATGGATCATAAACCCCGCTGCGAAAAATCATTCCCTCCTCGACGGCTATAAGCGTGATACAATACATAACATGGATCTGTCTGCATCGGTCGAAACTATCAAAGGCGTCGGTCCGCGCACCGCCGAAGCTCTAGCGCGGGTAAATCTCAAAACTATCGGCGATCTTCTTTATATGCTGCCCCGCGTTTACGAAAATTACCAAGCCACCATTCCCATCTCCGAGCTCCAACCCGGCAAAGTCATGATCCGTGGTAAAATCAGTGAACTCCACGTCATCCGCACCAACAAAAAACGCCTCACTATCACCCAAGGCACCATTCGCGACGACACCGGCGCTTTACGTACCGTTTGGTTTAATCAGCCCTATCGCGCACGCCAATTTTCCGAAGATCGAGAATATTATTTCACTGGTAAATACGAACTCAAAAGCGGTCGTTATCAGCTCACCTCACCTTCTGCCACCTTAGTGCAAGACGTCGCTGAGCGTTCCGATGCCAGTTTTCAGCCGATTTACGGCCAAAAAAGCTCGCTCAAACCAGAAACTTTTCGCAAAATTATGGCAAAACTGCGGCCCGATTTCGCCAAAATTCCCGATTTACTACCTTTTACAACCGAAAAACCCGATTTCGTCAGAAAAGGTAGTCGTGCCGAAGCTCTCTTTGCTCTCCATTTTCCGGAAAACCCCGAAGACACCAAAACCGGTCGCAAATATCTAGCCTACGAAGAACTTTTTGAGCTAATTTTGGCCGCCAAACTCAACAAGCAAGAAAATCGCCGCCTTCAATCGATTCCGCTCGCCTTTAACTCTCGCGCTACTCAGGCCATTGTACGCGCCCTACCCTTTCAGCTCACTAGCGCCCAGCGCAGAGCCACCTGGGAAATTCTCCAAGAACTGGAGCGCGAACTGCCGATGAATCGCCTGCTACAAGGCGACGTCGGCTCTGGCAAAACCGTAGTGGCAGCCTTAGCAGCCGCCCAGGCTGCTCAAAACGGGCATCAAGTGGCCCTACTAGCACCAACCGCCATCTTGGCCACTCAACATTACGAAGGCCTCCTAGAGCTATTTACGGCGGTCAGAAAGGCCAATTTAGCACGTCTCCAAGCCGTTCGCGCTAAAAATGCCGAAAATACCACTAAAATACCTGCTGGAGCCCTCCGAAACGCTTCTGAAGCTACTCCAGGTTCAGACCGCTCTCATACCAAGGCTAACACCAAAAACCCACCAAGAGGCCAAGGAACGCCTTCAAGCAACAAATCGGCCCAAAACCGCCTCCATTTGCCACGTATGGCCCTGCTAACCGGCGCCACCACTTACAAACGCCGACTCAAGAATCAGATTAAAAACGGCGAGATTGACCTCGTGATCGGCACCCACGCCCTGATTACCGATGATACCGCTTTCAAATCGCTCGCTTTCTGCATTATCGACGAGCAGCATCGCTTCGGCGTCAACCAACGCCATAAACTTCTACTTAAATCTCCCAAAAACACTGCGCCGCACCTGCTCTCCATGACCGCCACTCCGATTCCCCGCTCGCTGCAGCTAACCATTTTCGGTGATCTCGACTCTTCGCTACTCGATGAGCTCCCGGCCGGACGCCAGCCAATCACCACCAAAATCCTCTCTGAGCTCGAGCAGGCCGACGAACTCTATCCCGAAATGCGCAAAATGCTCGAAAAAGGTCAGCAAATTTACTGGATCTGCCAACTGATCGAAGAATCAAAAGTCATGCCAGCCACCGCCGTCAAAACTCAACTCAAAAAGCTAAAAGAACTTTTTCCGAAATACAGCGTCGAATGCCTCCACGGCAAAATGAAGCCCGAGGAAAAGGAACAGATCATGAACGATTTCGCGGCCAACAAGATCCAAATCCTAGTTTCTACCACCGTGGTCGAAGTCGGCGTCAACGTTCCAAACGCCAATATGATGATTATCCAAGACGCCGAACGCTACGGCCTAGCCCAGTTACACCAGCTCCGCGGGCGAGTCGGGCGCGGCGATCAAGCCGCTTATTGCTATCTACTCACCACCGATGAAAAGCCGACCAAGCGTCTCAAGGAAATGGAAAAATCCACCGACGGTTTTCACCTCGCCGAAGTTGATCTTAAAATTCGCGGCCCTGGCGAAATTTACGGCTCACTCCAGCACGGCGCGCTCAATCTCCAAGTTGCCAATCTGAGCGACACCAAATTGATCGCTCAAGCCAGCAATCACGCCTCCGAATTTGCGAAAAATCCAGAGAATATGTTACAATATCCAGAGTTAGCCTCACGCACCCAAAAGTATCAACAACTTACGACTTTGAACTAATGTTTGCCACCACTACTCTAATCAAAAACTCAAAATTCACCGGTAAAGTGATCGGTACGCATCAGCAGCTCGACAAATCAGCGCGCCAGATGCTCGGCTTTTTTCTGCCCCGCGAGACTTTCTTCCCTACCACCAAAGAGATTCTACATTTCGAGGGCACGCGCGGTCCCGACGGGCTCAAACGCAAAAGCCCCGGTGCGGACGACCCTTCGCATATGTTCGATGGAAAAAATGGCGAGGTCCTAATCGTCCAAATTCTCGATCATTATCACAACTTAATTACTGCGCTCAAAGATCACAACCCCGAACGCGCTGCCTTTGAAGCGGCTTGGCTAGCCCACAAAGTCACCGATGCGCTTACGCCTGCTCATCATTTCCCACTCTCCGATGCCAAAGAAGATCTCATGACCAATAAAGAAATGGTCAAATTCTTCGGCGAGCCGATCAAGGGCCTCATGCACGGCCGCAACGCTCTCGAAACTATGCGAAATAACTGGCTCTACTGGGGCGCCGGCGGCTATATGACCAAGCACGTCGGCTACGAATACGGTGTCGCTATGATCACCGCCGCTCTCCCTGAAAAACATTTCTTGCCCAAACTAAAATTCGAGAACTTCGAAATCAAAGACCCAAAAGCCCTCATCTATCAATCGATCGAACAGCTCCAACCTGCCAAAATCTATCAGCAATTTCGCTCCGACGGCTGGACAACCGAACTAGCTTTTATCACCCGCGATCGGCTTTTGCCCGAAATTGTCAAAAACATCTTTTTAATCTGGTATTGGTCAGCAAAATCCGCTTATGAATTCCCTGCGCTCACACCGCAAGCTTTTCACCGTTTCGTCAGCGAAATCAAACATTCCTACTCCCATCATCCACGCCATAAGCAGAAACGCCACAAACAAATTCTAAAACTACAGAAATAACGCACAATCAGCACCACAAAACTAGCCGGTCACGCAGCTTATCCCTATTGTAGCACAGATACAGTATTTTGTCAATACCATTTATATTATTTTATCAAAAATCCTAATTCTGGCCTAAAAAACAGCCTGTTCGCAGCGGGTATGCTAGTATTTATAACGCTCGCCATAGATATGCCGGAATCGCTGGATATGGTTGGTCGTCTAGAGCTAGCACCTCAGACACAAATTACTCCCACAATCTAGATATCGATGTTTCCGGCGTCAATTCATCGTATAGTAATACGCGGTGGCATGCCTTCCCCCTCCGCTGCTCGAGCATAGACAGTAATAACAAGTATAAACGTTTCAGATACTTCCGCTGCCTTTTCTATCAAATTTTCAAACAAATAGGCTAAGAATAATCTAGACTTTTCCAGCCTTATGCGCTATAAATAAAGGTAAGGTCATACAAACAGGAGGATGATGAAAAAAGTTTTTTTAAGCGCAATAATG